>NZ_JBITTW010000002.1:205242-264408 GCF_044542195.1 Pseudomonas sp. NPDC079367
GAAGTGCGATAATTGATTGCCGGCCCCTCGGTCTTTATCTGCGACGAGTGCGTCGACCTGTGCAATGACATCATCCGCGAGGAGGTGCAGGAAGCACAGGCCGAAAGCAGCGCGCATAAATTGCCTTCGCCTAAAGAAATCAGCGGCATCCTTGACCAGTACGTCATTGGTCAGGAGCGTGCAAAAAAGGTTCTGGCCGTAGCGGTGTACAACCACTACAAGCGCCTGAACCAGCGTGACAAGAAGGCTGACGACGTCGAACTCGGCAAGAGCAACATTCTGCTGATCGGCCCGACAGGCTCCGGTAAAACCCTGCTGGCCGAAACACTGGCCCGCTTGCTGAACGTTCCGTTCACCATCGCCGACGCAACCACCCTTACCGAGGCGGGTTATGTAGGTGAAGACGTCGAGAACATCATTCAGAAGCTGCTGCAGAAGTGCGATTACGACGTAGAGAAAGCTCAGATGGGCATTGTCTACATCGACGAAATCGACAAGATCTCCCGCAAGTCCGACAACCCGTCGATCACCCGCGATGTTTCCGGTGAAGGCGTGCAACAGGCCTTGCTCAAGTTGATCGAAGGCACGGTCGCTTCGGTACCGCCGCAAGGTGGCCGTAAGCACCCGCAGCAGGAATTCCTGCAGGTCGACACCCGTAACATCCTGTTCATCTGCGGTGGCGCGTTCTCCGGCCTGGAAAAGGTCATTCAGAACCGTTCCACCAAAGGCGGCATCGGCTTCAACGCTGAAGTGCGCAGCAAGGAAGAAGGCAAGAAAGTCGGTGAGTCCCTGCGTGAAGTCGAGCCTGACGATCTGGTCAAGTTCGGTCTGATCCCGGAATTCGTCGGTCGTCTGCCGGTCCTGGCGACACTGGACGAACTCGACGAGGCTGCGCTGATGCAAATCCTCACCGAGCCGAAAAATGCTCTGACCAAACAGTATGCCAAGCTGTTCGAGATGGAAGGCGTGGATCTGGAATTCCGTTCCGACGCGCTGAAGTCGGTCGCCAAGCGTGCCCTGGAACGTAAAACCGGTGCCCGTGGCCTGCGCTCGATTCTCGAAGGTGTGCTGCTCGACACGATGTATGAAATCCCCTCGCAGTCCGAGGTGAGCAAAGTCGTGATCGATGAAAGCGTGATCGAGGGCAAGTCCAAGCCACTGTATATCTACGAAAACAGTGAGCCGACGGCCAAGGCAGCTCCGGACGCGTAAGCGTTCGCAGCGCCGCAACAAAGAAGGGGCCTTCGGGCCTCTTTTTTTTTATGTCGTTTTTTACATCCGCTTTACGCTTGTTTTTTTTCAAGGCAGCCCCCATCTTGGTTTCAAGCTTAATTCCATCTGATTACGGCCATACGGCCGCCGTAGAGGCGAAATCATGAAGACAACCATCGAATTGCCTCTCCTGCCATTGCGTGATGTTGTGGTTTATCCGCACATGGTTATCCCGCTGTTCGTGGGGCGCGAGAAATCCATCGAAGCCCTTGAGGCAGCGATGACGGGTGACAAGCAGATTCTTCTGCTGGCCCAGAGAAACCCGGCTGACGATGATCCTGGTGAAGACGCTCTCTATCGCGTAGGTACGATTGCCACGGTTCTGCAGCTGCTGAAACTGCCTGATGGCACCGTCAAGGTTCTGGTCGAGGGTGAGCAGCGTGGCACCGTCGAACGCTTCAGCGAAGTCGATGGCCACTGCCGCGCCGAAGTCGCTCTGATTGAAGAAGTCGACGCCGCTGAGCGCGAGTCGGAAGTCTTCGTGCGCACTCTGCTGTCGCAGTTCGAACAATACGTCCAGCTGGGCAAAAAGGTCCCAGCTGAAGTCCTGTCGTCACTCAACAGCATCGATGAGCCGGGTCGTCTGGTCGATACCATGGCTGCGCACATGGCGCTGAAAATCGAGCAGAAGCAGGAAATCCTCGAAATCATCGATCTGTCGGCGCGTGTCGAGCACGTGCTGGCGCTGCTGGATGCCGAGATCGACCTGTTGCAGGTTGAGAAACGCATCCGCGGTCGCGTCAAGAAGCAAATGGAGCGCAGTCAGCGCGAGTACTACCTGAATGAGCAGATGAAGGCCATTCAGAAAGAGCTCGGCGATGGCGACGAAGGCCACAACGAAATCGAAGAGCTGAAAAAGCGCATTGATGCTGCCGGCCTGCCTAAAGATGCAATGGCCAAGGCCACTGCCGAGCTGAACAAGCTCAAGCAGATGTCGCCGATGTCGGCTGAAGCCACCGTGGTGCGCTCCTACATCGACTGGCTGGTCCAGGTGCCGTGGAAGGCGCAGAGCAAAGTACGCCTCGACCTGGCCCGTGCAGAAGACATTCTCGACGCTGATCACTACGGCCTCGAGGAGGTCAAGGAACGCATCCTTGAATACCTCGCTGTGCAGAAGCGCGTGAAGAAGATCCGTGGCCCGGTGTTGTGCCTCGTCGGTCCGCCAGGTGTAGGTAAAACCTCGCTGGCAGAATCGATTGCTCACGCCACCAACCGCAAATTTGTACGGATGGCCTTGGGCGGCGTGCGTGATGAAGCAGAAATTCGTGGTCACCGTCGGACTTACATTGGTTCGATGCCGGGAAGATTGATTCAAAAGATGACGAAAGTGGGTGTCCGCAACCCGCTGTTCCTGCTCGATGAAATCGACAAGATGGGCAGCGACATGCGTGGCGACCCGGCATCGGCGTTGCTGGAAGTGCTCGACCCGGAGCAAAACCACAATTTCAACGATCACTACCTGGAAGTCGATTACGACCTGTCCGATGTGATGTTCCTGTGCACCTCGAACTCGATGAACATCCCACCGGCACTGCTGGACCGGATGGAAGTCATCCGTCTGCCGGGCTATACCGAAGACGAGAAGATCAACATCGCAGTGAAGTACCTGTCGCCAAAACAGATCGCTGCCAATGGTCTGAAGAAGGGCGAGCTGGAATTTGATGAGGAAGCGATCCGCGACATCATCCGTTACTACACCCGGGAAGCGGGCGTGCGTGGTCTTGAGCGACAGATTGCCAAGGTCTGCCGCAAGGCCGTCAAGGAGCATGCACTGGAAAAACGTTTCTCGGTGAAAGTGACAGCTGATCTGCTTGAGCATTTCCTCGGCGTGCGCAAGTTCCGCTACGGGCTGGCTGAGCAGCAGGATCAGGTGGGGCAGGTGACTGGCCTGGCGTGGACTCAGGTCGGTGGCGAATTGCTGACGATTGAAGCCGCGGTGATTCCGGGCAAAGGGCAATTGATCAAGACCGGTTCGCTCGGTGATGTGATGGTCGAATCGATCACTGCTGCACAAACTGTGGTACGCAGCCGCGCCAAGAGCCTGGGCATCCCGCTGGACTTCCACGAGAAGCGCGACACCCACATTCACATGCCGGAAGGTGCCACACCGAAAGATGGCCCAAGTGCTGGCGTGGGCATGTGTACAGCGTTGGTCTCGGCGTTGACCGGCATTCCGGTGCGTGCCGATGTCGCCATGACGGGTGAAATCACCTTGCGTGGTCAGGTTCTGGCAATCGGCGGTTTAAAAGAAAAACTGCTGGCGGCGCATCGCGGTGGAATCAAGATTGTGATTATTCCGGAAGAAAACGTCCGCGATCTGAAGGAGATTCCTGACAATATCAAGCAGGATCTGCAGATCAAACCGGTTAAATGGATTGACGAGGTCCTGCAAATTGCGCTGCAATACGCGCCGGAGCCCTTGCCGGATGTGGCTCCGGAGATAGTTGCCAAGGACGAAAAACGCGAGTCTGATGCCAAGGAAAGAATTAGCACGCATTAATACGTTTTAGCTTGGGGGGCTTTCCTTGACAGCATTTTAGAGCCCTTGTTATAAAGCGGCTCTTAAGTGTCTGTAGGCCATTCAGCACTCGTTTTTGCTTTCACCAAAAAACTTAGAAACATCTCAAAATAGATATAAGGGGACTTAGAGTGAACAAGTCGGAACTGATTGATGCTATCGCTGCATCCGCTGATATCCCGAAAGCTGCTGCTGGCCGTGCGCTGGACGCTGTTATCGAATCCGTCACTGGCGCTCTGAAGGCTGGCGACTCCGTTGTTCTGGTTGGTTTCGGTACTTTCTCCGTGACTGACCGTCCGGCTCGTACCGGCCGCAACCCGCAAACCGGCAAGACTCTGGAAATCCCGGCTGCCAAGAAGCCAGGTTTCAAAGCCGGTAAAGCACTGAAAGAAGCTGTTAACTGAGTTTTCAGGTTTTTACCCATCCGGGTCGGGGTCAAGCCTGACTTGGCAGCGGAGCGGTAGAGCAGGTGGCTGGACCAGGCACCTGTAACGCCGGGATCGAGGGTTCGAGCCCTGTCCGCTCCGCCAGTTACGAGAAGGCGCATCCTCGGATGCGCCTTTCTTCTATCCGGATTCTACCCACGCTCCACGGTTGCATAAATTGAAGTTCAACCGTTTCTGGGGGACGCATGCTGCAGAATATCAGGGACAATTCACAAGG
This sequence comes from Pseudomonas sp. NPDC079367, assembly GCF_044542195.1. Lineage (NCBI taxonomy): Bacteria > Pseudomonadati > Pseudomonadota > Gammaproteobacteria > Pseudomonadales > Pseudomonadaceae > Pseudomonas > Pseudomonas sp. NPDC079367. The sequence goes on from NZ_JBITTW010000002.1 coordinate 209,696, forward strand.
CTGGATTGCCAAGACCATTATCGGAGTCATCGTTGCACTGATGGCTCTGACCGGTTTCGATGCCATTTTCCAGGCCACGACTCACAAGAACGAGGCGGCCAAGGTCAACGGTGACGAAATCAGCCAGAACGAGCTGAGCCAGGCCGTTGATATGCAACGCCGTCAGCTGATGCAACAGCTGGGCAAGGACTTCGATGCTTCCTTGCTCGACGAAAAAATGCTGCGCGAATCGGCTCTCAAAGGCCTGATCGACCGCAAGTTGCTGCTGCAAGGCGCCGAACAGGCGAAGTTCTCATTCTCCGAAGCCGCGCTGGATCAGGTGATCCTGCAGACGCCTGAATTTCAGGTCGACGGCAAGTTCAGCTCCGAGCGTTTCGATCAGGTGATCCGCCAGCTGGGTTACAGCCGTATGCAGTTCCGCCAGATGCTGGCTCAGGAAATGCTGATCGGCCAGCTGCGCGCTGGTGTTGCCGGCAGCGGTTTTGTCACCGACGCCGAAGTCCTGGCATTCGCCCGTCTGGAAAAACAGACCCGCGATTTCGCCACGCTCAACGTCAAGGCTGACCCGGCTGCGGTCAAGCTGACCGATGACGAGGTCAAGGCTTACTACGACGAACATGCCAAGGAATTCATGACGCCAGATCAGGTGATCATCGATTACGTTGAGCTGAAGAAGTCGTCGTTCTTTGATCAGGTCGCGGTCAAGGATGAAGATCTTGAGGCGGCGTACCAGAAAGAGATCGCCAACCTGTCGGAACAGCGTCGTGCCGCGCACATCCTCATCGAAGTGAACGACAAGACTACCGAAGCGCAGGCCAAGGCGAAGATCGACGAAGTCCAGGCGCGTCTGGCCAAGGGTGAAAAATTCGAGGTGTTGGCCAAAGAGTTTTCACAGGATCCGGGTTCGGCCAACAATGGCGGTGACCTTGGTTACGCCGGTCCTGGCGTTTACGATCCGGCCTTCGAAAAGGCGCTGTACGCGCTGTCGAAAGACCAGGTGTCTGAGCCGATTCGTACCGATTTTGGTTATCACCTGATCAAGCTTTTGGGCGTGGAAGCGCCTGAGGTGCCGACCCTGGCTAGTCTGAAAGACAAGCTTACCCGCGAATTGAAGGCGGCTCAGGTCGAGCAGCGTTTCGTTGAGGCGACCAAGCAACTGGAAGACTCGGCGTTCGAAGCCTCTGACCTGGCGCAGCCAGCAGCGGATCTGAAACTGACTGTGCACACCTCCAAGCCGTTCGGCCGTGAAGGTGGCGAAGGTGTCGCGGCCAACCGTGCGGTGGTCACTGCCGCGTTCAGCCCGGAAGTGATTGATGAAGGTGCCAACAGCACCGCTATCGAACTGGACCCGGAAACCGTGATCGTGTTGCGCGCCAAGGAGCATCTCAAGCCTGCGCAACTGCCGCTGGAAAGCGTGAGCGCGGCGATCCGTGCTCAGTTGACCAAGGAGCACGCCAGTGCCGAGGCCAAGACCCGTGCCGAGAAGCTGATCGCTGATCTGCGCGATGGCAAGGCGCCGCTGGACAAAGCGATTGACGGCCAGAACTGGAAGATCACCGAAGCGGCCACGCGTGCTCAGGAAGGTGTTGATCCGGCTGTGCTGCAGGCGTTGTTCCGTATGCCGAAGCCGGCTGCCAAGGACAAGCCGACGTTCTCCAGCGTTACGTTGCCGGATGGCAGTCTGATGATTGTGCGTCTGAATGGCGTCAATGAAGCGGCTGCGCCGACGGAAGAAGAGAAGGTGCAATATCGTCGCTTCCTGGCTTCCCGTGAGGGGCAGCAGGACTTTGCGGCTTATCGCAAGCAGTTGGAGGCTGAGGCGAAGATCGAGCGGTTTTGATCTTTTGACTGACGTTTGAAGAAGCCCCGGCCTGATTGGTCGGGGTTTTTTTTTGGGATGCTTGGCGACCATTGGGTCGGACATGCTCCAACGAGTCTGCCAAGTTGGGTACTGTGGCCGTTCAGCCGACAAGGGACGGCGAAATTGCGCGCGTTGATCGATCATTTGTCAGCGCAGCTTTTTCCCGATGGCCGTGATCGGTAAAGTTGTAACCGATTCTTGACACTATTCCATGCGCCATGGGGCGACGATCTGTTGCACAATACGCCCCGGACTGTTTTCCTCAGGGTGTTCAATGTTGATTTCCAATCCCATGCGTGTTGTCGGGCTGGCGCTTTTGTTGACTACGGTAGCCGGTTGTTCAAAGGACAAGCCGATCTATGAGCATGAGAACTTTGATGACTCCGGCACCTTTTCGCGCAATTACCCGGTGACTGATACCGCCAGCTGCGAAGCGGCCCGGCGCGCGTTGCTCAGTCAGGGCTACATTATTACCAGCAGTGATCCGAAACTGGTCAGCGGTCACAAGAGTTTCCAGCAAACCGGCGAGACGCACCTGGAGATCAGCTTCAACGTGGTCTGTGCCGAAGACGGCAGTGCCGGGCATCATGCAACGGTGTTCGCCAACGCCCTGCAGGACCGTTATGCGCTGAAGAAGACCAACAATTCTGCGAGCCTCGGCGTTGGTGTGCTGGGTTCGGTGTCGATGCCGATCGGCTCCTCGGACGATTCGATGGTCAAAGTCGCCAGCGAGACGGTCACTGCGCAGAAATTCTATGAACGCTTCTTCACGCTGGTGGAGCAGTTCCTGCCCGCTGATGCGAAGAAAGCGGCACATATCGAAGAAAAACCGCAAACCGACCTCGGTGTGCCGGAGCCGAAAGCGACGCCTGCTCCGGTGCCTGCGCCACTGGTACCGACACCTGCAGCGGAACCGGCGGTGACACCAGCGCCGGCTGCCGAGCCTGCTCCGGCCCCGGTTGAAGCTGCGCCAGTGAGTTCCGAGCCCGTCGTGCCACCAGCGGAGTCGGCACCGATCGCGCCAACACCGGCGCCGGTCGAAGAGCCAACGCCGGCCAGCGAAACCATCACGCCACCGACCAACCCGGATATTGCGCCACCGTCCGAGCCGATTCCGGCGATGCCCGCGTCGGGCCAATAACTTCAGCGAAACCCTGCGGGAGCAAATCTGCTCGCTCCCCCAGGGGGGCCGGTTCGCTTAAAGATCCGGTTACATTCCCCCAACAACCTTCCCGCGATAAATCCCAAACCGCCTGCTACGTTTTATTCATGAAGGTCGCGCTTCACTTTTCCTTCACACGGGCACTTTATGCTCAGGGCACAGGTCGATTGATCAGGCCATTTTCACAGCGAGCAGTTTGGGGGATTTATACGATGGATGAGTATCAGGAAGAACTGCTCGAATATCAGGCCTTTGAGCTGGATCAGCCGGAGCCGGCGGACGACGCAACCGAGCTCTGAGCTTCAAGCCCCCGAGCGATGACTGCGGCGAAACTCGCCGGGCGTCTGGGCGCTCCAGCGCTTGAACGCGCGCTGGAACGCTTCGGCGGAGGCGAACCCCAGCAGGTAGGCGATTTCGCCGAATGCCAGTTCGGTGTCGCGCATATAGGTCATCGCCAGGTCACGGCGCGTGTCATTGAGGATCGCGCGGAACTGCGTACCTTCCTCGGCAAGTTTGCGCCGCAAGGTCCAGGTTGGCAGTTTCAGGCGTGCCGCGACTTCTTCGAGATCCGGCTCGCGGCCGCCATTGAGTAACGGGCCGAGCAATTGAGTAATGCGCTCGCGCAGGCTGCGCGTGCGTGTCAGTTGTTCCAGTTCGCGCTCACACAGTTGCAGCAGATGTCTCCAGGTGCTCGGGCAATGTTCGGGGTTGCGCAGGGCAAGGCTGGCGAGGCTCAGGCGCAGTTGATTGCGCTCGGCGCCGAACTGGATCGGACAATCGCCGAGCACTGTGTAGGCGTCGCGGTAATCCGGTGCTTCGAATTCGATTTCGAGGCGTTCGGCGCGCAACGATTGGCCGCACAGGCTCGACAACTGGTGCAGCCAGCCGGCCAGGATCGAGTCGACCACGAAGCGGTTATAGGCGTTGTACGGGCTGATCGAGTAGAAGCGCAGCCAGGCGCCGTTGGCGTCTTCATGGAAACTGGATTGCCCGCGGTAGTTGGAGCCGTAAAGCGGTTCGAAGCGAGTCAGGCAGCGTGCGGCTTCGCGCACGGTGGGCGCTTGCGCGGCGGTGATGCCGGCCAGGCCCGCCTGATTCAAGCGGATCATTCGCCCCATGCGCAGGCCCAGCGCCGGGTCGCCGGTGAGTTGAATCGCCGCATGACCCAAGCGCATGTAACGCGGGATCGACAAGCGTGCACCAGCCTCCGCCAGCCGCGCGGCATCGAGGCCGTACTGCTCAAGTAAAGGCAGCGGGTCGGCGTCGTGGCTGCGCACGGCATCGGCCAGACTGTGGACGAAGCCCACCGACAGATCCCCGAGGCGCATCGGCTGCGGCTTCATGGTTTACAGCCAAACGTTCAGCAAACGCGCACCACGGGACTCACCATCGGCGAACTGTTGGCCGTTGCTGCTGAGGAAGCTTGTGCCGGTGCTTGGTTTATCCCAGAACTGCCCGCGCATGAACACACTGACGCCGGCAATCGCGCGGCTGCTCGGCGGTTGTGCGGTGAGAGTCAGTCGATGCCAGGCCTGACCTTCGCTGAGGTCGCCGGGCTTGAGGCTTACCGATCCCGGCGTGCTTGAACCCTTGTAACCGCGCCACGGTTTGTCCCAGGCGCCTTGGCCGACCACTTGCGCGGGCACGGCTACCAGTTGCGCGCCGTGTTCATCGAGGGTGCGGTAGTTGCCGGGGTACCAGCTGTCACTGCCAATCAGGACGCCGAGGCGCCCGGCCGGGGTATCGACGACCTGTATGGCGTGTTTGTCTTCCGCCTGAATCACACCCTGCTGATCGAAAATCGGGTGCATCTGGCGTTGCGGCTGGCCCAGCGGCGCGCCGTCGCGGCCGAATACCACACTGCTGTTGAACAGGGCGCCGCTGCCGGGCTTGAGCTGACCGTCGCGAATGCTTGGTTCCGGCAGCACAATGGAGCCGGCGACCAGAGTGACCTGGAACTCCTTGGCCAGACCGCCGAACAGCGCCTGATAATCCTTGGCCATGACCTTGGATTTCATCCGCAGATAAGCATCATCCAGACGCTGCTCGCCCTTGGCCCGCAGCCAGGCGCGGGCGAACAGCAGCGGATTGCTTGCCGCCAGCCAGTTCATCGCCTCTGCCTGCGTCGGCGCCTGATACAGCTCGTCTTTTTCGCCGCTGATCATCAGCCAGGTGCCGACGTGCTCAGGCATAACCACCACGGTTTTTTCGTTGAGCAAACCTTGATCCCGCGCCTGCTGCAGATACGCCGCGAGTTTTCGGTGCAGGCGTGCGGAGCTTTGGTAATCAGTCGGGAACAGCTCGGGCTGGATGCCCAGTAGATTGCCACGGTCGGCGGGCGTGCCCTGATCGACGGCGAGCTTGATGCGCAGGTCCGACAGGTAATGCCCCGCCGGCCGGTCCGCCGCCCACATGGCGTAGGTGGTCAGGGCGGCAACGAGGGCCATGGAGAAAAACAGATACAGAAGTTTGCGCATGAAAACCAACAACAGCCGGATACAGGATGTGGCGACTAGGGTAGGGCCCATGGCTTGGGTTGCCAAGGGGCGCTGCGCATTTGGATCAATAACTTGTCAGTTACGGTCATTGAGTGACAGCGGTGCGACTCTTAGTCTGTCGAACATGACTGACGGGGGACGCAGAGCTCCCGCAAATTTCCGTGATCGCTCGTTGTGGAGTTACCGATGACCGCCGCTCATTACCCGCATCTGCTGGCCCCGCTGGACCTGGGATTCACCACGCTGCGCAACCGCACCCTGATGGGCTCGATGCACACCGGCCTGGAAGAAAAGCCGGGTGGCTTTGAACGCATGGCGGCGTACTTCGCCGAACGTGCCCGTGGCGGTGTCGGCCTGATGGTCACCGGCGGTATCGGCCCGAATGACGAGGGCGGCGTGTATTCCGGCGCGGCCAAGCTTACAACCGAAGAAGAGGCGCTCAAGCACCGCATCGTCACTCGCTCGGTGCATGAGGCGGGCGGCAAGATCTGCATGCAGATTCTCCATGCTGGCCGTTATGCCTACAGCCCGAAACAGGTAGCTCCGAGTGCGATTCAGGCGCCGATCAATCCGTTCAAGCCCAAAGAGCTGGACGAAGAGGGCATCGAAAAGCAGATCAGCGATTTCGTCACCTGCTCGGTATTGGCGCAAACCGCCGAATACGACGGCGTTGAAATCATGGGTTCGGAAGGGTATTTCATTAACCAGTTCCTCGCCGCCCATACCAACCACCGCACCGACCGCTGGGGCGGCAGTTACGAAAACCGCATGCGCCTGCCGGTGGAAATCGTCCGTCGTGTGCGCGAAGCGGTCGGGCCGAACTTCATCATCATTTTCCGCCTGTCGATGCTCGATCTGGTCGAGGGTGGCAGCACCTGGGATGAAATCGTCACGTTGGCCAAAGCCATCGAACAGGCTGGCGCGACTATTATCAACACCGGTATCGGTTGGCACGAAGCGCGGATTCCGACCATCGCCACCAAGGTGCCGCGTGCAGCGTTCAGCAAGGTCACGGCCAAGCTGCGCGGCTCGGTGAGCATTCCGCTGATCACCACCAACCGCATCAACACCCCGGAAATCGCCGAGCAGATTCTCGCCGAAGGCGATGCCGACATGGTCTCGATGGCGCGACCGTTTCTTGCCGATCCGGATTTCGTCAATAAAGCCGCTGAAGGCCGCGCCGACGAAATCAATACCTGCATCGGCTGCAATCAGGCGTGTCTCGACCACACCTTCGGCGGCAAACTCACCAGTTGCCTGGTCAACCCGCGCGCCTGCCACGAAACCGAGCTCAATTACCTGCCGGTGCAACAGATCAAGAAAATCGCCGTGGTCGGTGCCGGCCCTGCGGGGTTGTCTGCCGCCACCGTGGCCGCTGAGCGCGGTCATCAGGTGACGCTGTTCGATTCCGCCAGCGAGATCGGTGGCCAGTTCAACATCGCCAAGCGCGTGCCGGGCAAGGAAGAGTTTTTCGAAACCCTGCGCTACTTCAACCGCAAGTTACAGACCACAAATGTCGAGGTGTGCCTGAACACCCGCGTCGACGTGGCGAAACTGGTTGAGGGCGGTTATGACGAAATCATTCTCGCCACCGGTATTGCACCACGCGTGCCGGCGATTCCGGGCGTCGAGAATGCCAAGGTGCTGAGTTATCTGGATGTGATTCTCGAGCGCAAGCCAGTCGGCAAGCGTGTCGCGGTGATCGGAGCTGGCGGTATCGGTTTCGATGTGTCGGAGTTTCTTGTTCATCAAGGCGTGGCCACCAGTCTGGATCGCGCGGCGTTCTGGAAGGAGTGGGGCATCGACATGCAGCTGGTAGCCCGTGGCGGTGTGGCGGGCGTCAAAGCCGCGCCGCACGCTCCCGCCCGAGAGGTGTTCCTGTTGCAGCGCAAGAAAACCAAGGTTGGTGACGGCCTCGGTAAGACCACCGGCTGGATTCACCGTACCGGTCTGAAGAACAAGCAGGTGCAGATGCTCAACAGCGTCGAATACCTCGGCATCGATGACGACGGCCTGCACATACGCATCGGCGAAACCGGCGAGCCGCAACTGCTCGCGGTGGACAATATCGTGATCTGCGCCGGGCAGGATCCGCTGCGTGAGTTGCACGACGGCCTGGTCGAAGCCGGGCAGAACGTGCACTTGATCGGCGGCGCGGATGTCGCCGCAGAGCTTGATGCCAAGCGCGCGATCAATCAGGGTTCGCGCCTCGCGGCTGAGTTGTAAACACATTCTGTAGGAGCTGCCGCAGGCTGCGATCTGTTGATCCTGAATTTACAAACAAGATCAAAAGATCGCAGCCTGCGACAGCTCCTACTAGTATGTGGTCTTTTCCTGATTGCGCAGTGCCCATGCTTTTGCCTCCTCTTGATTGGCTACCCCACGCCCCCCTCGAACCGCTCCGCCTGGACTGGCTCGCAAGAGCCGGCATCGAAGTCGCGATCCTGCGCCTCGACCGCATCGACCCGCTGATCAGCGGCAACAAATGGTTCAAACTCGTTGAACACCTCAAAGCCGCTGAGCGCGCTGGTGCCGATGGCATCATCAGCCTCGGCGGTGCGCATTCCAATCATTTGCACGCGCTGGCGGCAGCAGGCAAACGGCTGGGCTTCAAAACCGTGGGATTGCTGCGTGGCCATCCCCAGGACACGCCCACGGCGCGGGACCTGCAAGCATTCGGCATGCAGTTGCATTGGCTGGGTTACGCCGCCTATCGCGCGCGGCACGAACCTGGATTCTGGACGCCGTGGCAGGCGCAATATCCGACGCTGCATGCCGTGCCCGAGGGCGGTGGCGGAGTGGCCGGCGCACTGGGTTGCGCAGCGATCAGGCAGCAGGTCGATGAACAACTGGCCACGCTGGGCTGGAATGATTTCCACGCCTGGTGGCTGGCTTGTGGCACCGGCACGACACTGGCCGGACTGGCGCTCGCCGAGAAAGGCCAGCGCTCACTGTATGGCGCACTGGCGGTGCCGGACGATCACGGCGTAGCGCCGAACATCGAGTCCATCCTTGCGCACGCCGCCGAGCCTGCGGCGGGCTATCGACTGATCGACGCCAGCCGTGGTGGCTTCGCCAAGGTTGACGACGTGTTGCTGACCTTCATCGAACTGACCGAGCAAACCAGCGGCATCCCTCTCGAGCCGATTTACACCGGCAAAGCCTTGCTGGCGCTCAAACAGCATGTCGAGTCTGGCGGATTCGCCGTCGGCACTCGTCTGATTTTCATTCACACGGGCGGCCTGCAAGGGCGACGCGGGTTTGCCACGATGCCCTGACGCTCAGCCGCGCTTGGGCATCATCCGCAGCAGGGTGTTATCGCGCACCACGTAATGGTGATAAATACCTGCCAGCGCATGCAGGCCGATCAGCCAATAGCCGATCGTGGCGATCAGTACATGCCAGCCTTCAACTTGTTTGGCGAGCGTCTTGTCTTCGCCGACCAATAACGGCAAATCGAAACCGTAAAACATGACTTGATGGCCCTCGGCACTGGTGATCAGCCAGCCGAGAATCGGCATGCCCAGCATGAACAGGTACAGCGCCCAGTGCATCAGCCGCGCCACGACGGTCTGCCAGGCGGGTGATGCGGGGAAGATTTTCGGCGCAGGGCCGAGGCTGCGTGCGAGCAGGCGAAACCACACCAGTACAAACACGGTCAGGCCCAGCAGGTAGTGCATTTCGCGAATCAGTGCGCGAGCGCCGCTGCCCTTGGGGAAGAAACCGCGCAATTCCATGCTGGCGTAAACCAGAACCAGCAGCATCAACATCAGCCAGTGCAGCAGAATCGAACAGTGCTGTAACGCGATTCCGAACTTGTCCATGGCATGAGATTTTTCTTGGGTTTGATTTGCAATCAGGCCGTGGTCACGGCATAGGTTCACTGTAAACCTGCCGGGATGTTTTTGCCTGCTACGCGAGAGGGTTTTTGCTACGAAGGAAAGTGCGCCCAGTCGCGGTTTAATTAATTAGTTACACGGTAGTCACCGCTAGGTGTCGTTCAGCCTGGGGTAACTTTATGTTGTTTATATCTTGTGTTTTGTTTTGATTTGAATAGTTTGTTATGGCTGATTATTGTCTGGATGGGTCTTTAGTTGATTATTAAAGATTAAACCTATTCTTTTAATTTGAGTGTGCATATGAAACCTCCGATCCCGAAGCCTCGCCCGACAATCACCACGACAAAACCAGTAGCGCCCACCAAACCAGTAGTGCCGCCAAAGCCAGTGGCGCCGATCAAACCGGTAGTGCCGCCAAAGCCAGTGGCGCCGATCAAACCGGTAGTGCCGCCCAAGCCAGTGGCGCCGGTCAAACCGGTAGTGCCGCCCAAGCCAGTGGCGCCGGTCAAACCGGTAGTGCCGCCCAAGCCAGTGGCGCCGGTCAAACCGGTAGTGCCGCCCAAACCAGTCGCTCCGATCAAACCTGTAGTGCCACCCAAACCGGTCAAACCGACCGCGCCAATCGAATCGAAGAGACCGCCAATGCCATGGCCGGCCGTCAACTTCAATATAGACCCGTTAGCATTGATCGCATTGATTCAGGCCGCCGCAGCGACAGCCAATGCTGACGGTTCAACTACGCTGCCTGACGGCAGTCTGATCGATGCTGATAAAACATCGATAAAACGTCCTGACGGAATTATTCAGCATGCGGATGGCAGGGTAGAACATCCGAGTGGGCTGATTGTCTGGCCAGATAACACGCTCGAATACCCGGATGGGCGCATTGTCTGGGAAGACGGTACCGAGCAGTTGCCTGATGGCAGTATTAAATATCCAGATGGTCTGGCTTATGATGCGCAAGGTAATCTTGTTACCGAATAAGTTTCAGTGCCGTGATTAGTGCTAATAATAAACAACAAAAAACACCGCTGATAACTATCGATCAGCGGTGTTTATTTTTGGGGTCATGCGTTTTGCGGCATTTCACCATTGGCCAGGCGCTTGTTGATGTCGGCGATCACGTCCGGCAAATCGCTGATGGTGTCGATCATGTAATGCGGGCGCGAACTTTCGAACAGCACGTGGATGCGCTTGCGCTCGCTGGCCAGTTCATTGCTATCCAGCGCGCGAAAACCCTCGTAGTCCAGCCCCAACGCGTTGCCTGAACAAATCAGCGCAACGGTCCACATCCCGGCGCGGCGACCCTCGAGAATGCCCGGCGCCGTGTCATCGATCTTCACGCATGCCGCCACATCGTCGATGCCCAGCGCGATCACGTTGGCCAACGCTTGCGCTGGCCATGGGCGACCGTTGGGCACTTCGTCGGTGGCGACTACATGATCGGCGACGTAGCCGTTGCTGGCGGCCAGTTCGACGACTTTGTCCATGACGGCTTTCGGGTAGCCGGAGCAGGAACCGATCTTGATTCCTTGCGCGCGCAGTTGAGCGATAGTGTCCAGCGCACCGGGGATCAGTGCCGAGTGTTCGGCGATTTTCTCGATCTGCAACGGCATGAAGCGGTTGTAGATAGCGGTGACGTCATCGTCGGTCGGCGTGCGACCGAACACCTTGCGGTAACGCTCGGCAACCTGCGGCTGATCACAGAGGGTGCGGATGTGATCCCATTTGCCCATGCCCATCGGCCCACGGGCTTCTTCGATCGACACCTGCACATCGAACTCGGCGAAGGCTTCGACGAAAATCTGCGTCGGCGCAAACGAGCCGAAATCGACTACAGTACCGGCCCAGTCGAGGATCGCGGCTTGCAGCTTGGTTGGGTTGGTGTAGTTCATGGCAATCAATTCCTGTGAAAAAGCTGTTCGAATTTGGCGATCCTGTAGGACCGTGGGGCCTTCAGATGTCGAGCACTTCCATCTCGCGTAGCACTTCGCCAACCGCTGCTACGGCCTGGCGCATTTCGTCCGGGGTGACGTGGCCGATGCAGCCGACGCGGAAGGTTTCGACCTGGGTCAATTTGCCGGGGTAGAGGATGTAACCCTTGGCCTTGACGCGTTCATAGAAGTCTTTGAACTGGTAACGCGGATCCTGCGGCGCATGGAAAGTGGCAATAATTGGCGCCTGAATCTGCGCTGGCAAAAAGCTGCGCAAACCGATTTTGCTCATCTCTTCCATCAACGCCTGACAATTGGCTGCATAACGTGCGTGCCGCGCCGGCAGGCCACCTTCTTCGCTGTATTGCAGCAACGCTTCGTGAAGCGCCGCGACGACGTGGGTCGGCGGCGTGAAGCGCCATTGTCCGGTTTTCATCATGTAGGCGTGTTGGTCGTACAGGTCCATCGCCAGCGAGTGTGAGTTGCCGGCGGCGGCGGCCAGTGATTCCTTGCGGGCAAAGACAAAACCCATCCCCGGCACGCCTTCCAGGCACTTGCCGGAGGCGGCGATGAGCGCGTCGAACGGCACTTTTTGCGCATCCACCGGCAATGCGCCGAAGGAGCTCATGGCATCGATGAACAGGCGTTTGCCGTGTTGCGCAACGACCTCGGCGATTTCCGCCAACGGATTAAGAATGCCGGTGCTGGTTTCGCAGTGGATCAGCGCCACGTGAGTAATGTCAGCGTCGGCGCGCAGCAGTCGGTCGACGTCGGCGGCGGTGGTCGGTTCGTCTTCGGCGGTTTCGAACGTGCTGAAAGAGCGGCCGAGCACTTCGCAGATCTTTGCCAGGCGCTTGCCGTAGGCGCCATTGATCAATACCAGGATTTTGCCGTCGCGCGGCACCAGCGTGCCGATCGCCGCTTCGACGGCGAACGTGCCGCTGCCTTGCAATGGCACACAGTGGTGGCTGGCGGCGCCGTTGAGGATGGCCAGCAATTGCTCGCACAGGCTGGCGGTCAACTGGTTGAAGCGGTCATCCCACGAACCCCAGTCGACCATCATGGCCTGGCGGGTGCGGGCCGACGTGGTCAACGGGCCGGGAGTGAGCAGAATCGGTGCGGCGGTACTCATTCGTGTGTCCTCGCGAAAACGCTGTGGGATGAAGCTACGGGGCCTACGTTGCAATTCGCGCTTGCATCAATCAAATTGTTTGTTGTTATGCCAGCCATCAGTGAGGGTTATTCATGAATCTGTTTCAGCTCCGTGCCTTCGATGCTGTGGCCCGTGAGGGCAGCTTCACCCGTGCTGCGGCGCGGTTGTTTATCAGCCAGCCAGCGGTCACCGGGCACATCAAGGCGCTTGAGGAGCACTACCAGATCACCTTGCTGCGGCGCACCGCGCGACGGGTGGAACTGACCGAGGAGGGGACCAAACTGGCGGCGATCACCCGGGCCATGTTTGGCCTGGCGGAAGAAGCGCAGACGCTGCTTGAGGCGAACCGGCAGTTATTGACCGGACGTCTGGAGGTGGCGGCGGATGGACCGCACATGGTCATGCCGATGCTGGCGAGTTTGCGCGCGCGCTATCCGGGGATCACCGTGAACCTGCGCCTGGGCAATGCCCAGGAAACCCTGGCGGCGCTGTTGTCGGAACACGCTGATGTCGCGGTGCTGACGCAGGTCGAGCCGCGCAAGGGGCTGCATCTGCAAGCGCTGAGCGAGTCAAGGATCTGCGCGCTGGTGCCGGCGGGGCATCCCTGGGCGATGCGCTCGGGTGAAGTGAAACTCAAAGCGTTGGACCACGTGATCATGGTTCTGCGCGAGCCGAGTTCGATCACCCGCCGCACCTTTGACCAGGCATGCTCTCAGGCCTCGATTCAGCCGCGAGTGTTGCTGGAGCTGGACAGTCGCGAGGCGGTGACCGAAGCGGTTGCGGCCGAGTTGGGCGTTGGTGTGGTGTCATCGGTGGAGGTCAGCCATGACCCACGCGTGGTCGCGATCCCGATTGCCGGCGAAGGGCTGGTGAACCGACACATGATTGGCTGCATGGAGCGGCGGCGCGAGTTGCGTTTGATTCAGGCCTTCTTTGGTCTTGCGCCAGCCGCACCGTGATCGTACCCACGCTCTGCGTGGGAACGCAGCCCGGGACGCTCTGCGTCCCATCCAAAGCCGAACGCGGAGCGTCCGTTGCGGCATTCCCACGCAGAGCGTGGGAACGATCAGGAACCGGGGAGGCTTTCACGAACCATGTCCAGGAACGTCGCCACTACACGCCGCGAGCTCTGTTCGCGCAAGCACACCAGCGTCTCGGTCAGGCGCCGGGTGCAATCGGTGATCGGCAGCGCGCAGACCCGTGAGTCGGCGCCAAATTCTGCCGCTGAAACAACCCCCACACCAATCCCCACCACCACCGCCTCGCGCGCCGCTTCCCGGCCTTCAACCTGAATCGCCGGGCGAATGCGAAAACCTGCGCGGGCCATTTCTTCTTCCAGGGTCTGGCGTGTCACCGAACCGATCTCGCGCAGCACCAGTGGCGTGTCATCCAGATCGGCCAGACAGATCGATTCGCGCTCGGCCCACGGATGATTGTGCGAAACAAACGCCACCATCGGATCGTTGCGCAACGGTACGCACATCAAGCGTTCATCGGTCACATCACGGCCGAGCAGCGCCAGATCGGCCTGATAGTTGAACAGGCGAAACAGCGATTCATCGGTATTACCGGTCTCGATTTTTACGCTGATGCCCGGATAGCGTTCACAGAACCGCGCGATCTGCGGCAGCACGTGGATGGGCGCGTCCACCGCCAGAATCAGGCTGCCGGTCTGCAGTGCCTGGGATTCCTGCAACAACTCCTGCGCTTCGGCCTCGATCACGAACAGGCGTTGAGTAATCGCCAGCAAACGCTCGCCGAGATCGGTCAGGCGCACGGCGCGTTTATTGCGGTGAAACAGCAGAACACCAAAGCGCTCTTCGAGTTTGCGCACCTGGTCGGAAATCGCCGGTTGCGTCAGATAAAGCCGCTCGGCGGCGCGGGTGAAGCTTCCATGGACGGCCACGGCGTGGAACGCTTTGAGTTGTGCGTGTGAGACGGACATGTTGGCTCCAGTAACAAGCTGAGCTTATGTGTGAAATACGATAAATCGATTTTATTTATTAAACAGTAATTGCTTTGATCCGCTCACGCCATCGCTGACTGCTCGGTCGTGCAGCGGCGTTGGCGCATGAGCCTGTGCGTGCAACAGCAGACTCATCTGACCGGTATCGCTTGAGGGAAGGGGCGATATCGCAGTGCTCAACAATAAAAAACACAGGCGTTTTTCTTAACGATTCTGCCGGCACACTCACACCTTGAGGTCAGAACCACCATGAACAAGCATATCGGCACCCTGGCGCGTTGGCGCGTGCAGATCTTCGCTATTACCTGGCTCGCGTACGCCGCATTTTATTTCACCCGCAAAGCCTTTTCGGTGGCCAAACTGGGTATCGCCGAAGACCCTGATTTCACTCTCGACAAAATGGCCATGGCCAACCTCGACGCGATCTATCTGGCGGCTTACGCCCTCGGCCAGTTCACTTGGGGCATGCTCGCCGATCGCTTCGGTCCGCGGGTTGTCGTGCTCGGCGGTTTGCTGATATCCGCCGCTGCGGCGCTGGTGATGGGCAGTTTCGCGACGTTGCCGATCTTCGCCACCTGCATGCTGATTCAAGGTTTGGCGCAATCGACTGGCTGGTCCGGACTGTGTAAAAACCTCGGCAGCTTCTTCCCGGCCGAACAACGTGGGCGGGTGCTCGGTTTGTGGAGTTCCTGCTACGCATTTGGCGGTCTGGTCGCTTCGCCATTCGCCGGCTGGTGGGCTTATACGCTGGTCGGCACCTGGCACGCGGCATTCATTTCCAGCGCGGCGGTCGTAGCGGTGGTGGCCGTGCTGTTCTTTGTTTTTCAGCGTAATAAACCCGAAGACGTTGGTCTGCCGGTAGTGGAACCAGAGCCGCAACTCAGCGCCGAAGAAACCGAATCCAACAGCAAACTCAGCATGTGGGAGCCGTTGAAGGAGATCCTGCGCAATCGCACGGTGCTGGTGCTGGGCCTGGCGTATTTCCTGCTGAAACCGGCGCGCTACGCAATTCTGCTGTGGGGGCCGGTGATTGTTTTCGAACAGATGCCGAGCGTCGGCAAAGTCGGCGCTGCAATCATCCCCACCGCGTTTGAGTTGGCTGGCTTACTGGGGCCGATCATGATCGGGCTGGCCTCGGACAAACTCTTCGGCGCCCGGCGCATGCCGGCCTGCGTGCTGAGTCTGCTGGCACTGACCGTGACGCTGGCGCTGTTCATGGCTGCGCTCAACACCGGCAGCGTGTTGTTGGTCGTCGCGCTGCTGTTCGTCATGGGGCTGACTCTGTACGGCCCGGACTCGATGATCAGCGGCGCCGCCGCCATCGATTTCGGCAAGGCCAAGGCCGGTGCCACTGCCGCCGGTTTCGTCAACGGCTGCGGCTCGGTCGGCGCGGTGCTCGGCGGTTTGCTGCCAGGCTACTTTGACTCGGTGACGGTGTTCATCGTTTTTGCCGGCTGTGCACTGTTCTCCGCGCTGGTATTGATTCCGCACTGGAACAGTCGACCGGTCGGAGTCATGGAGCCGCGCGCCGCTATTCCCAATGGGCGGTTGAGCGTCAAACCCCTGCGTTCCTGAAACCCTTCGCGCTGTGGCCTGCTGCGCGGTGCGCGGTGCGCGGCAGGCTGCGTCGTGGCCTTCTGACTGGAGATCTCCCATGCGACCCTTCTGGCTCGAGCAAGCCTTGCAGACCGGCCCATCCCAACCCTGCCCACCGCTGCAAGGCGAGGTGCGCACGGACGTGTGCATCGTCGGCGGCGGCTACACCGGATTGTGGACAGCGATCATGCTCAAGCAGCAGAACCCCGAGCTGGAGGTGCTGCTGATCGAAGCGGACATCTGCGGCGCTGGCGCCAGTGGCCGCAACGGCGGCTGCGCGCTGTCGTGGTCGGCAAAGTATTTCACTCTGGAGCGCTTGTTCGGCGTCGAAGAGGCGGTGCGCCTGGTCAAGGAGTCGGAGCGCAGCATCCATGCGATCGGCGAGTTCTGCGAGCAGTACGGTATCGATGCCGATTACCGCCTCGACGGCACGCTGTACACCGCAACCAATCGTGCCCAGGTCGGGGCGACCGATGCGGTGATCGCGGCGCTGGAGCGTAACGGCATCAACTCGTTCAGCCAGCGACCGCTCGCCGATCTGCAACGTATGGCTGGCTCAGCAAAACACCTGGAGGGCTGGTTTTCCCCGGCGGCGGCCAGCGTGCAACCGGGCAAACTGGTGCGCGGTCTGCGCCGGGTGGCGCTGCAATTGGGCGTGAAAATCCATGAAGGCACGGCGATGACCGGGCTGGAAGAGGGCCGCCCCGCACGCATTCACACACCCGGCGGCAAGGTCATCGCTGACCGTGTGGTGCTGGCGATGAACGCGTGGATGGCCCGCGCGTTTCCTCAGTTCGAGCGCAGTGTGGCGATTGTGTCCAGTGACATGCTGATCACCGAGCCGCGCCCTGACCTGCTGCAGCAAATCGGTTTGACCAGCGGCGTTACCGTGCTCGATTCGCGAATTTTCGTGCACTACTACCACAACACCCCGGACGGCCGGATCATGCTCGGCAAGGGCGGCAACACCTTCGCTTATGGCGGGCGAATGCTGCCGGTATTCGATCAGCCGTCGCCTTATGCAGCATTGCTCAAGCGCAGTCTTGCGGATTTCTTCCCGGCGTTCGCCGAGGTGAAAGTCGATGCGACGTGGAACGGCCCCTCGGATCGTTCGGTCACCGGTTTGCCATTCTTCGGCCAGATGAGCGCGGCGGGTAATGTCTTTTATGGATTCGGTTATTCCGGCAGCGGCGTCGGCCCGTGTCACATGGGCGGGCAGATTCTCGCCGCACTGGTGCAGGGCCTGGATAACCCCTGGACTCGCTCGCCGCTGGTCAACGGGCCGTTGGGCTATTTCCCTCCGGAACCGATCCGCTACCTCGGCTCGCTGATGGTGCGCAACGCCATTCGCCGCAAAGAGCGCGCCGAAGATCACGGACGCCGGCCCAGGCATCTGGACGTGCGCCTGGCGAAGTTCGCGGCGGCGGCGGGCAAGGCTGACAAAGGCTGAGGCGCCGATCAGTGCTCGGCGCGGTTGATCAGCCATTCCAGCAGCAGGCTGTCGCGCACGGGCTCTGACTCGTGTGCCGGCGGCTGCCGCGCGTCGCCGAGACACAGAATCGGTCGGTCCGGATCGCTGTCGAGGAAACTCACCCATACGTTGCAGCCGGCACGTGGCAGCTCGTCGGCGGCGACGGGGCCGTTGATTCGACTCATGGCGATCGGTAGCCACAAGGCGTCGCTGTCAGATTCGTCCTCTTCAGGCCATAAGCGCACGGCCAGACAGCCGTTTTCATCGACTTGTGCAAGCTGCCCGGGCGCGCCCGCCACCCGCGCCAGGTGATAGCCGGCAACGTTCGGCCGCGGCTGTTTGAGCGGCGGGCGAAAGTCGCTGGACCAGGGTTGGGCGGTAAAATCGTTGTGATAGCGGTGAACGGTTGGCGCCGGATCAAGAATCGAAGGGTGCTGCCCTTCGTGGCGCACGGCGCTGATCAACCATTGTTCGTTGAAGTGATGGATCGGATGCTCCGCCACCAGCAGCAATCGGCCACTGAGCAAATCGCAGCAATCGCTGCGCCCGTGAATGGAGCGTAACTGGCTGCGTTGGCGTTGCAGATGGCGCCGGCTGCGTTGTTCGGCGTACAGGCGTGCCAGTGACCGCGCCTGCGTTTGCGACTCGGTCGAGGCTTCGTTGGCTGCTTCATCCATGCCGGCAGGCTGACCGCGATTGCGCACCGCATGCAGCATCGGCACCGGCGCCGCCCGATGTTGTTGGTAGAGAACGCTGACGCAGGGCGATGGCGGTTGCTCATCGGCACTGAAAGGAATTTCGACCGGTTCCTGCGGCAGGCTCAGGCTGTCGTCGGCGAACACCACGACATGCCCGTCAGGCCCATGTTCGAAGTGATAGTGAATGCCTTCTTCTTCGCAGAGCCGCTGCAGCAGGGCCAGATCACTTTCTTCAAACTGAATGCAAAAGGCCCGTGCCGGGTAGTGGCCGACGCTCATTTCAATGCGGTAGCTGTGCGCCGGCAGGGCATGTTCTTCGAGCAGATGCGCAATGATCTGCGGCGCACTGAGGTGGGTAAACACGCGTCGTCTATTCGCTTGCGCCAGTTGCTGCAGATGCGGCACCAGAATCAGGCGATAGCCGACCCGATGAGTGCCGCGATGTTCGCAACTGGCGCTGCAGATCACGCCGTGGAACCCCTGCTGCCCACTCAGCCGCAGAAAGGCTGGCCGGTGCAAAAACGAACCCGGCGCGATGGCCGGGGCGAGGCCGAGCGATTCGATGTCGAAACGGTAGGGCTGGTTCAGCGCTTCCTCGCCGTGAAAACGCACCACCGGCAGGCGCAATCCACTGTCGGTCAGGGTAAGGGTGAACGGACTTTCCTTGTCATTGAACATTCGAGCAGGCCCTGTCAGGCGATACGGGGTTTCAAGGGTACGAAACCGTCAGGCTGAATGGTCATCTCAAAGGCGCTTTTCAGAATCCCCCTACATGCTTTGGTGAAGATGTCGATTCTGCGGGCTGTTTTTTTGGTCGATTGCCGACTTTAGGCCGTATAAACTTGCCGCCACGCGTCGGCCAATAGATGTCTCGGCGCCACAGATCAAGAGAGTGAGTAATGGGCGCACAGTGGAAGGTTAAACACAAAGAAGCGGCAGCCAACGCCAAAGGGAAGATCTTCGGCAAACTGGTGAAGGAAATCACCATTGCTGCACGCAACGGTGCCGATACCGCCACCAACGCACACCTGCGTCTGGTGGTCGAACAGGCGAAGAAAGCCTCGATGCCAAAAGAAACCCTCGACCGCGCGATCAAGAAAGGCGCCGGTCTGCTGGGTGAAACCGTGCAATACCATCGCGTTACCTACGAAGGCTTTGCCCCGCATCAGGTGCCGCTGATCGTCGAATGCGTGACCGACAACATCAACCGCACCGTCGCGGAAATCCGCGTGGCGTTTCGCAAGGGCCAGTTGGGTGCTTCCGGTTCGGTGGCGTGGATGTTCAACCATGTCGGCATGATCGAAGCCTCGCCGGACAGCCCGGACGCCGACCCCGAAATGGCTGCGATCGAAGCCGGGGCACAGGATTTCGAGCCGGGTGAAGAGGGCGCGACGCTGTTCCTCACCGATCCGACCGATCTCGATGCCGTGCAGAAAGCACTGCCCGAACAAGGCTTCACCGTGCTGTCGGCCAAGCTCGGCTACCAGCCGAAGAACCCGGTCAGCGGTTTGAGCGACGAGCAGATGGCTGAAGTCGAAGCGTTCCTTGAAGGCCTCGATAACCATGATGATGTGCAGGATATGTTTGTGGGTCTGGCTGGCTGATCGTTTGCGCCAGTAAACATCTTTTTGCGAGCAGGCTCGCTCCCACATGGCGGTGTATTGCCAAGGTCGGAGCGAGCCTGTGCGCGAAGGGCCGCGCAGCGGTCACAGGCCTTCCAGAATCTCAACCACTTCGCTGAAACCCGGCCGTTCCAGCACATCGGGCTGGCAGCAACGCCGTTCCAGCGCCTCGAGTTGAGAGCGCCGTTCAGTACTCAACCCCGAGTTCATACGGGCCAGCAATTCCCCCAGCAACACTCCGAATGCGCGTACTTCAAGACGCTGCAAGGCGCGTGTCGACGCGTCATCACCGGTGGCATGAAACGACGCCGCGCCGAAATCCCCGAGCAGGCAATCGCCCCGATCATTCAACAGTATGTTGTGGCCGTAGAGATCGCCGTGGGTAATGCCTTGTCGATGCAGATGCTCTGCCGCCGAAGCGACGCCCTTGGCGAGGCGCAGGGCAACGTCGGCCTTAAACCGGCAATCTTCGGCATAAACATCCCGCGAGCATGAGGCCAGGCTTGGCAAACCGGCGAGATTGCGGAAGCTTGGATCAATCAGTTGCATCACCAAACCTTGTTGCTGATCGGGATGGCCGCTGATGCGGCCCTCGACGCTGATCAGGTTGGGGTGCAGACCTGCGGTGATGCAGGCGTTCATCTCGTGCAGCGGCGAGCCGTCGCTGGTCATCTCTCCTTTGTACAGCTTCACCGCAACCGCCTGCGCCGTGCCGTCTTCGCGCTGCCAGACTGCCCGGGAAATCACTCCGGAAGCGCCTTCGCCCAGTTGCTGCTCCAGGCGCAGCGCCGACCAGTCGATCAGCGGCGTGGCGTCAAGGGCAGCGGCATCGGCTTCGGTCTCCAGCGGATTGCCGGCGTAGGCCAGCCAGGTCAGGCTCGGCAAAGTCAGCAACCACTGCGGCAGTTCGCTGAGTTGGTTGGCAGCGATGCGGAGCAATTCCAGCCGATGGCAGTGACGCAGGGAGTCTGGCAGCGATTGCAGGCAATTGCCGGCGAGCATGAGCTTCTGCAAAGCGGGGCGTTCACCGAGTTCGCTGGGCAGACTTTCGATGCGGTTGTCGGTGAGGATCAGCCAGCGCAGCGACGGCGGCAGGGCGGCACCGGGCACATTGACGATACGGTTGGCCTTGAAGCCGACCATCGTCAGCGCAGTGCATCGGCCGAGGCAGGCCGGCAGTTCGGTGAAGCGGTTGTCGGAGCAGAACAGCACGCGCAGGCGGGTCAGGCGATGCAGGTCATCAGGCAGGGTGTTCAACGCATTGCCGCTGAGGTTGAGCACCTCCAGCGTGTCGGCCAATGCGAAAATCTCGCGAGGGAATTCGGTCAGCCCGCAAGACAAGTCGAGTCGGGTAATGCCAGACAGCTCGCCGGCGCGCAGTTGAGCAAGGGTGTGCATGTTTTTGTTTCGCTACTGATCGGTGGAGCGACGCGGGGGCGCTGGAATGGGCGACATGATAGCGGTAAAGCGGATGCTGAACGGGTTTTGAGTTGCCCCGGTACTTGTGGGAGCGAGCAGGCTCCCACAGGGTAGGGGATCAATTGGATGCGTGGATTTCCTGCAACTGGCCCAGACGGCTGCGCGTGCGCGCCAGGTCGATCGCGTGGCCTTCCAGGCTCTGGCCCAGCGGCCATTGGCCGAGCAGGGTCAGGTGTTTGTCCTGATCGTAGAGCACGTCGATCAGGTTGATGAAGCGCTGTTGCACGGCGATCGGGCACTCGCCGAGCTGCGGCAGGTCATCGATGATCCACTGGTCGAAGCGCTGGCATAGCTGCAGATAATCCATCACCGCCGTCGGCTGTTCGCACAGATCGTTGAAGGTGAACGCGACCCGCCGGCCCTCACACAATCGGGCCTGCAGCTGGCGCTTGCCCACCTCGAGAGCCAGGGCGGGCGCGTCGGCTGGTGGCAGGTTCAGGGCCTGGCGCTGCGCTGACGTGGCCGGCCACACGTAATGCCCTCGGGTAAACATCTGGTGCGTGTGCTGGCGGTTGAGCGTGCGGTAGTCGTGCGCGCCGCCTACTTCCATCACCTGCATGCGCGTGTTGATCAGCTCGATCACCGGTTTGAAGCGTGCGTGATACAGCGGATTGGGCAGCAGGCCCTCGGGTGCATAGTTGGACGTCACCAGCAGCATGATCCGTCGTTTGAAAAGCGCCTTGAACAGCCGCGTGATGAGCATCGCGTCGCCAATGTCATGCACGTGAAACTCGTCGAAACACAGCACCTGACAATCTTCCAGCAGCTCGTCCAGGGTGATTTCCAGCGCGTCTTCCTGCTGGCGATGACGGAACATGCCGTCGTGCAACCGAGCGAAAAACTGATGGAAATGCAGGCGCTGTTTGCGCGTGATTGGCAGCGCCTGGAAGAAACCGTCGAGCAGCCAGCTCTTGCCACGCCCGACTGCGCCGTACAGATACAGACTTGGCGGTGTGTGCCCACTGTCGCCCAACAGCACGCTGGCTTGCTGCGCCATGCAGTCGATGACTTGTTGCTGGCTGCGGCTGAGGCTGTAGCCCTGGCTGTGGGCCTTATTGCGGAAGTAATCGCGGATGGTCGCGGCGTGGGCATCGTGCCCGGCGCTCGCCGGCAACCCTTTGCCGAACAGGCGGCGCAGCAACGGCCAGCGTTGGCTCAGTCGTGATCGTTTCGGCGTTCTTGCGGGCACGCGGCACAGGCTCCTGGTGATTGGGCCGGCTCACCGGGAGCGCGGCGATCCAAGTGTAACCAGACCTCAGGCGTTGGCTCCATGAAATATGTGCACGGTCCCCTGCACTCGTCAGCGCCTACAAGCGGCGGATTTCAGAACGGTGGCGATTGCTTGAGCAACTCTGCTGCCGGCGAGTCGGTCGGGCTGACCACCGCATAGTTATAGCCCGGCCCTGACCAGTAATCGGCCTGCAGATCCCCATCGCTGCGTGAACCGCGCGGCAACAGGGTGTTTTTCGGCCCCGGCGGACGCAAGTAGAAACTCACCTTGTGGCCGCTGCCGTCCTCATACATCACCATCGCCGCAGGGCCTTCATCGGTGCTGAGCAAGCGACCGCTGACTGGTTCAAAACCGGCCGCCTTGAGATCCGGCAAGCGCTTGGCACCGCTGAAGTAGCGGTCGAGCCAACGCTGCATATCACCGTCACTGTCGACCTTGTAATCGGCGGGCAGCACGCCTTGCTGGGCGATCAGGCGATAGGCTTGCAACGCGTCAGTCATGGGCAATTGCGCGGGGCGCACCAGGGTCATTTCCCGCGCCTGCCAGCCACTGAAACCGCCGATGCTGACAGCCACCAGCAGCACCGCCGCGCTGGCCAGATGGCGACGTGACTGCTGGCGGCGACGCTGGCGAATCATCGCCGGGTCAAGCGCCGGATTGACCGGCTGCTGCAACGCGCCGCTGAGGGCCGCGCGCAGTTGCTGGGCGTCGCGCTGCCAGGCGCGAACCTGCGCCGCTTCTTCAGGGTGGCTGGCCAGCCAGGCCTCGAGCAGGCGCCGGTTGGCGTCGCTGAGCTGGTGGTCGACGTAGGCGTGCATGTCTCGTTCACTGGGAGGCAGGCTGATCATTTGAGTATCCGCAAGGAAGGGCTGCTGATTTCGCCGTCGCTGAGCTGGCGCAAAGCCTGGCGGGCGCGGGACAGGCGCGACATCACGGTGCCGATCGGGGCGTCGAGAATCTCGGCGACCTCTTTATAGGACAGGCCTTCCACCGACACCATCAGCAGCAAAGCGCGTTGTTCGGTGGGCAGGCGTTCGAAGGCTTGCAGGGTCGACTGGGCGATCACCGTGCGTTCCACCGAAGGTTCGGCATCGTCGCGACCGGTGAAAAATTCGAGCATGCGCGCATAGCGCCGCGAACGACGGTGGGCATCAAGAAATTGCCGATAGAGGATCGCAAACAGCCAGGCGCGCACGTCGCCCTCGGTGCGTTTTTCGCCCCACGCCGACAGCGCCCGCTCAAGGCTGGCCTGGACCAGATCGTCAGCGCTGCTGCTGTTGCGCGTCAACGACACGGCGAAGCGGCGCAATCTGGGAATGATTTCTCTCAACTGTTCGTCGAATTCGCTCATGAATTTCTGCTGGTCGCTACGCTGTGGACTAGGAAGACGCCCGTCAGCGCAGGTTATTCCCCGTGTGCAGAAATAAATACCGCGCCGTGGAATAAACCCGGACGGCGTGCGTCTTGCTGACTCTTTCCACTTGTGGCCGATGGCCTGGAGTTATTCATGGTTGATCGCTCGTCCCCCAACGCTGCACCGCCCGGCAGGCCGCCGCGCCAGCCACTGAGCGCCGCGAGTCTGGTCTTGCGTCTTGGCGCCATTGCCGTGGTCGTCGCCGCCGTGGCCGGGGCGTTTGCCTACGTGCATGGCAACCTTGACCCACAACGACTGACGCCCAAAGCGCTGGTCGATGTGCTGGAAAAGAACAACGGCGTGCATCCCGGTTTTCGTCGCAATCACGCCAAAGGTGTCTGCGTGACCGGTCATTTCGAAAGCAGCGGCGAGGCGCGAGCGTACTCCACTGCGCAAGTGTTCAACCTGCCGCAGACGCCGGTGGTGGGGCGTTTCGCTCTGCCAGCCGGCAATCCCTATGCGCCGGACAGCGCCGTACCGATCCGCAGCCTGGCGCTACGTTTTACTCAGGCGGACGGCCAGCAGTGGCGCACCGGCATGAACAGCATGCCGGTATTTCCGGTGGGCACGCCTGAAGCGTTCTATCAACTGCAGCAGGCACAGTCGCCGGATCCGGCCACCGGCAAGCCCGACCCGACGAAGGTGCCGGCGTTCTTTGCCGCACATCCCGAAGCCGTGCCGTTTTTGACTTGGGTGAAGACCGCCAGACCTTCGGCCAGCTACGCCACTGAAACCTATAACAGCATCAATGCGTTCTATCTGGTCGATGGCAACGGCAAAAAACAGGCGGTGCGCTGGAGTATGACGCCATTGGCGCAGGACGCAGCGGGTGCCACCGCCCCTGAAGGCGCGGACTTTCTCGAGAAGGATCTGGTGCAACGCTTGGCTGCTGCACCCTTGCGCTTCCAGTTGAACATCACCTTGGCCAACACTGACGACCCGGTAAACGATGCCAGCAAATCCTGGCCCGCCGATCGCAAAGTGTTGAACGCCGGTACGCTGGTGCTGGAGAAAACCCAGCCGCAGCTGAGTGGCGAATGCCGCGACATCAACTACGACCCGCTGGTGCTCCCGGCCGGGATTCAAGGCTCGGGAGATCCATTGCTCGCCGCGCGCTCGGCCGGCTATGCCGATTCCTACCTGCGTCGCACCAGCGAAGTCAGCCAGTTGCCCGCCGCCAAACAGGAGGCTCGCCCATGAACAAGCAACCGACTCATTTCGTCTTGCTGGCGCGTCTGCTGCACTGGCTGATGGCGCTGATGATCATCGCCATGCTGTTTATCGGCGCGGGCATGGTCACTTCGGTGTCGTCTCGCCATGAGTGGCTGATTCATCTGCACAAACCGCTGGGCATCGCGATTCTGGCGCTGGTGATCGTGCGCCTGCTGGTGCGCTTCACCACACGCCAACCGCCGCTGCCGGATGATTTGCCGGGCTGGCAGGTGCTGGCTGCCAAGGCTTCCCATGTTTTGTTGTATGCGTTGATGTTGGTGTTGCCGCTGCTCGGCTGGGCGATGATCAGTGCTTCGGGCGAGCCCGTGATGCTCACGGCGTCGTTGCATTTGCCAGCCATTGTGCCGGCAGATGCGCGACTGTTTGCGCTGTTGCGCAAGTCGCATGGCTATCTGGCTTATCTGCTGTTTCTGACGGTGCTGCTGCACCTGGCGGCGGCGCTGTTTCACGGCTGGGTGCGTCGCGATGAAGTGCTCGACAGCATGTTGCGCGGGCGTGATCGCGGCTGAGCCTTCCAAGCAAAAGATCGCAGGCCGGCTGCGATCTTTTTCCGGGGCGGGCGGGGAGCGTCAGCGCAGGGTGTCGACCATGTCGGCGAGTGTGGTGAGCACGTCCTTGCCCAATTGTTTCGAGCGTTTGCCTGACCAGCCGGTGATCTTGTCCGGGTGGTCATCGTGGTCCTTGAACGGCATCTCAAGCGTCAGCGACAGGCAGTCGTATTTCTGCCCGACGCTGTTGCAGGCCAGCGTCATGTTGGCCTGACCCGGTTCGTCGCGGGTGTAGCCGTAGGTGGTCTGGAAGTCTTTGGTGGTGTGTTTCAGATGGCTGCGGAAATGCTCTTCAAGCTTTTCGATGCGCGGTGTGAAGCCCGGGTTGCCCTCACAGCCTGCGGTGAATACGTGGGGGATTTCCTCGTCGCCGTGTACGTCGATAAACGCATCGACGCCGTATTTTTCCATCTGCTGCTGGACGAAAAGCACCTCGGGGCTGATTTCCTGACTGGCGTTCTGCCAGGCCCGGTTCAAGTCCTGACCCATGGCGTTGGTGCGCAGGTGGCCGTGGTAGGCGCCGTCCGGGTTCATGTTCGGCACCAGATACAGATCGGCACTGGCCAGCAGGTGGTTCAGTATCGGATCGTCCTGCCGTTCCAGACGCTCGATCACGCCTTCCATGAACCATTCAGCCATGTGCTCGCCCGGGTGCTGCTGGGCAATGATCCAGATCTTGCGCTGGCCTTCGGCACCGCTGCCTTTGCGCAGCAATTGGATATCCCGGCCTTCGACGCTTTTGCCGGTCGCCAGCAATTGTGTGCCAGCCTTGCTCAGCGCCTGGTCGATCAGCCAGTCGTGACGGCCACGGCTGTAAGGTTCGAAATAGGCGAACCAGGCGTGGGTGTGTTCGGCTTCGAGGCAGAAGCGCAGGCTGTCACCTTCGAAACTGGTGGGAATGCGGAACCAGTTGACGTGGTCGTAGGAAGCGACTGCCTGGTAGCCGGTCCAGGCTTTGTTATAGGAGGACTGGCTGGCATTGATCAGGCGAAACCAGTGTTCCTGATGCACGTGCAGGCCGCTGGCCTTGAAGTGAAACCACTGAAAATGCGCGCTGCGGGTATCCGGGCGTATGGCCAGAACCGGATTGAGCGGATTGCTGATGTCGATGACTTGGATATTGCCGCTGTCGAAATTGGCGCTGATGTCGAACGAAGATTTGGCCACGGTCATGGTCGCTTCCTGAGCAGGATTTTTATGACCGGTACTCTACACGCAGGTTAGGGTGAAACCGAGGGGAATTACGGGTGTGGCGGGGGGCGTCTTCCGTGACGCGTCAGCAGCTTAGAGACTGTGCGATTGATTCTCAAGTGCTGATTGCCATTAGTTTTGCCCAATGTGGCTGGCCTCGGCTTGCCAATCAATGTTCTTTTGATATTATCCGCGCAACCGAATTTGCAGCACCCAAAGACTTCATTAGCCTGAAGACACAAGCCCGGAAAACGGGCAAAAAAAGACCCGGCAAAAAGCCGGGTCAAAAACCGTGATTAGCCTGATGAGGAGATAGTCCAGAAGACCGACCTAAGGTCTCTGGTCCATCGACTGATCTTGCGACCAGCTGCTTGCAATAATAATCATTATCATTTGCAAGTCAAATGTTTTTATCTGTCCGATAGGAAAATTCTTTCCTGTCCGTTCACACCTTGCTTGCCGTCACTTCGTCGTTGTCGATCGAATGGTCGACCATCGCCCGCGCCATATCCACCATATGCACCACCGAAAACGCCAGGTCGCGATTCGTGCCTTGCAGGTTTTCTGCGGCCTTGAACGCAGTGGCGGCTGCACATCGCAACAAATCCGAGGCATGCACCAGCGCTTCCTCGCCGCTGAGATGACTTTTAACATCGAAGAAACGCTCATCCGTCCCCAGTTCTGTAACAGCCGGTTTCAAGTAATAGTCCAGCGCGCGTTGTGCAGCGGCGTTGCCTTGGGGCGAGGTGAAGCTGGTGTCGATTTGCAGATCCGGCAGGTCTTTGCTGCTGATGTTCATCATGAAAAGCCACTCCATGTTCGATTGGAAATCCGTTTGCCTAGGATAGTACTCTCTGTATTTGTGACGAGGATTTAAATACTACAATATGTGTTTTGTCGGTCGAAGACGTCCGCGTAAGGTGCGGCACATGGATAAATGGATTGAGTTGGTCAAGGCCAAGATGAGTGAACTCAAAGTCACTCAAACAGAGCTCGGAGAGCGCGTCGGCATGTCCCAGGGCGGGATCGGTCATTGGCTGAACAAACGTCGCGAACCCGGTGTTACCGAAATGAATCGCGTGCTGCAGGCGCTGGGAATGGACTTCCTCGAAGTCGTGCTGGTCATCCGCGAACCGCAGCCCACAGCGGATGACGAGATGCCGCTGGCACAGAAGTACAACCCGTACTTCCGTTACCCGATCTACGACTGGCGAGCGCCGTGTGAGGTGCGCGACGCTGCGGCCAGTTATGGCGGCGTCGCGGTCAAGCAGCGCTTCGAACTGACGGATTACCACGCTCGCGGTGCCGCGTTCTGGCTCACGGTCACGGGGGATTCAATGACCGCGCCGAGCGGTCAGAGCATTGCCGAGGGCATGTTGATTCTGGTCGACCCGCAGTTGGAGGCAGTGCCGGGCAGACTGGTGATCGCCCAGTGGCCGGACAGCGACGAAGCGATTTTCCGCAAACTTGACGAACAGGGCGGCCAGCGGTACCTGGTGCCGCTCAATCCGACCTGGCCGAAAACTTTGCTCACCGATGAATGCCGGATTATCGGCGTGGTGGTTCAGGCAACGGCGCGTTATTGAAAGAATCGATCCTCGCCAAGGGCCAGGATCGATTCTCTGATTTCAACCTTCTTCCAGTTCAACCAGAGCGCTGCCTTCGCTGACCATATCGCCTTCCTGGCAATACAGCGCTTTGATCACACCGGCCTGCGGCGCGCGGATGCTGTGTTCCATCTTCATGGCTTCCAGCACCACCAATTGCGCTCCGGCTTCAACGGTTTGCCCGACTTCCACCAGCACGCGCACGATGCTGCCGTTCATTGGTGCGGTCAAGCCGCCCTGATGGCTGTGGCTGGCATCGACAGCGCTGATCGGATCGAACGCCTCGACGCGCCGTAACTCTCCATGCCACTCCAAGTACAATGAACCGCCCTGACGAATTGCCCGCAACGTACGACGCACGCCGTCATGCTCGACGGTCAGCGCCTCGCCCAGCAGTTCGGCAGGGGCCACAGCTCCCAGCGTCAGCGCACGGTCCTGTCCCTCGCAGCTCAAATGCAAGGTGATTTCCGCCGGCAAACCTGCTCGCAAACCACTGCCGCTGGACCATGGTGATGCGCGATCATCTGTGCGTGTACGGGGCGGCAAACTCTGCGCAAACGCCTGCGCCGCCACCTCCCAGAACCCATCGCTCAACGCGCCTGGTGCTGGCAACAATTGCTCCTGATATCGCGGTATAAACCCGGTATCAAGTTCCGCAGCGGCAAACGCCGGATGCGCGATGATCCGGCGCAGGAAGTTGATATTGGTCTTCAGCCCGCCAATCGCAAACTCATCGAGCATACTCAACAGACGCAAGCGCGCCTGTTCGCGATCTTCACCCCAGGCAATCAGTTTGCCGAGCATCGGGTCGTAGAACGGCGAAATTTCGTCGCCTTCCTCCACCCCGCTGTCCACCCGCCGCCCCGGTCCCTGCGCCGATTCGCGGTACAAGTCCAGACGCCCGGTGGCTGGCAGAAAATCATTCGCCGGATCCTCGGCATACAAACGCACTTCAATCGCGTGACCGTTGAGCGGCACCTGCGCCTGGGTGATCGGCAGCGCTTCACCACGGGCGACGCGAATCTGCCAGGCGACCAGATCGAGCCCGGTGATCGCTTCGGTCACCGGGTGCTCGACCTGCAGTCGCGTGTTCATTTCCATGAAAAAGAATTCGCCGCGCGCATCCAGCAGAAACTCGACCGTACCAGCGCCGACATAACCGATCGCCTGCGCCGACCGCACGGCCGCTTCGCCCATCGCCCGGCGTAACTCGGGCGTCAGGCCCGGCGCCGGGGCTTCTTCGATGACTTTCTGGTGCCGACGCTGGATCGAGCAATCGCGCTCGTTGAGGTACAGGCAGTGACCGTGCTGATCGGCGAACACCTGTATCTCGACGTGACGCGGCTTGAGCAAATACTTCTCTACCAGCATTCGCGAGTCGCCGAACGACGATTGTGCTTCGCGCTGCGCCGAGGCGAGGGCTTCGGCCAACTGGCTGACGTTGTCGACCACTTTCATGCCTTTACCGCCACCACCAGCGGTGGCCTTGAGCAGCACCGGATAACCGATGCGCTCACAGGCTTCACGGAAGGTGTCGAAATCCTGCGCTTCGCCGTGATAGCCCGGCACCAGTGGCACGCCGGCCTTTTCCATTAGTGCTTTGGCGGCGGATTTGCTGCCCATCGCATCGATGGCCGAGGCGGGCGGGCCGAGGAAGATCAGTCCGGCGGCTTCGATTGCGCGAGCGAAGCCCGCGTTTTCCGAGAGAAAACCGTAGCCGGGATGAATCGCCTGAGCGCCGCTCGCCTTGGAGGCGGCGATCAATTTATCGATTTGCAGATAACTGTCAGCAGCCTTGCTGCCGCCCAGATCAACGCAGATATCGGCTTCACGACTGTGTCGCGCATCGCGGTCGGTGGCGCTGTGCACGGCGACGGTGGTGAGGCCCAAAGCCTTGGCGGTGCGCATGACCCGGCAGGCGATCTCGCCACGGTTGGCCACCAGCAGGGTGGTAATCACAGGTGCGCTCATCAACGCGACTCCTTGGTGGATGCGGCTTGCCAGCTCGGCGGGCGTTTTTGCAAAAATGCGCGCAAGCCTTCCTGGCCTTCGGCGCTGACACGAATTCGTGCGATCGCGTTTTCCGTGTAACGGCGCAGCGCTGGCGTCAGCGAGCCATTTCCGACTTCGCGCAGCAAGTCCTTGCTGGCACGCATGGCAGCGGGGCTGTTGAGCAAAAGATTGTCGATCCATTGCTCGACTTGCTGCTCGAGTTCAGCGGCCGGATAGCTATCAGACAACAAGCCGATTTCCCGCGCCCGCTGGCCGCCGAAGCGCTCGGCCGTCAGCGCATAACGCCGCGCCGCCCGTTCACCGATGGCCTGCACCACGAATGGACTGATCACCGCCGGCGCCAGGCCGATGCGCACTTCCGACAGGCAGAATTGCGCGTCATCAGTGCCGATCGCCATGTCGCAGCAACTGATCAGGCCCAGCGCACCACCGAACGCCGCGCCCTGAACCACGGCCAGCGTAGGGATTTTCAGTTTGGCGAGGTTGTACATCAGTTCGGCCAGTTCGCGGGCGTCGTCGAGGTTGGTGTGGTAATCCAGATCGGCCGATTGCTGCATCCAGGCCAGGTCGGCGCCGGCACTGAAATGCTTGCCGCGCCCGCGCAGCAGCAGGAAACGCAGGCTAGAGTCGCTTGCCACCTTGTCGAGGGCGAGGATCAGTTCGCGGATCATTTCGGCGTTGAAGGCGTTGTTTTTCTCGGCGCGGTTGAGCCACAGCGTCGCGAAACCGCGTGGATCGGTTTGCAACTCGAGGGTATTGAAGTCGCTCATCAGATTCTCCCCATCACATCCGGAACACGCCGAAGCGGCTCGGTTCGATTGGCGCGTTCAGCGACGCAGACAAGGCCAGGGCCAACACATCGCGGGTCTGCGCCGGGTCAATGACGCCGTCGTCCCACAGTCGTGCGCTGGAGTAATAGGGGTGACCCTGTTCTTCGTACTGGTCCAGAATCGGCTGCTTGATCTGGCTTTCCTGCTCGACGGTGAACGCCTGACCGCTGCGTTCGGCCTGTTCGCGCTTTACCTGCACCAGCACGCCGGCGGCCTGTTCGGCGCCCATCACGCCGATCCGCGCATTCGGCCACATCCACAAAAAGCGCGGGTCGTAAGCGCGACCGCACATGCCGTAGTTGCCGGCACCGAAGCTGCCGCCGATGATCACGGTGAATTTCGGCACCTTGGCGCACGCTACCGCGGTCACCAGTTTGGCGCCGTGCTTGGCGATGCCGCCGGCCTCGTATTTCTGGCCGACCATGAAACCGGTGATGTTCTGCAAAAACAGCAGTGGGATGCCGCGTTGGCAGGCCAGTTCGATGAAATGCGCACCTTTCTGCGCGGCTTCGGCGAAGAGGATGCCGTTGTTTGCCAGGATCGCGATCGGGTAACCGTGCAGATGGGCGAAACCGCAGACCAGCGTGGTGCCGAACAGCGCTTTGAATTCATCGAACACCGAGCCGTCGACCAGCCGCGCAATCACTTCGCGCACATCGAATGGCTGCTTGGCGTCAGCCGGAACCACGCCGTACAACTCGTCGCTGGCGTACAGCGGCGCAATCGGCGTGCGTTGCTGCACCTCGCCGAGCTTGCGCCAGTTGAGGTTGGCAATGCTGCGGCGGGCCAGGGCGAGAGCGTGTTCGTCGTTCTCGGCGTAATGGTCGGCCACACCGGAGGTCTTGCAATGCACATCGGCACCGCCGAGGTCTTCGGCGCTGACCACTTCACCCGTCGCGGCTTTTACCAGCGGCGGGCCGGCGAGGAAAATCGTCGCCTGGTTGCGCACCATGATCGCTTCGTCTGCCATCGCCGGCACATACGCGCCGCCTGCGGTGCACGAGCCCATGACCACCGCGATTTGCGCAATGCCCATCGCGCTCATGTTGGCCTGGTTGAAAAAGATCCGCCCGAAATGCTCGCGGTCAGGAAACACTTCGTCCTGACGCGGCAGGTTGGCGCCGCCCGAATCCACCAGATAAATGCACGGCAGGCGATTCTGCTGGGCGATGGTCTGCGCGCGCAGGTGCTTCTTCACGGTCAGCGGGTAATACGAGCCACCTTTTACCGTCGCATCGTTGGCAACGATCATGCATTCGACGCCTTCGACGCGACCGATACCGGCGATCACACCGGCGGCCGGCACGTCTTCGCCATACACCGCGTGAGCAGCGAGTTGGCTGATTTCGAGAAACGGTGAGCCCGGATCGAGCAGGCGATTGATGCGTTCACGCGGCAGCAATTTACCGCGCGAAGTGTGGCGTTCCTGAGCTTTGGCACCGCCGCCCTGCGCCACTTGGGCGAGGAGGGTGTGCAGCGCGTCGACCTGTTTGAGCATCGCCGCGCTGTTGGCAGCAAACTCCGCTGAGCGCGGGTTGAGCTGAGTATGCAGAGTGGCCATGGTCAGCTCCGTTTAGCGGGTTTCGTTGAAGAGTTCGCGGCCGATCAGCATGCGGCGGATCTCGCTGGTGCCGGCGCCGATCTCGTAGAGCTTGGCGTCACGCAGCAGGCGGCCGGCGGGGAATTCGTTGATGTAGCCGTTGCCGCCGAGAATCTGAATCGCGTCGAGGGCCATTTGTGTGGCGCGTTCGGCGGTGTAGAGGATTACCCCGGCAGCGTCCTTGCGCGTGGTTTCGCCGCGCTCGCAGGCCTGGGCTACCGCGTACAGATAGGCGCGGCTGGCGTTGAGCTGGGTGTACATGTCGGCAACTTTGCCCTGGATCAGCTGGAATTCGCCGATGCTCTGGCCGAACTGCTTGCGGTCGTGGATGTACGGCACGATCAGGTCCATGCACGATTGCATGATCCCGGTCGGGCCGCCGGAGAGCACCACGCGTTCGTAATCGAGGCCGCTCATCAACACTTTCACGCCACCGTTGAGCACGCCGAGAATGTTTTCCTCAGGTACTTCGACGTCATCGAAAAACAGCTCGCAGGTGTTAGAGCCGCGCATGCCGAGCTTGTCGAATTTGTTGCTGCGGCCGAAACCTTTCCAGTCACGCTCGACGATGAACGCAGTGATGCCGTGCGGGCCTTTTTCCAGATCGGTCTTGGCATAGATCACATAGGTGTTGGCGTCAGGGCCGTTGGTGATCCAGGTCTTGCTGCCGTTGAGCACGAAACGGTCGCCGCGTTTGTCGGCGCGCAGTTTCATCGAGACTACGTCGGAGCCGGCATTCGGCTCACTCATCGCCAGGGCGCCAACGTGCTCGCCGCTGATCAGCTTCGGCAGGTAGTTGGTTTTCTGTTCGTGGCTGCCGTTGCGGTTGATCTGGTTGACGCAAAGGTTGGAGTGCGCGCCGTAGGACAACGCCACCGACGCCGAGCCACGGCTGATTTCTTCCATCGCCACCACGTGCGCCAGGTAACCCAGACCTGCGCCGCCGTACTCTTCCGGCACAGTGATGCCGAGTAGACCCATGTCACCGAATTTGCGCCACATGTCGGCGGGGAACAGGTTGTCGTGATCGATCTGGGCTGCACGCGGGACGATCTGATCGGCGACGAAGGACTGAACCTGATCGCGCAGCATGTCGATGGTTTCACCGAGGGCGAAGTTCAGGGATGGATAGCTCATGGGTCACCTTTTGGCTTTTTTATCGGG
Source organism: Pseudomonas sp. NPDC079367 (assembly GCF_044542195.1). Taxonomy (NCBI): domain Bacteria; kingdom Pseudomonadati; phylum Pseudomonadota; class Gammaproteobacteria; order Pseudomonadales; family Pseudomonadaceae; genus Pseudomonas; species Pseudomonas sp. NPDC079367. The sequence continues at coordinate 243,806 of NZ_JBITTW010000002.1, forward strand.
TGGAGCGCACGACGAATCGGCGTTCAGCTTTACGTTAACGTAAAGCTTCGCGACTTCTACTGTCAATCGGCTTTACGTAAGCGTTAACTTGGGCGAGAGTAGGGCCATTCAGGATTGCAAGCCGAATGAAACCTGTGGGAGCGGGCTTGCTCGCGAAAGCGTCTGTTCAGTCAGCATTTATGCTGAGTATGCTGGCCTCTTCTTGAGCGAGTTCGCTCCCACTGGGATTAAATCTGGCCAACCCACTAATAAAGATAATGGGGGTCGTCATGGATCAACCCAGTGCAAACCCGCAGCGCAGCTACAGCCGTGGTACTCAGGACAAAGCTTTGCTGGCGATGACCATCAGCCAGCGCTTCGATCAGACTGTCGCGCAACACCCGGACGGTGAGGCGTTGGTGGTGCGCCATCAGCAGTTGCGTTACTCCTGGCGGCAACTTGCCGAAGCGGTGGACGAGCAGGCCAGCGCTTTGCTCGCACTTGGTTTGCAGACGGGCGATCGCCTCGGCATCTGGGCGCCGAATTGCGCGCAGTGGTGCATTATCCAGTTCGCCACGGCGAAGATCGGCGTGATACTGGTCAACATCAATCCCGCCTATCGCAGCTCCGAACTGGAATACGTGCTCAAGCAATCCGGCTGCCAATGGCTCGTCTGTGCGGGCGCGTTCAAAACCTCGAACTATCACGAGATGCTCCAGGGCCTGGCGTCGGAACTGGCCGATCACGCCATCGGTCACCTGCGCAGCGAACGCCTGCCGGACTTGCGCGGCGTGATCAGCCTCGATGCAAATCCGCCAGCCGGTTTTCTGCCGTGGTCACAATTGAGCGAGCTGGCCGCCAGCGTCTCGCCCGATCAACTGCGCGAGCGTAGCGCCAGCCTGCATTTCGATCAGCCAGTGAACATCCAGTACACCTCCGGCACTACCGGCTTCCCCAAGGGCGCAACCCTCAGCCACTACAACATTCTCAACAACGGTTACATGGTCGGCGAAAGCCTCGGCCTGACGGCTGACGATCGACTGGTGATTCCAGTGCCGCTGTATCACTGCTTCGGCATGGTCATGGGCAACCTCGGTTGCGTCACCCATGGCAGCACGATGATTTACCCCAACGATGCTTTCGATCCGGCGCTGACGCTGCAAGCAGTAGCGGAAGAACAGGCCACGGCGCTGTACGGTGTGCCGACCATGTTCATCGCCATGCTCGATCAGCCGCAGCGGCAGACCTTTGATTTATCGAGCCTGCGCACCGGGATCATGGCCGGCGCGACCTGTCCTATCGAGGTCATGCGCCGGGTGATCAACGAGATGCACATGAGCGAAGTGCAGATCGCCTACGGCATGACCGAAACCAGTCCGGTGTCGCTGCAGACCGGGCCGGCGGATGACCTGGAATTGCGCGTCACCACCGTCGGCCGCACCCAGCCGCAACTGGAAAGCAAGATCATCGACGACGCTGGCAACCTGGTGCCACGCGGCACCATCGGCGAATTGTGCACGCGCGGTTACAGCGTGATGCTCGGCTACTGGAACAACCCGCAGGCTACTGCCGAAGCCATCGATGAGGCGGGATGGATGCACACGGGCGACCTGGCGAGCATGAACGAGGAGGGTTACGTCAACATCGCCGGGCGGAACAAGGACATGATCATTCGTGGCGGCGAGAACGTTTATCCGCGTGAGCTGGAGGAATTCTTCTTCACCCACCCGGCGGTAGCGGATGTGCAGGTGATCGGCATTCCGTGCTCGCGCTACGGTGAAGAAATCGTCGCCTGGATCAAATTCCACCCCGGCCACAGCGCCTCGGAGCTGGAGCTGCAAGCCTGGTGCAAGGAACGTATCGCCCACTTCAAGACGCCGCGTTACTTCAAGTTTGTCGAAGCGTTTCCGATGACGGTGACGGGGAAGATCCAGAAATTTCGCATGCGGGAAATCAGTATCGAAGAGCTGCGTGAAAGGCAGGTCTGATGTAGATCAAATGTGGGAGCAAGCCTGCTCCCACAAGGAAATTAGGGAATATTTCAGAAATTGCAGAAAGCACAAAGGGGAGCCGAGGCTCCCCTTTAATTTGTCGTTGCGTGCTCTTTTTATTATTGAGGGTCGGTCTGTTGTTGTTTTTGGCAACCGTGGCCCTGTACAGCTTTTTGGCGACCCCCATCCGGGGTCAAGAGCAAACGTATTTTTTTGAGCGCTGATCTGCTTTCTCGTTTAAAGATCCAACCGATTCGGGAGCTACCTGAAGGTAGTTTTATTGTTCTCTGCCCGGTTGCGGGTCACTCCTGAGAGCACCCTGAAAAGCACACCTTCTCCAAAAAAATCTGTTAGCTGCGTCTCTGCCGTGTTGTTCTTGTTATGTCAGAGTCGTTTCGTCTTGTTTTTATTGGTTTGCGGCTTTTTATTCTTGTTATGCGATAGAGATAGCAGGTGTCGTGCCAACTTTTAAAAATCGTTAAAAATCAGTTGGTTACTATTTTCAGGATTTTCAGTTCTGAGCAAAGCCAGACAATTTGTTTCCGTGTTACTCGTTTTTGCCCACATCACTGATGCAGCGGTAACACCTCACTGGGCGCTGCGCGCCTTGGCCACCCGCGAACCGGTGGGGCGACCGAGGACTGCACTGATCTGCAGGCCCGCAGCAATCAAGGCGTCCAGGTCGATACCGGTCTCGATGCCCAAGCCATTGAGCAGGTAAACCACGTCTTCTGTGGCGACGTTACCGCTTGCGCCTTTGGCGTAAGGGCAGCCGCCGAGCCCGGCGATAGAGCTGTCGAACACCGCAATGCCTTCGAGCAGGCTGGCATAGATATTGGTCATGGCCTGGCCGTAGGTGTCGTGGAAATGCCCGGCGAGTTTGCCCCGTGGCACGTGCGCCGAAACCACCTCGAACAGCCGCCGGGTGGCGCCCGCCGTGCCGGTGCCGATGGTGTCGCCCAGCGACACTTCGTAGCAGCCCATCGTGTACAACTCGCGCGCAACCATCGCCACTTGCTCCGGCGCAACGGTGCCTTCATACGGGCAGCCCAGCACACAGGAAACGTAACCGCGCACGGTAACGCCGTGCTGTTTCGCCGCTTCCATGATCGGCGCAAACCGCGCCAGGCTTTCGCTGATCGAGCAGTTGATGTTGCGCTGCGAGAACGCTTCGGACGCGGCGGCAAACACCGCGACCTCCTTGACCCCGGCCGCGAGCGCATCTTCAAAACCGCGCAGATTCGGCGCCAGTGCACCGTAGGTCACGCCGGGCTTGCGCTGAATCTGCGCAAACACCTCGGCGGACCCGGCCATCTGCGGCACCCATTTGGGCGAGACGAAACTGCCGACTTCGATATAGCCCAGCCCGGCGTTGCTCAACGCGTCGACCAGTTGCACCTTGTCAGCGACGTTGATCGGTTGGGCTTCGTTCTGCAGGCCATCGCGCGGGCCAACTTCGATCAGGCGTACTTGGGAGGGGAGGGACATGGCGGGACCTGCCTGTTTTTTCGGGTTCACGAAGAACCCTGCGGGAGCGAGCTGCTTGCGAAAGCGTAGCGTCAGTCACCGTCAATGCTGGATGACAGAATGCATTCGCGAGCAAGCTCGCTCCCACAGGGGAAGCGGTGATTCGTTAAATCGCTTGCTGGCTCTTGAGCGTCTGCTCCAGCGCCTGCACGCAGCGCTCTTCGGCTGTATCCAGTTCGAGCTTCATCTGTTCGATATCCAGCAACTGCTGTTCGAGCTGTTCGCGGCGTTCGCTGATTTTCGCCAGCATGCTGTTCAGCTGTCGGGTGTTACCGCTGGACGGGTCGTAGAGTTCGATCAGCTCGCGGCATTCGGCCAGGGAAAAACCGATGCGCTTGCCACGCAGAATCAGCTTCAGGGTAACCTTGTCGCGCGGTGAATAAATGCGTTCCTGGCCACGACGCTCGGGGCTGAGCAGGCCTTGCTCTTCATAAAAGCGGATCGCCCGGGTGGTGATGTCCAGCTCGCGGGCGAGGTCGGAAATGCTGTAGGTCTGACTGCTCATGAAAGCGCTCGGAAAGGGGGCATGGCGCTAAGCTAATCGGTGGTTTACGTTTACGTCAAGCAAGAAAAAGATCGCAGCCTTCGGCAGCTCCTACAGGGAATGCATTCCAAATGTAGGAGCTGCCGAAGGCTGCGATCTTTTGATTTTCCTCAGACCGCCTGCTTCTCCAGCTTCTTCTCCTGTGCCGTCACCTGTTGGCACAACTCGATCATCTGCTCGCGCATCCAGCGATTGGCCGGGTCCTGGTCCGTACTTTCATGCCAGTACAAATGCGTTTCCACCGACGGCACATCATTCACCGGCAAATTGAACGATTGCAGGTCATGGCGGCGGGCGAATCGTTCCGGCACGGTCATGACCATGTCGGTCTGCTGCATCACTTGCGAAGCCATCAGATAGTGCTGTGAACGCAGGGCGATCTTGCGCTGAATGCCCATTTTGCCCAGTGCCAGATCGACATAACCCAGACCGCTGCGGCGGCTGGAGATATGAATGTGGGTCAGCGACAGATAATCATCGAGGCTGAGTTTTTCCTTGCCCGCCATCGGATGGCCCTTGCGCATGGCGCAGACATAACGGTCGTCCATCAGTTTGACGTGGCGCACCTGCGGGTCGGTGTTGAGCGGCGCATCGACGGCGAAATCCAGCCGTCCGGCGGCCAGTTCCTTGGTGGTTTCCCGGCGTTTCGATAAAAAGCTTTCAATGATCACCGTCGGCGCGAGGCGGCGCAGACGCTGGAACAGTGGCGGCAGAATGATTGCTTCCGTGAGGTCGGTCATGCTGATCCGATAAGTCTTGACTGCCTGCGCCGGGTTGAAGATGCGACTTTCCTGCACCGACACGCGCAGCAGCGACAGGGCATTGCGCACCGGGCCGATGATGTTCTGCGCCATCGGCGTCGGCACCATGCCTTGAGCGGTGCGCACGAAGAGCGGGTCGTTAAACGTCTCGCGCAACCGTGCCAGGGCGTTGGATACCGCTGGCTGGGTGATGCCGACAATCTGCCCGGCGCGGGTCAGGTTGGCTTCGGTGTAGATCGCGTCGAAGACGATGAAAAGGTTGAGGTCGACCTTGCTCAGATTCATAACGCGGCTTCTCTTGTTATTAGTGCAAGTGTTTTGGGGCTGACGATCAGCGGATCATATATTGGTGATGAATGTTTATACACGCCGAGAATAGGCTAGGTAAATGATCAACGCTGTTCTAGCATCGATTGCATGACTTGAACAACCTCTGCCCGAGAAGGTAAATACCCATGGATTTCGCTTATTCGCCGAAGGTGCAAGAACTGCGTGAGCGCGTGACCGCGTTCATGGACACTTACGTTTACCCGGCCGAAGCCGTGTTCGAACGCCAGGTCGCCGAGGGCGATCGCTGGCAGCCGACCGCGATCATGGAAGAGCTCAAAGCCAAGGCCAAGGCTGAAGGTCTGTGGAATCTGTTTTTGCCTGAGTCCGAGCTGGGTGCCGGCCTGAGCAATCTAGAATACGCGCCGCTGGCGGAAATCATGGGTCGCTCCCTGCTGGGGCCCGAGCCGTTCAACTGCTCGGCGCCGGACACCGGCAACATGGAAGTGCTGGTGCGTTACGCCAACGAAGAACAGAAACAGCGCTGGCTCGAACCGCTGCTGCGCGGCGAGATTCGTTCGGCGTTCGCCATGACCGAGCCTGATGTGGCGTCTTCCGATGCGACCAACATGGCCGCCCGTGCCGTGCGCGATGGCGATCAGTGGGTGATCAACGGCAAAAAGTGGTGGACCTCCGGTGCCTGCGATCCGCGCTGCAAGATTCTGATCTTCATGGGCCTGAGCAACCCCGACGCGCCGCGCCACGCCCAGCACTCGATGATCCTCGTACCGGTCGACACTCCGGGGGTGAAAATCGTCCGGCCGCTGCCGGTGTTTGGCTACGATGACGCGCCGCACGGTCACGCCGAAGTGCTGTTCGACAATGTGCGGGTGCCGTACGAAAACGTCCTGCTCGGTGAAGGACGCGGCTTCGAAATCGCCCAGGGTCGCCTTGGCCCAGGGCGGATTCACCACTGCATGCGCTCGATCGGCATGGCTGAACGGGCACTGGAATTGATGTGCAAACGCTCGGTGAGCCGCACTGCGTTCGGCAAACCGTTGGCGCGTCTGGGCGGCAACATCGACAAGATCGCCGACTCGCGGATGGAGATCGACATGGCCCGCCTGCTCACGTTGAAAGCGGCGTACATGATGGACACCGTTGGCAATAAAGTAGCAAAGAGCGAGATCGCGCAGATCAAGGTGGTGGCGCCGAACGTCGCCTTGCGCGTGATCGACCGGGCGATTCAAATGCACGGCGGAGCAGGGGTGTCGAACGATTTCCCGCTGGCCTATATGTACGCCATGCAGCGCACCCTGCGCCTGGCCGACGGCCCGGACGAAGTGCACCGCGCGGCGATCGGCAAGTTCGAAATCGGCAAGTATGTGCCGAAGGAAATGCTGCGTAGCGAGCGCTGATCCGAATCTTACCCTGATCGTTCCCACGCTCTGCGTGGTAACGCCGCCATGGACGCTCCGCGTCCACTGTGACGCAGAGCGTCACGGGATGCATTCCCACGCAGAGCGTGGGAACGATCAGTGCTGGTCAGTACACCCAAACCTCAACCCGCCGATTCTTGATCCTTCCTTCATCCGCACTGTTGGTCGCCACCGGCATCAGCGCGCCGAAGCCGCGCACTTCGCGCAGCACCACGCCGTTTTTGACCAGCTCGCGACGCACCGCCATCGCCCGCAGCTTCGACAGCAGATCGGCCCGCGCCGGGTCGTCCTTGAGGTCACCAAAGCCCACCAGCGTTACCGCCCGATCGGTCTTGCCATTACGCTTTATATAGTCGAGCACCCGCGCCAGATCCTGCCGCGCCTTGTTGTCCAGACTGGCGCTACCCTCGGCAAAACGGAAATTCACTGTCAGACGCTGGGCATGCCGGCTGAGGGATTGATAACCCTCGGGCATCAGCGCATTCGGCGCCACGCTCATGGCCTGCACGGTCTGACTGACGAACCCGCTAGCCGCAACGATCGCCTGACCCCGTGGGCTCTGTGCAAATTTGGCTAACGCCTGAGCCCATTGATTGCGGCTGTCCGGCGGTAGATAAAAGAACAAACGCCGCGACAGCGGATAGTCTTCAGTGGCGATCAGACTGTTCAGCGGCAGCATTGCTTGCGAGGCGCCATCGGCAATCGCCACGGCTTTGGCCTGACGCACGTAAGGCAGACCAATGAAGCCGATACCTTGCGGATCGGCGCTGACCGCATCGGACAATTGCTCGCTGGATTCGAAACGTTTCGCTGCGCCGCTCAGACTTTTCCCACGGTGGCTCAGCACCAGTTCCTTGAACGTGTCGTACGTCCCCGACTGGTCATCCCGCGCATACAAATGTATGGCGCCGCCACGGCCACCGATGTCTTCCCAGGTTTTCACTTCGCCGGCAAAGACTCGCGCCAATTGCTCGGTGCTCAACTGCTGTAGCGGATTGGCCGGGTTGAGGATGATCGCCAGGCCGTCGATCGCAATGACTTGCTCGGCCGCCGGGCTTTTCAGGTCGCCGAGGGGTTGCAGGGCGAGCAGTTCGCTGTCCTTGATCTCGCGGGAGGAGGCGGCCAGATCGGCGCTGGCGTTTTTCAACGCAGCAAAACCGGTGCTGGAGCCGTGGGCGGCAACTTCGATGACAACGCGTTGGCCTTGTGCGGTCTGGCCGATGATGCGTTGTTCGTTGGCGGTGTCCGGGGTTTCGCGGTGGATTTTCAGCAGGCCTTGTTCGTGCAAAAGGCCTTCGATCAGCGCCGGGCCGAGTTCGGCGCCGATGGTATTGGAACCCTGAATGCGTAATGCCAAGCCGTTTTCGGGGATCGGCAGGGCGGCCGCATAGACGGACAGCCAGCCACTCAACAGAAAAACGCAGAGAACACGCAGGGTCATGCCGGCACCGAATCAAGCCAAGGGGATTGCCGGGGAGATTAAGTCAGGCGCGTGACCGAAATATGACAAATCAAAAGATCGCAGCCTTCGGCAGCTCCTACAGGGAAAATGCATTCCAAATGTAGGAGCTGCCGAAGGCTGCGATCTTTTGCTTTTAGCTCAATTCAAGCCAGATCGGCGCATGGTCCGAGGGCTTCTCCATGCCGCGCAGTTCGTAGTCCACGCCGGCATCCTTGACCCGTGGCAGCAGACCATGGGAAGCCAGAATCACGTCAATCCGCAGCCCACGCTTAGGCTCGTCCTCAAAGCCACGGCTGCGGTAGTCGAACCAACTGAACATATCGGTCACGTCAGGGTTGAGATGACGATAACTGTCGGTCAGGCCCCAATTCTTCAGGCGCGCCATCCATTCGCGTTCCTCGGGCAGGAAGCTGCATTTGCCGGTTTTCAGCCAGCGCTTCATGTTGTCCGGGCCGATGCCGATGTCGCAGTCTTCCGGGGAAATGTTCACATCGCCCATCACCACCAGTGGCTGTTCATTGTGGAACTGGCTTTCCAGCAGCGCTTGCAGGTCGCTGTAGAAGCGCTGTTTGGCGGGGAATTTGGTCGGGTGATCGCGGCTTTCACCTTGTGGGAAATAGCCGTTCATGATCGTCACCGGCACGCCATTGGCGTCAGCGAAAGTGCCCCAGATGAAACGACGCTGCGCGTCTTCTTCGTCGGTGATGAAACCTTTGTGAATCGCGATCGGTTCGTTGCGCGAGAGCAGGGCGACACCGTAATGGCCCTTCTGGCCATGGAAGTGCACGTGATAGCCAAGGGCGCGGATGTCTTCGAGGGGGAACTGGTCGTCGTGAACCTTGGTTTCCTGCAGGCCGATCACGTCGGGCTGATGTTTTTCGATCAGCGCTGCCAGCTGATGCGGACGGGCACGCAGTCCGTTGATGTTGAAGGAAACAATCTTCATGGTCGGCAGTCCTGGCAAAAGGGCGATGCTAGCTGACATGGGGGAGATGGGCCAGTGTGGGACAAATCATTTTGGCCTGTGGGATTTGTGCTGCCTGTAAGGGCCTCTTCGCGAGCAAGCTCGCTCCCACAGGGAAATGCGATCGAAATTCGGGAGCGAGCCTGCTCGCGAAGGCGTCCGGCCGGTCGATGAAGATCCAGGGCTGGTCTACCCTGTCAGGGGAACCACCACACCCGCCCAAGGTTCGTACCATCAAGCGCGCCAGCCTCCGAGCGCACCCCGGGGAGAATCACTGCAATGCTTGAAACACAGTCCGCCGTTGCCGACATCCACATGCTCGACCGCGGCTATTCGCGCGAAGCCCGCTCGTTGCTGTATCAGGCCTATCGCCACGAGCCGACCTTCGGCTATCTGTTCGAAGCTGAACGCCCCGGCTACGAACAACGCGTGCGCGCCACAGTCCGCGAGCTGGTCAAACAGCATTTTCTCCAGGATTTGCCAGCGATCGGCCTGTTGGTCAACGACCGCCTGATCGGCATCGCCCTGATCGCACCGCCGCAACGGCGCCTGGGTGTTACCGAAAGCTGGGCGTGGCGCCTGCGCATGGTGCTCAGCACCGGGTTTCGCTGCACCCGGCGTTATCTGGAATACCACGATGCCGTTGCCGCGTGCGTGCCCGGTGACTCGGTGCACATGCTGCCGTTGCTTGGCGTGCATCCGCAGTTTCAAGGCCAACACTACGGCGAACAACTGCTCACTGCCGTGCACAATTGGTGCGCGGTTGATGAAACCTCACAAGGCGTGGTGCTCGACACTGGCAACCCGCGCTACCTGGATTTCTATAAAAGGCAGGGTTATCAGGAGATCGGCGAGGTTGCCGTCGGGCCGGTGCGCGAACACGTATTTTTTCACGCCAATCCGCAGGTGTTACAAACAGCAACGGGTTAACCGTAGAACTCCTTGGGAAATTTCCTGTTCTATCAGGCTCCCGAGCCCGTGATAGCATCCGCGCCTATGAAGTTTCCACGAAGATTTACCAGCGGCGTGCTGATGCTGTTATCCAGCTGCGCGGCGCTGGCGCAAAGTGAATTGGATGTACGGATCAAGCCGTCCAACGATGAACTCAAAGCCAATATAGAAGGCTATATCGGCAGCCTCGGCGATCGCGACGAAGAAGCCTTGCTGCGCTTCAGTCGCGGCGCCGAAGAGCAGGCGCGCAAAGCAGCGCAGGCGCTGGGCTACTATCAGCCGCAGATCGACAGTGACGTCAAGGGCGGAGAAAAACCGCGTCTGGTGCTGAACATTGATCCCGGCGAGCCGATTCGCCTGCGCAACGTCACCGTGCGCGTCGACGGCCCGGCGGCCTCGCTGAAATCCTTCCGCGTACCGAAAGGCGACCTGCTCAAATCCGGCGCCGTGCTCAATCATGGTCGTTACGAAGACGCCAAACGGCTGATCCAGAACCAGGCCTCGCGCTTCGGTTACTTCAGCGGCCATTTCACCAGCCAGAAACTCATGGTCGATCCCCGCGCGGGCGTGGCCGATATCGAATTGATCTACGACAGCGGCCCGCGTTATGCGCTGGGCAAAGTCAGTTTCGAGGGCGATACGCCGTTCGACGAAGACCTGTTGCAACGCATGGTGCCGTTCAAGGCCGGCGAGCCTTATGATTCCGAACTGATCGCCGAACTCAACCGCGACCTGCAATCGAGCGGCTATTTCGAAGGCGTGCGCGTCGACGCGGCACCGACGGCGGCCGAAGGCCAGGTGATCCCGGTCGACGTCAAACTCGACACGCGCAAACCGCGCACCATGGGCCTGGGCCTCGGTTACTCGACCGACGTCGGCCCGCGCATCAAAGCCAACTGGACGCGCCACTGGGTCAATCCGCAGGGCGACAGTTATGGTTGGGAAGCCGAGCTTTCAGCGCCACGGCAAAACGTCGGGCTGTTCTACGACATTCCGCTCGACCCGCCATTGACTGACAAACTGCGCTGGGCCGGCGGCTATCAGTTCGAAGACATCGAAGGCTCCGACACCCTCAGCAAGCTGCTGACCTTCGGCCCCGAATGGCACAGCAAGCTCCCCAGCGGCTGGCAGCGGGTGATCTCGTTGAAATGGCAGCGCGAAGAATACGAACTCGGCGACGACTCGGGCCTGAGCACCTTGTTGATGCCCGGTATCAGCTATTCGTACCTTAAGAGCGATAACCGCATCGACCCGCGAAATGGCTATCGCCTGAGCTTCGAAAGCAAAGTGGCCAAGGAAGGACTGGGATCGGACAACAACCTTTTATATGGCACCGCGCTGGTCAAGGGCCTGACGACGGTGTTTGACAAGCATCGCTTGCTCGGTCGCGTGCAGGTCGGCGGCAGCGCCACCAATGGCTACAACTCGATTCCGCCGTCGCTGCGCTTCTTCGCCGGTGGCGATCAGAGCGTACGCGGTTATGACTACCAGAGCCTGTCGCCGAAAAACTCTGACGGCGACCGCATCGGTGGCCGTTACATGATTGCCGGCAGCGTCGAGTATCAGTATTCGATTGCCGAGAAATGGCGCGTCGCGACCTTCGTCGACCAAGGCAACTCTTTCAATAAACTCGAACTGCCCGACCTCAAGACCGGGGTCGGTGTGGGTGTGCGCTGGGTCTCACCGGTCGGGCCGATCCGCCTTGACCTGGCCCATGCGCTGGACGACGACGGCGGCATCCGGCTGCACTTTTCCATGGGGCCTGAGCTGTGAAGCGTGGTGTGAAAATAACGGCGCTGACGCTGTTGGCGCTGGTCTTGTTGATCGTCTTGAGCCTCGCCTCGTTGCTTGGCACGCAGGCGGGCAGCCGCTGGGTGCTGGGTCTGGTGCCGGGCCTGAGCGTGGAAAATTTCCACGGTCGCCTCGCTGGGCAATGGAGCGCCGATCACTTGGTCTGGCAGCAGGACACCAGCCGTGTCGAGCTGGACAAGGCAATCTTCGCCTGGTCGCCGCTGTGCCTGACGCGCATGACTTTGTGCATCGATCAGCTCAAGGCCAATCAGGTGATCCTGCAATTCCCGCCGAGCGAAGAAACCACCGAGAGCGGCCCGGTCAAACTGCCGGACCTGCAATTGCCGCTGGCTGTCGAACTGGGCGATGTCGAGGTCGGCAGCCTGTTGTTCAACGGCAGCGAACAGCTCAGGGGCCTGCAACTGGCGGCGCACTGGACCGCACAGGGCCTGCAGATCGACAGCGTGAAATTGCAGCGCGACGAACTCAGCCTGAACCTCTCCGGCCTGCTGCAACCGAGCGGCAACTGGCCGCTGAATATTCACGGCGATTTGACTTTGCCCGCTCCGGGCAGCGAGCCGTGGACGCTGGCGCTGAAGGTCGACGGCGACCTGCTGAAAACGCTCAACCTGCACGCCGACAGCCGAGGCTACCTCGACGGCCAGTTGAACGGAGAACTGCAAGCGTTGGCCGAAAACCTTCCGGCCAGGCTGCGTATCACCAGCGACGCGTTCAAGCCGAGCGCCGATCTGCCGGACACCCTGCAATTCAATCAGCTTGTGCTCACGGGCGAAGGCGACCTGAAAAACGGTTACCAACTGCTCGGCAATGCCACGCTGCCCGCCGACAAATCCCCGGTGGCGCTGCTGCTAAAAGGCAAGGTCGACGCCAATGGTGCGCAGATCGCCGGGCTCGACCTCAACGCCAACGACACGCAAAGCCTCAAGCTCACCGGCAATCTCGATTGGAGCAAAGGCCTCAGCGCTCAGGCCAATGTCAACTGGCAAGACTTTCCGTGGCACCGGCTCTATCCGGAGATCGACGAGCCGCAAGTCACGTTGCGTACTCTCACTGGCGAAGTGTCCTACACCGACGGTCAATACCTCGGCAACTTCGACGCCGCGCTGGATGGCCCGGCCGGGGCGTTCACCCTCAGCAGTCCGTTCAGCGGCAACCTTGAACAGATCGCCTTGCCGCAACTGATCATGCAAGCCGGGCAGGGCAAGGCCGAAGGGCACGTCAATGTGCGCTTCGCCGACGGCATCGCCTGGGATACCGCGCTGGATCTGTCGGCGCTCAACCCGGCGTACTGGGTCGCGGAACTGCCGGGCACGCTGGCCGGGCCGTTGAGGAGCAAAGGCGAGATGAAGAATGATCAGCTCAGCCTCAGCGCCGACCTCGACCTCAAAGGCAAATTGCGCGGGCAACCGGCGATTCTGCAGGCCAAGGCTGACGGCGCCGGCGAGCGGTGGAACCTCAACGCCCTGCAAATCCGCCTCGGCGACAACAGCATCAACGGCAAGGGCAGCCTGCAGGACAAACTCGGCGGCCAGATCGACATCAAGTTGCCGCGTCTGGCCCAGCTCTGGCCGCAATTGCGCGGGCAGGTCAACGGTCAGGTCAACGTTGCCGGTACGCTGAAAGCGCCGCAGGGCAAGCTCGATCTGCAAGGCTCGCAACTGGCCTTTCAGGACAACCGCCTGCAAAGCCTCAACCTCGACGCCACGCTCGACAGCGCGCAGCGGGCGAAGATCAATCTCAAAGGCAGCGGCATTCAGACCGGCGACACCGCGCTGGACACCCTGACTGCCAGTGCTCAGGGCGATATCAAAAGCCAGAAACTCAACCTTGATTTGATCGGGCCGAAGCTGAAACTGACGCTGGGTCTGGACGGCAATCTGGACAAGGGCAACTGGCGCGGACGCCTGGCCAGTGGCGACATTCAGGCCGGTGGTCAGGACTGGAAGCTGCAACGCCCGGCCAGACTGGAGCGCCTGTCGGACGGCCAGATCAATTTCGGCGCGCATTGCTGGCTATCGGGTAACGCCAGCCTGTGTGGTGAAGATCAGCGCCTGATGCCGGAGCCGAAACTGCGTTATCACCTCAAGCAATTCCCGATCGAAAGCCTCGCGCAGTGGCTGCCGAAAGACTTCGCCTGGCAAGGCCGGCTCAACGCTGATCTGCAACTGGACCTGCCAGCGAGCGGCCCGAACGGCGTGGTCAGTGTCGATGCCAGCGGCGGCACTTTGCGCGTGCGCGACAAGGATCGCTGGCTGGATTTCCCCTACCAGACGCTCAAACTCAGCAGCAAACTCACACCCAAGCGCGTCGACACCGAACTCGATTTCGTCGGCGGCAAACTCGGCGAATTGATGGTGCGGGCGCAGCTTGATCCGCTGCCGAAAAACAAACCGCTGAGCGGCTCGTTCCGCCTCTCCGGTCTCGACCTGTCGGTAGCGCGGCCGTTTGTGCCGATGGTGGAAAAACTCACCGGCCGGCTCAATGGTAGCGGCACGCTTTCCGGTGGCCTGCTCGCACCGCTGGTCAACGGGACGGTGCAGCTTAGCGATGGCGAAGTTTCCGGCGCGGAACTGCCGATGGAGCTGCAAAACCTGCAACTGACCGCGGCGATCGCCGGCGAATCGGTACGTCTGGACGGCGGCTGGAAAAGCGGCAAGACCGGCCAGGGCAGCCTCGATGGCAATGTCGCCTGGGGGCAGGCGCTGGTGGTCGATCTTGCGCTCAAGGGCACGCAATTGCCCGTCAGCGTCGAACCTTACGCCAAACTCGAAATGGCCCCGGATCTGAAAATTTCCATGGCCGGCGACGAGCTGAAGGTTGCCGGCAAGGTGCTTGTGCCCAAAGGCGAAATCACCGTGCGTGAGCTGCCGCCATCGACCGTGAAGGTCTCCGAGGACACCATCATCGTTGGCGCGCAGACCGAAGAGGGCAAACCGCCGATCGCGATGAAAATGGACATCGACGTGATTGTCGGCCAGGACAAGCTGAGCTTCGCCGGTTTCGGCCTGACTGCCAATCTGCAGGGTCAGGTGCACATCGGTGACAACATGGACACCCGCGGCGAACTCTGGCTCAACGACGGCCGCTATCGCGCCTACGGCCAGCGCCTGACGGTGCGGCGTGCGCGTCTGCTGTTCGCCGGCCCCATCGACCAGCCGTATCTGGACATCGAAGCGATCCGCCAGACCGACGACGTGATCGCCGGCATTCGCCTGAGCGGCAGCGCCGAACAGCCGACCACGCAGATCTTCTCCGAACCGGCGATGAGTCAGGAACAGGCACTTTCGTATCTGGTGCTGGGTCGTCCGCTGAGCACCAACGGCGAAGACAACAACATGCTCGCGCAAGCCGCGTTGGGCCTGGGTCTGATGGGCAGTGCCGGGGTCACCAGTGGTTTGGCCAAGGATCTGGGCATCGAGGATTTCCAGCTCGACACCCAAGGCAGCGGCAATGACACCAGCGTCGTCGCCAGCGGCAACATCTCCGAAAAACTCAGCCTGCGTTACGGCGTCGGCGTCTTCGAACCGGCCAGCACGATTGCCCTGCGCTACAAACTGAGCAAGAAGGTCTACGTCGAAGCGGCGAGCGGCGTGGCGAGTTCGCTGGATATTTTCTACAAGCGGGATTTCTAGCTCTCGCTCCCTTCAATGATCGTTCCCACGCTCTGCGTGGGAATGCCTCAAGGGACGCTCTGCGTCCCCGCTCTCAAAAATGGACGCAGAGCGTCCCCGGCTGCATTCCCACGCGGAGCGTGGGAACGATTCAAACCCAGCCCACTTGTCAACTAATTACCAAGCCTGCTAACTATTGCGTTGACATTCGCTGCCTAGGCAGTAACATCTCGACATACATTCACTGCCTAGGCAGTTATCAGGTGGATCGATGAAGCATTTCACCCCCGACGAATTCAAGCATTGCCATCTCGGCCTGTTGCTCGGCCGTGCCGCGCTGCTCAAGGACCGGATCATCGATACGCACATGGAACCCCACGGCATTACCGCCGCGCAGTTCAAGGTGTTGATCATCATGGCCCAGTTCGGCGTCGACACCCCGGCCGAGCTGTGCCGGCATCTGTCGCTGGACAGCGGGTCGATGACGCGCATGCTCGATCGGCTGGAGCAGAAAGGTTTTCTGCTGCGCCAACGCAGCGAAGACGACCGCCGGCAGGTGCAGTTGAAGCTGACCGTACAGGGCCAGCAACTGACCGATCGCCTGCCGCAGATCGGTGCCGATGCGATGAATGAACTGGCCGGTGCCATCTCCCGCGAAGAGCTGAAAACCCTCGAATACATCCTCAAGAAAATTCTGCTGGCGGCCGGTGACCCGATCACCCTCCAGCGTTTAGGTGATCACAATGAGCGGTAAAACCTTGCGCAGCAGCCTGACTCTGCTGCTGTCGGCAATGATCCTCGCCGGTTGCGCCAACTACAGCGGTCTCGATACCGAAGGTCAGCGCCTCGACGCCGCGAACCTGAAGACAGCGCAGTCTCTGGACGGCGTCAGCCTGTCGCCGGCGGCATGGCCGAAGAGCGATTGGTGGATCAGCCTCGGCGATCCGCAGCTCGATGGCTTGATCCGTGAGGCCCTGCGCGACAGCCCGGACATGCAGATCGCCGAAGCCCGCGCCCATCAGGCCAGTGCGGCAGCGTATGCCGCTGATGCCGAACGCTATCCGACCCTCGACGCCAGCGCCGGCATCAGCCGTTCGCGGCTGGCCCGTGATCAGGATCCGCTGGGGCAGGGCGGTGCCTATTCGACGGTGCGCAATGTCAGCGCCGGCTTCAATTACAACTTCGATTTGTGGGGCGGCCAGCGCGATGCCTGGGAAGCTGCGCTCGGTGAAGCGCGCGCCGCCGAAGTCGATCGTCAGGCTGCGCAGTTGACCCTCGCCGCTGACGTCGCCCGCGCTTACAGCGATTTGGGGCAAGCGCATATCGTTTATGACCTGGCCAATGAAGACCTCAAACGCACCCGGCAGATGCTCGACCTGAGCCAGCGCCGCCTGAGTTCCGGGATCGACAGCCAGTACCAGTTCCAGCAAACCCAGAGTCTGGAAGCCAGTTCCCAGGCCAGCCTGATCGACGCGGAAAAACGCCTGCACAGCGCAAAGGTCGCGCTGGCGGTATTGCTCGGCAAAGGCCCGGATCGCGGCAACGAAATCGCTCGACCAAAAGTCCTGCAAGCCAGCGCCGTCGCGGTGCCATCGGTGTTGCCTGCCGAGCTGCTCGGTCGCCGCCCGGATCTGGTCGCGGCGCGCTGGCGTGTCGAGGCGGCGAGCAAGGATATCGACGCCGCCAAGACGCGGTTTTATCCGAATCTCAACCTGAGTGCGTCGGCCGGTGCCGAGTCTCTCTTGGGCGACGCGATGTTCGGTTCGGCCAGCCGTTTCTTCAACATTGCGCCGACCGTGTCGCTGCCGATCTTCGATGGCGGACGCCTGCGCGCCAACCTCGATGCGCGTGACGCCGATTACGACCTCGCCGTGGCGCAGTACAACAAAAGTCTGGTGAAAGCCCTCGGCGATGTCGGTGACGCCATCAATCAGCTGCGCGATATCGGCCGGCAGATCGGCGCGCAGCAGCACGCCACCGACATCGCTCAGGATTCTTACAACACCGCAGTCCAGCGTTACGGTTCCGGCATCGGCAACTACCTGGACGTGCTCAGCATCGAGCAGCAATTGCTCCAGGCCCAGCGTCAGCTGGCGACGCTCAATGCCGAGCAGATCGACCTGTCGATTCTACTGATGCAAGCGCTGGGCGGCGGCTTTCAGGCAGAAAACCTGAATGCAGCCAACGCCAGCCCAGCCTCGTCGCACTACTAATTCAAGGTATTTGTCATGGCCACTGCCGAAAACACCCAAGCTCAAGACAACACCCCGGACACCGGCAACCCGCGCAAGCGCAAGGTGATGCTGCTGGCCCTCGCCGTGGTCGTTCTGCTCGCCATTGCCGGCGTCTGGGCCTATCACGAATTCATCGGGCGCTTTAACGAAAGCACCGACGATGCCTACGTCAACGGTAACGTCGTGGAAATCACACCGCTGGTCACCGGTACCGTGGTCAGCATCGGCGCCGACGACGGTGATCTGGTCCATGAAGGCCAGGTGCTGATCAACTTCGACCCCAACGACGCCGAAGTCGGCCTGCAAAGTGCCAAGGCCAAACTGGCGCGCACCGTGCGTCAGGTGCGCGGCTTGTACAGCAACGTCGATGGCATGAAAGCCCAGGTCAACGCGCAACAGGCCGAAGTGCAAAAGGCGCAGGACAACTACAACCGCCGCAAGAATCTGGCGCAGGGCGGGGCGATTTCCCAGGAGGAACTGTCCCACGCTCGTGACGACCTGACCTCGGCGCAGAACGCCCTGGCCAATGCCAAACAGCAACTGAAAACCACCAGCGCGCTGGTCGACGACACCGTGGTGTCGTCGCACCCGGATGTGATGTCGGCGGCGGCGGATCTGCGTCAGGCCTACCTGACCAATGCCCGCAGCACCTTGATCGCCCCGGTGACCGGTTACGTCGCCAAGCGCACCGTGCAGCTCGGTCAGCGCGTACAGCCGGGCACCGCGCTGATGGCGGTGATCCCGCTGGATCAACTGTGGATCGACGCCAACTTCAAGGAAACCCAGCTGCGTGACATGCGCATCGGCCAACCGGTGGATATCGAGGCCGATATTTACGGCAGCGATGTGAAATACAGCGGCACCGTGGACAGTCTCGGCGCCGGCACCGGCAGCGCGTTTGCCTTGCTGCCAGCGCAGAACGCCACCGGTAACTGGATCAAGATCGTCCAGCGCGTGCCGGTGCGCATTCACATCAATGCCGAGGAATTGGCCAGGCACCCGCTGCGGGTCGGTCTGTCGACCAACGTTGAAGTGAATCTGCACGACCAGAGCGGCCCGGTATTGGCGCAGCAGCCGCCGCAAAAAGCCTCGTTCAGCACCAACGTCTACGAGCGCCAACTGGCCGAGGCGGACGCGATGATTGCCCAGTTGATCCACGACAACAGCGCAGCGGCGGGCAAGACCGCGCAGCGCTGAATCCGATTCCCGAACTGACCCAAGGCCCTGTGGGAGCGGGCTTGCTCGCGAATGCTGACTGACATTCAACATGGATGTTGACTGACACACTGCTTTCGCGAGCAAGCCCGCCCACACAATTGACGCAGCGCCAATCTGGTTTCATAGGATTCACAATGAGCAATAACGCTTCTTTCACGCCGCCCAGCCTGTTGCTCAGCACCATCGGCCTGTCGCTGGCGACGTTCATGCAAGTGCTCGACACCACCATCGCCAACGTGGCGTTGCCGACGATTTCCGGCAACCTGGGGGTGAGTTCCGAGCAGGGCACCTGGGTGATCACTTCGTTCGCCGTGAGCAACGCGATCGCGCTGCCGCTGACCGGCTGGCTCAGCCGCCGCTTCGGCGAGGTGAAACTGTTTCTGTGGGCGACGATGCTGTTTGTGCTGGCGTCGTTTCTCTGTGGTATTTCCACCTCGATGCCCGAGCTGATCGGCTTCCGGGTCCTGCAAGGTCTGGTCGCCGGGCCGTTGTACCCGATGACTCAAACCCTGTTGATCGCGGTGTATCCGCCGGCGAAACGCGGGATGGCCCTGGCCTTGCTGGCGATGGTCACGGTGGTCGCACCGATTGCCGGGCCGATTCTCGGCGGCTGGATTACCGACAGTTACAGCTGGCCGTGGATTTTCTTCATCAACGTGCCGATCGGGATTTTTGCGGTGATGGTGGTGCGCTCGCAACTGGCCAAGCGGCCGGTGGTGACCAGTCGCCAGCCGATGGACTACGTCGGGCTGATCACGTTGATCATCGGTGTCGGCGCGTTGCAGGTGATCCTCGACAAGGGCAATGACCTGGACTGGTTCGAGTCGAACTTCATCATCATCGGCGCGGCAATTTCCGTGGTCGCGCTGGCGGTGTTCGTGATCTGGGAAATGACTGACCAGCATCCCGTGGTCAACCTGCGCCTGTTCGCCTATCGCAACTTCCGCATCGGCACGCTGGTGCTGGTCTTGGGTTATGCGGGGTTCTTCGGCATCAACCTGATCCTGCCGCAATGGCTGCAAACGCAAATGGGCTACACCGCGACCTGGGCCGGTCTGGCGGTGGCGCCGATCGGTATTCTGCCGGTGCTGCTGTCGCCGTTTGTCGGCAAATACGCGCACAAGTTCGACTTGCGACTGCTCGCCGGGCTGGCGTTTCTGGCGATCGGCCTGAGTTGCTTCATGCGCGCCGAGTTCACCAACGAGGTCGACTTCCAGACTATCGCTCTGGTGCAGTTGTTCATGGGTATTGGCGTGGCGCTGTTCTTCATGCCGACCCTGAGCATTCTGATGTCGGACTTGCCGCCGAGCCAGATTGCCGATGGCGCCGGTCTGGCGACCTTCCTGCGCACATTGGGCGGGAGTTTTGCGGCATCGCTGACCACGTGGATCTGGATTCGCCGGGCAAATCAGCATCATGCCTATATGAGCGAGAGCATCAGCACCTTCGAGCCGGCCACGCGCGAGACCTTGCACGCGCTGGGCGGGGCGAGTCAGCCGGCGTATGCGCAGATGGATCAGATCCTGACCAGCCAGGCGTACATGCTCTCCACCGTGGATTACTTCACGCTGCTCGGGTGGGGGTTCATGGGGTTGATTCTGATCGTATGGCTGGCGAAGCCGCCGTTTGCCGCGAAGGCCGGGCCTGCTGCCAGCGGTCACTGAGGCATTACGCGATCAAAAATGTGGGAGCGGGCTTGCTCGCGAATGCGGCGTGTCATTCAGCATTGATTTGTCTGACACACCGCTTTCGCGAGCAAGCCCGCTTGTGTCTTGATCTAGGAATAAACTCTAGGGTGAGAGGGGTGGATGGCAAGCTGCGAGTCCGCGGTGCTAGAAGCACG
>NZ_JBITTW010000003.1:0-251349 GCF_044542195.1 Pseudomonas sp. NPDC079367
GACCACGTCACCGACGTACGCGATCGGGAAACCCTGGCCGCGCATTTCGTCGAACTGCTTCATCGGGCCGCTCTTGCCTTGCACGTCCGGAACGATGCCGTCACGGGCCATTTACAGCAAGGCCAGGGCGTGCAGCGGGATGTCAGGACGCGACCAGGCGTCTGGCGCAGGGGAGAGGTCGTCGGTGTTGGTTTCGCCGGTGACCTTGAATAAGCGCAGGCTGATCTTGTCGGCCAGCACCGGGCGCTTCTTGAACCACTCGCCGTCAGCCCAGGATTGCAGCACGGCCTTGGCGTGAACGTTGCCGTTCTTGGCTTTTTCCGCGACGTCGTGGAAAGCATCGAACATCAGCAGGGTGTGCTTGAGTTCTTCGGCGGCGACTGGCGCCAGCTCGGCGTCGTCCAGCAGTTCAACCAGAGTGACGATGTTGTAGCCGCCCTGCATGGTGCCGAGCAGTTCGACAGCGCGTTTCTTGTCCAGCAGAGGGGAGGAGGCTTCGCCCTTGGCCAGGGCAGACAGGAAGCCGGCCTTGACGTAGGCGGCTTCGTCCACTCCAGGCGGTACGCGATTGGTGATCAGGTCAACGAGGAAAGCTTCTTCGCCAGCCGGAGGGTTTTTCAGCAGCTCGATCAGGCCTGCTGTTTGTTCGGCGTTAAGCGGCTGGGGAACGATACCCAGGGCTGCACGCTCTTCGATATGTTTGCGGTAGGCTTCAAGCACAGTTATTACCCTCATCAGTGGTCCCAAATGGGTGTCCGGGACGCTCATCCCGAAATTGCCGTACTCATGCGCGTCACGACGTTGTGGGTCGTTCGGCCAGAATTACCGGCAATTCCTTACAGAAGCTGCTTTCAAAGTTTTACGCCTGCAGAACGGGGAGCTGATGAGGGTTGGCGTTGGGCTTTTCCCCGCTGGAAAAACCCTTCGCCAACACCGCTCTGAAGGAACGACTGTGCTCGTGACGCTTTGAAAACAGCTTCTAACGGACATTGGCGCCTTAAAAGGCTGGCTGATTCTACGGCAAAAAAAATTTAAAGGTAAGTCGCGCTCTATTGGACTTTCGTGGCAATAAGCGCGGCCGGAGCAAACGTGAGGCGCTGGCGAGACCTTGCTGTTTGAGGGGTGATCAATGCCCGACAAAGGGCTAACATGCCGGCCTGTTCCGCGTTTCAGTGTTCTGCCCATTTATGCCCAATCAGACCATCAAGACCCCCTGCGTCGGCCTCTGCTCCACCGTTTACGGTGACCTGGTGTGCCGTGGCTGCAAGCGTTTCCACCACGAAGTGATCCATTGGAATGGGTACAACGAGGAGGAAAAGCGCGCGGTCTGGCTGCGTCTGGAGCAATTGCTGTCACAAGTGATGGCGAGCAAGGTCGAGATCTTCGACCCGGCGCGGCTGCGCGAGCAGCTGGAGCAGCGCAAGATCCGCTTCGTACCGCATCAGTCGGAATATTGCTGGGCCTATCAGTTGATTGCCCGGGGCGCGCGGGTGATCGTTAATCTGGAAGCGTACGGGATGGTGTTGCTGCCGGAGTTCCGCGACTGGAACCTGCCGGAACTGCGTGACGCCATTGATCGTGAGTTCTTCCTGCTGTCGGAAGCGCATTATCAGCGCTACATCGCCCCCGGTTTCCTCAAAGACGCCTTTGGCGCCTGAACAGCAAAAGATCGCAGCCTTCGGCCGCTCCTACATGGGAATGCGTTCTACCCGCAGGAGCTGCCGAAGGCTGCGATCTTTTGCTTTTAATGTTTCACGGTCAATTCCACCAGATGATCCTCAACTTCCTGCGGCTTGAGCACCAGCACATCGCTCTCAAGCGCATCCAACACTGCTTCGGCGGTATTGCCGATCAACGCACCTGTCAGGCCGCTGCGCGCCACCGTGCCAATCACCGTTACCGCGGCCTGGAGCTTGTGCGCCATGAACGGGATCAGCACATCCGCCGGGCCTTCCTCGATGTGCAGGTGCTCGTCATCGACATCGAACTCCGCCTGGAACGCCCGACACTGTTCGCGATATTTGGCTTCTATGGTCGATTTGAGCTGAAACGTCGGATCGGCTGCCGAGAGCATCGGTGACGGATGCGCGGTGATCACATGCAGATGCGCCTTGGCCAGGCTGGCGATGTCGTAGCCATGATCAATGATGGTGCTGTGCAAATGCCGGTGCTCACCGTCGGCATTACCAACATCAACAGCCGCGAGGATGACCTTGTCCTTCCACGAATCAGCGGTTTTCACCAGCAGCACCGGAGTAGGGCAGTGGCGCAGCAACTTCCAGTCGGCCGGGGTCAGCAGAGCCTTTTTCAGTGAGCTGTCGGGAAAGTGCTGCTTGATTACCAGACCGCAACCCTCGGCCTGCTGCACATCGATGATGGTTTCGTGCAGGCTCTCGTTCCATGCCTGTTCGGTGGTCACGCTGTAGCCTTCGGCGAGCAATGCAGCCTTGAGCACGCTGAGCAGCCCAGCGTGATCATGCTTCTTGTCGCACACCAGTAGATGCAGGTGGGCCTGAGTGACGCCGGCGATCAGCTTGGCGCGCTTGAGCGCCAGGCTTTGCGCATGTTCAGGTTCGATGACCACCAGAATGCTGCGAATGGCTTGCATGAGCGGAGTCTCCAGCAAAGAAAAGGCACGGCGTTGCACAACTATAGTTGCTACCCGAACGTCTGCGACTTGATGCATATCAACAGCCGCTGCTGGTGGTCTGCGGGCAGGCCGGTATAATCGGCGCCTTTCGCTCGAACACCTTTTTACCGTGAGCCCCATGATCCTTCCCGAAATCCACGAATTCCTTGGCTGCCGCACGCCCGACGCCTGGGTCCAGGCGGCATTGGCCGACCAGGAAACCCTGCTGATCGATCACAAGAACTGCGAGTTCAAGGCCGCCAGCACGGCGCTGAGCCTGATTGCCAAGTACCACGCCCATGTTGACCTGATCAACATGATGTCGCGTCTGGCCCGGGAAGAACTGGTGCACCACGAGCAGGTCATGCGCATCATGAAGCGGCGCAAGATCGAGCTGCGTCAACTGCACGCCGGCCGTTACGCCTCGGGCCTGCGCAAAGTGGTGCGCAGTCACGAACCGGTGAAACTGGTGGATACGCTGGTCGTCGGTGCCTTCATCGAAGCACGCAGTTGCGAACGCTTCGAAGCACTGGTGCCGCATCTGGATGAAGAACTGGGCAAATTCTATTTCGGTCTGCTGAAAAGCGAGGCGCGGCATTTTCAGGGTTATCTGAAACTGGCGTATCAGTATGGTGATGCCAAGGATGTCGCTCAGGTGATCGAGCGCGTCCGCGCGGCCGAGCAGGAACTGATCGAATCGCCGGACGAGGAGTTCCGCTTCCACAGCGGTGTTCCGGTCGCCGCATGACGGGGCAGCTCATACAAAAAACGAACATCATCGTCTGATTGTAAAAAACTCTTAAGAGAATGAAACATCACCGAAAACCGGCCCGCGTGGCCGGTTTTTGCTGTCTGCCGTCATCGCCTGTTCGATGAATGCCCGCATAATATCGGCCCTTCCACGTTTGGCTTGGCAACGGTCGTTATGGATAACCTGGGTTTCGGCAAAGTTCTGCTGGTCGAAGACGACGAACGTCTCTCCGCACTGATCGCACACTTTCTTGAGCAACACGGCTACGAGGTACGCACGGTGCATCGCGGCGATCTGGCCGTGGCGGCGTTTCTCGAATTCAAGCCGAAAATGGTGGTGCTGGATCTAATGTTGCCGGGGCAGAGCGGGTTGCAGGTCTGCCGGGAAATTCGCAGCGTGTCGGATACGCCGATCGTCATCCTCACGGCCAAGGAAGACGACCTCGATCACATTCTCGGCCTGGAATCAGGCGCTGACGATTACGTGATCAAACCGATCAAACCGCCGGTATTGCTCGCGCGGTTGCGGGCGTTGCAACGGCGGCAGACGCCGGACACCAGCGTGGTCAGTTCGCTTGAGTTCGGGCAATTGAGCATCGACCGCAGTTGCCGTGAAGTGCGCTTGGCCGGTGAGCTGATCGAGCTGACCACCATGGAGTTCGAGCTGCTCTGGTTGCTCGCCAGCGCGGCGGGCAAGATTCTTTCGCGTGACGACATACTCAACCGCATGCGCGGTATTGCGTTCGACGGCCTCAACCGCAGCGTCGATGTCTACATCAGCAAATTGCGCAACAAACTCAAGGACAACCCTCGCGAGCCGGTCTGCATCAAGACCGTGTGGGGCAAGGGCTATCTGTTCAATCCATTTGCGTGGGAATTGTAGATGCTGCGCTTATTCCTCGGCCTGTTTCTGGTGATGACAGTGGGGCTGGTGCTGGCCTTGCAGACGGTCGAGCACACCTTCAACGCGTTGCTCGACAGCCAGACGCAGGATTACAACCGTGAAGCCGTGCGTGGTCAGGCGTGGTCGCTGGTCGATCATCTGCAAGGTCGCCAGGGCGCCGAGCGTGAACAGAAACTCGATTCATTGCGCGCGCATTACGGTCTGTCGCTGAGTCTGGTCGAGGCCGATCAACTGGCCCTGACACCGCAGGAAAAAGCCGAGCTCGCGCGGAACCTGTTGGTGATCCGCGACGATTACACACAGTTCATCAGCAATATCGATGGTGGCGCGCAGTTGCTCAGCATCAAGCTGCCGCCGGAGCCGAGTCTGATGCCGTTCTACATCACCGCAGCCTACATGATGCTCGCAGTGCTGATCGGCATCGTTCTGTTTTTCTGGGTGCGTCCACACTGGCGCGACCTGGAAAAGCTGCGGCTGGCCGCCGAGCGTTTCGGCGCGAACGATTTGTCGGTGCGCATCCAGTTATCGCGGCGCTCGAACATCCGCGATCTGGCCGAGCACTTCAACCTGATGGCGGCGCGCATCGAGGGGCTGATCGCCAACCAGCGCGAACTGACCAACGCCGTGTCTCACGAATTGCGCACGCCGATCGCGCGGCTGTCGTTCGAACTCGATCAGCTCAAGCAACAGCCGGACCCAAGCCAGAATCGCGAGCTGATCGCCGACATGTATGCCGACCTCGGTGAGCTTGAGGAAATGGTCTCGGAGCTGCTGACCTACGCCAGCCTCGAGCACGGCGCGACGGTAATCAAACGCGAGAAAATTCACGCGGCCGACTGGCTCGACAGCGTTGTCGGCAGTGTCGCGTTGGAAGCTGAAGCGGCGGGTGTGCAGTTGTCGATCTCAGGTTGCCAGGTTGACATCGTGAGCATTGAACCGCGTTTTATGGCGAGGGCGGTGATCAACCTTTTGCGCAACGCCATCCGCTATGCCGAGCAGCGCGTTGAGGTGTCTCTGCTGCGCAACGGCGATGACTATGAAGTGCGGGTCAGCGATGACGGGCCGGGCGTGCCGCTGGATGGACGGGGAAAAATTTTCGAACCGTTTTCGCGCCTCGACGCCAGCCGTGACCGGCGCACCGGTGGTTTCGGACTGGGTCTGGCGCTGGTGCGGCGGGTGTCGCAGTCCCATGGCGGGCAAGTTGAGGTTGGCGATTCGGTGTGGGGTGGAGCGTTGTTCAGGATGACCTGGGCGCATCTGGACTGATTGATATTGCCTGCTCGCGAAGGGCGCGGTATTCAGCGGGTCACGCCGAGTCGCTCATGCCACTGGGCGATCGATTCTTCGGGATATTCATCAAACTGCTGATCCTTCGGCTTGGCCTCGAGCTCAACCCACGGCGCTTTCGAACCAAGCATCAGGTGCGTGTGTTCCGGCGGCACCGGCAGCGGCGTATCGATCGCCGAGGCGAATGGATGAATCAGCTCCGGCCACTGCGGGCTGAACAGCCACAGGCCGCTGCCGCACAGCGCACAGAAGTGGCGCTCGGCGCTGCTGCGATGGGCGCGCTTGTCGCCCTCGGCTTTCATTTTCGCGTGATAGACGCTGATGTTTTTGCGCCCGCGAACCTTGAGGGTGGTCGCATCGCCGCCGAGATTGATCGCATAACCGCCACCGCCCTGCGTCTTGCGGCAGATCGAGCAGTAGCAGCGTTGATAGGGATAAGGATGGGCGCTGTCGAGGCTGAACGTGACTTCGCCGCAATGGCAGGAGCCTTCGAGGTGCATGGTGCTCTCCTGTGTCTGAATGGTCCGCTTGAGCCTAGAACATTTTGCGCCGCGCTTGCCGGTGTGATGCGACCGGCGGGCGCAGCGTCTAGCCCCAGTGTCCCCGCAATCCCATGGGGCGAAACTTTCGGAACCCGGCATGCAAGCGCTGTTGAACGAGATCCTTGACGCGGTCCGGCCCCTGATCGGGCAGGGCAAAGTTGCTGACTATATTCCCGCCCTCGGCACCGTGCCGGCCAACCAATTGGGCATTGCCGTGTACAGCAACGATGGCGAAATGTACTGCGCCGGCGACGCTGAAACGCCGTTCTCGGTGCAGAGTATTTCCAAGGTGTTCAGCCTGGTACAGGCCATCGATCATTCCGGCGAAGCGATCTGGGAACGGCTTGGCCACGAGCCGTCCGGCCAGCCATTCAACTCGCTGGTGCAACTGGAATTCGAGCGCGGCCGCCCGCGCAATCCGTTCATCAATGCCGGGGCACTGGTCATCTGCGACATCAACCAGTCGCGCTTCGCCGCACCGACACTGTCGATGCGCGACTTCGTCCGACGCCTGTCGGGCAACCCGCAGATCATGATCGACGGCAAGGTCGCCGACTCCGAATACCAGCACCGCGCGCGCAATGCGGCGATGGCGTATCTGATGCAGTCGTTCGGCAACTTTCACAACGATGTCGAAGCAGTATTGCGCAGCTATTTCAGCCATTGCGCGCTGCGGATGAATTGCATCGATCTGGCCCGGGCGTTCTGCTTTCTGGCCAATGACGGGTTCTGCAAGCACAGTGGCGAGCAGATCCTGACGCGCCGCCAGACCCAGCAGGTGAACTCGATCATGGCGACCAGCGGTTTGTATGACGAGGCAGGTAACTTTGCTTATCGCGTTGGTCTGCCGGGCAAGAGCGGGGTAGGTGGCGGGATTGTTGCGGTAGTGCCGGGGCAATTCAGTGTGTGCGTCTGGTCGCCGGAGTTGAACGCGGCGGGTAATTCGCTGGCGGGGATGGCGGCGCTGGAGTTGCTGAGCTCGCGGATTGGCTGGTCGGTGTTCTGAC
This sequence comes from Pseudomonas sp. NPDC079367, assembly GCF_044542195.1. Taxonomy (NCBI): domain Bacteria; kingdom Pseudomonadati; phylum Pseudomonadota; class Gammaproteobacteria; order Pseudomonadales; family Pseudomonadaceae; genus Pseudomonas; species Pseudomonas sp. NPDC079367. Next base: position 7,120 of record NZ_JBITTW010000003.1, read on the forward strand.
CCACCTGAACACCACAGGTTTGTTTAGTGTTTGTAGAGGTGTATTTGAGCCCGTATTGCGCTACATTTTCCGGCCGCCCTCTGCATGGTGAATCCGCTTCATGTCTCTTGCGCTCGAACGTCTAGTCGCTGGCACGCCGATCCCTTTCGCTGGTAACCGCGTCACCGTGGTCAGCCCCGAACTGGCCGCGCGGTTTCAGCCCGGAGACCATTTGCTGGTCGAGCAAGTTACAGGCGAGTTGTTGCTGATCCCTGTGGCCGATCAACAGGCCGCCTCGGTGGCGATCGAGCGTGCGGCTGCGGCATTCAGCGCTTTGTCGACAGTGCCCGATGAAGCCATCGGTCAATTCTTCGACCTGTTCGCTCAGCGCCTGGAAAATCCTGAATGCTGGACGCAGATCGAAGCTGCCAACCGCGCGGACATCGAGCGGGCCAAGGCGCGCGGTCGTTCGACCACACGCTTGCTCGCGGATGAACGCATGCGCCGCGACATGATCGCCGGGCTGCGCGCCTGGCGTGATGCGCCACCGACGCGTGGCAAAGTCATCAGCAGCGTCGAGCACGACGGCTGGAAGGTTGAGCAAGTCGTCTCGCCGCTGGGCATCGTCGCATTTGTCTTCGAAGGCCGACCCAACGTATTTGCTGACGCTGCCGGGGTGTTGCGCACTGGCAATACCGCTGTGCTGCGCATCGGCAGCGATGCGTTGGGCACCGCGCAAGCCATCGTCACCCATGGATTGAACCCGGCACTGGCCGAAGCCGGCTTGCCGGTTGGCGCGGTGTCGTTGGTCGAAAGCGTCAATCATGCCGCCGGTTGGGCGATGTTCGCCGACCGGCGTCTGTCGCTGGCGGTGGCGCGTGGCTCGGGGCGCGCGGTCAGCCAGTTGGGCAGCATTGCCCAGCAGGCGGGCACCGCCGTGAGCCTGCATGGCACCGGCGGCGCGTGGCTGGTCGCCGACCGTGACGCAGACGCCACACGCTTCGCGGCGGTGGTGCGCAACTCGCTGGATCGCAAGGTCTGCAACACCCTGAATGTCTGCCTGATTCAGCGTGAACGCGCCGCTGAACTGGTGCCGCTGTTTCTCGATGCGTTGAAAGGCGCAGGCACGGCGCGCGGCCAAGGCTGCAAATTGCACATCATCGAGGGCAGTGAAAGTTGCCTGCCAAGCGAATGGCGGAACGCGACGGTCGAGGTTTATCGTGCGCAGGGTTACCGGACCGAAGCGCTGGCCGAATCCTTGCCCGAGTCGGACCTGGGCCGCGAGTGGGAATGGGAGGAAACCCCGGAAGTCAGCCTGATGATCGTCGAGGATCTGGATCAGGCAATTGCGCTGTTCAACCGTTACAGCCCGCAATTCACCGTGTCGTTGATCAGTGAGGATGCGGCGGCTCAGGAGCGTTTCTATAATGCCGTGAATGCGCCGTTCGTGGGCAACGGCATCACGCGTTGGGTCGATGGCCAGTACGCGCTGAACAAGCCGGAACTGGGTCTTTCAAATTGGGAGAGCGGGCGCCTGTTTGCGCGCAGTGCAATTCTCTCCGGCGATGGCGTTTTTACCGTGCGCAGTCGCATGACTCAGATTGATCTCACGGTGAAACGCTGATCTGTTGATCGTCCCCACGCTCTGCGTGGGAACGCCTCTAGGGACGCTCCGCGTCCAGTGACGCAGAGCGTTACGGCCTGCATTCCCACGCAGAGCGTGGGAACGATCACCGGCCCGGGCGTCAGGCTGCGTTGGAAGTCCTAGCGCTGATCGCGCAAGTGGTTGGTTGCTCGGCCAACGGTACAAAGGTGCGACGATCGGAAGTGAGCGCGTCGATCGAACCGGTCTCGATGTCATAGACCCAGCCATGCAGATTCAGCCGCCCTTGCTCCTGGGCCAGGCGCACACTCGGGTGGGTCTGAATATTCGCCAGTTGCGCGATCACGTTCTCGCGCACCATCGAGCTCAACTTCGCCGCGTCGCTGCCATGCACGCGCGCTTCGTTCATCACCTTCGCCGACTCGGCATGCTGCAACCAGCCGCTGACGGCTGGCAGGTGATCCATGCACTTGCACTGGGCAATCGCGGTCATCGCGCCGCAATCGGAGTGGCCGCAAATCACGATATCGGTCACTCCCAACACCGCCACCGCATACTCCACCGTCGCTGACACGCCGCCCGGATGTGGGCTGTAGGAGGGCACGATATTGCCGGCGTTGCGGATCACGAACAGCTCGCCGGGTTCCTGCTGGGTCAGCAGCTCAGGCACCACACGGCTGTCGGAACAAGTGATGAACAGCGTGCCGGGTTGCTGTGTGGTCGCCAGGTGTTTGAACAGTTCGCTGCGTTGCGGAAAAGCTTCGTTCTGGAATTTCAGGAAGCCGTCGATCAAGGCTTTCATGGGGCGTGTCCTCTTGGCGGAAATCGGATGGCCCGCACGCAGGGTGCGGGCCGGCGCATCAGAACGGGCGCAGGGGCAGAAACTTGCCGTCGAGGGTCACCACGGCGCGGGAGCCGCCTTCCGGGTCTTCGACTTTCTTGATGTCCAGTTTGAAGTTGATCGCGCTGATGATCCCATCACCAAACTGCTCATGGACCAGCGCTTTGAGGGTGGTGCCGTAGATCTGGATCATTTCGTGAAAACGGTAGATGGTCGGATCGGTCGGCACGCCGCTGAGGCTGCCACGCAGAGGAATGATCTGCAGGGCGGCAACGTCATCCGCGCTGAGGTCGAGTTTGTCGCCGACCACCTTAGCAGCGTTTTCCGGCAACGGATGCTGGCCGAGCAGGGCGGCAGTGACGTAGGCCAGGCTGAGGCCGGTGCCGTCAGCAAGATCCTGCCACGACAGATCTTTTTTCGCCTTGGCGTCGAGAACGCGGGTGGTCAGGGCCAGGCTGTTGTCGTTGTAGGCGTGGGACTGTTGCATGGTGTCACTCCTTTCAGGGGTTGGCTTGCTTGTGTGGAAACAATGTTGCGCCGGTCGATTCATAGCGTCCAAGACCGATATACAATGCTTCGCATAAGTCCTGCCTATAGATGGTGCCCTCATGCTGTTGCGACATTTGCGTTATTTGCTCGCCGTTGCCGATCACGGTGGCTTCACCCGCGCCGCCGAAGCGCTGCATGTGTCGCAGCCGACGTTGTCGCAGCAGATTAGGCAACTGGAAGAGACCCTCGGCGTGAGCCTGTTCGATCGCACCTCGCGCACGGTGAAGCCGACGGATGCCGGCGCGGCTTACATCGAATGCGCGCGGCGCGTGCTGGTGGAGCTGGAAGCCGGGCAGCGCGCCTTGCACGACGTGAAGGACTTGTCCCGCGGCACGCTGCGCCTGGCGATGACGCCGACGTTCATGGCGTATCTGGTCGGGCCACTGGTGCGCGACTACGGGGCACGGTTTCCCGGGATTCATCTGGAGATCTTCGAGTTGTCGATGGACGACATCGAGGCCGGGCTGACGGATGACTCGCTGGATGTCGCGATCGCGTTTACGCCGGTGCGCAATGCCGATATCGAATGCATACCGGCGTTTACCGAGACGCTGGGGATCATGGTCGGGCCTGGGCATCCGCTCTATGACAGCCATTCGGTGTTGACGTCGACGGAATTGGCTTCAATGGATTTCGCCTTGCTGGCGCCGGGCTTCATTACGCGGTTATTGGTGGATGAGTATTTCCGTGAGCACGGGATTACGCCGCATGTGCGGATTGAAGTGAATTCGGTGAGTACGTTGCTGGAAGTGGTGCGGCATGCGCCGCTGGCGACCATGCTGCCCGAGGCGATTGCCAGCGAAGACCGCGCATGGCGCCGCTTGCGGGTCGAAGGGGAGGCGCCACAGCGTGGAGCGGCGTTGTTGCGGCGCAGGAATAATTATCACAGCGCGGCGGCGCTGGCGCTTGTTGACCTTGTTCTGCAAACGCATAACGCATGAACATCTTTGCGCGCGTTCTGGATGTAAAAAGGGCCTGCTCCACCTTGGAAGCAGGCCCTTTCGTGATTGCAGATATTACTCAATAAAACCGATCAATCACCCGAACTTCATTTTTGTTCTGCATCGAATCCCACGCCTGCTTCAGCGTCTGCAGCACGCTGCCAATGAAGTCCTTGTCGGCCGCCGCCTTCTTGCCGACATAACCGTGGCCGCGGCGATACATCTTCAGGCGGGCCAGCAGGTTCTGATGGTTGCGGTCGAATTCTTCTTCGCCAGCGTGGGGCGACAGGCAGTCGATATGCACCTGACCCGACTTGCTGATCCAGAGAATGTGGCTGTCGTGGCTGTCTTTTTGCGCCGCGAACATCCGAGCCAGTTCTTCGATGGTGGGTTGATTATTCAGATTCATTGTTATGCCCCTTGACCAGTCTGGTGATCTTTCAAAGTTGATTCGCTAATACAGGTAGCCCATCGGTTAGTTGATCCCTGGCACCGAAACCAGGACGTCAGCGCTCGCCCGTGTGAAGTACGGGGTCGTGCATCTGTTGCATGTAGTCGTGTTGAATAACTGCTACGCAATAGCGTCACAACGAGGAGAAGCAGCGAAAACCGGGAGGCTCCTTGACGACATGTCCAGTGTCGACCACAAGCGTCTTGAGAATTTTCGCCAGCGCTTCTCGTCCTTGTACTGGACGTTCAGGCCAGGTCAGCTTCTTCAATCTGCCTTGTGGGCAGCGTGTATCCGGAAAAAACAACTCGGCGGTCAGACGAGTTTGCTCAAGCGTGTTACCAGCGCTCCCGATCGGGGAACGTCTTCATCATGCAAAAGCAAAACGACGCCGTCAACGGTTTTGTAGTGATTATTTTCGAGCACTACATATTGTCGGACAAAGCTGTTTTGGAATGAGAAAAGATACGTTTCAGCAACCTGCAGAAGGCACCCCTAAGGCTTTCAGCGGGTCGCCGGCCGTGTCGTGCGTTTGCGCGGACCGGCGGTTTTGCTGGCCGTCGACTTGCGTTTTTTCTTCCACGGCGCTGCGGCTTTGCCGGCGGGAGGCGGGCCGCTGATGGTCAGTCTGAGGGCGGAGCAACGGGTGACCTGCTTGCTCATCCACGCGGCCTGTTTGGTGACAAATTCTTCCAGACTCATCTCGCCGCTTTGCACCATGTCCAGCGCTTGTTCCCAAATGGCTGTGGTGCCCGGATCGGCGATTGCCCGTGGCACTGCGTCGATCAGGCTGAAAGCGGCCGGCGTCGCAGCCAGCGCCTTACCGTTCTTCACCATATAACCTCGATCAAGCAGACCCTGGATAATCGACGCGCGGGTGGCTTCGGTGCCGATGCCGGTGGTGTCTTTGAGTTTCTGTTTGAGCAGCGGATCTTCGACCAGTCTGGCGACGTTCTTCATTGCCTTGATCAGATCGCCTTCGGTGTAGGGTTTTGGCGGTTGCGTCCACAGATCCTTGAGATTCACCTTCAACACAGCGCATTCGACGCCCTGGCTCAGAGCCGGCAAGGTTTGCGGCGCGGGCGCTTCGCGGCCCTTGGCCGGGGCCAGTGCCTCGGGCAATGCGCGCTTCCAGCCCGGTTCGATGATCTGCTTGCCCACGGCACGCAACGCCTGCCCGTTGCAGTCGAAATCGGCCTGGGTACGATCGTATTCGTGATTGGGCAGGAACTGCGCCAGGTAGCGCGCGCGAATCAGCGTGTACACCGCGCGATGCTTGCCGGTTAGACGTTCGAGGTTCTTCGCGGCGATGGTGGGGATGATGCCGTGGTGAGCGCTGACCTTGGCGTCATTCCAGGCCCTTGAGCGCCGCTGCGGTTCGAGAAAACCCTGCAACGCTTCAAGGCTCGGATCGGCCTGGCGCAACGCTGTGAGGATCGACGGCGCCTCACTGTGTTGGCTCAACGGCAGGAAGCCGCAATCGCTGCGCGGGTAGGTGATGACTTTGTAGGTTTCGTAAAGGGCCTGGGCGATGTCGAGGGTTTCCTGGGCGCCAAGGCCAAGCTTCTTCGAGCAGACTTCCTGCAACGTGCCGAGATCGAAGGGCAGGGGCGCGACTTCGCGCATGCGCTCGGTTTTCAGCTTGATCACCCGTGCGCTGTCTGCACTGCTGATCGCCGCCGCTGCTTGTTGCGCCAACGCCTGATTCAGGCAGCGATCCTGATCATCACAAACATCCGCAGGTGCGCGCCATTGCGCGGTAAACGCCGTGCCGTTGTGCAGCAAATCCACGTCGATTGCCCAGAACGGTACGGGGACGAAATCGGCGATGCTGCGGTCGCGGTCCACCACCAGTCGCAAGGTCGGCGTCTGTACTCGGCCCACCGGCAAAACGCCCTGATAACCCGACTGCCGGCCCAGCAAGGTGAACAGTCGACTCATGTTCATGCCGATCAGCCAGTCCGCGCGTGAACGGCCCAGCGCCGAGTGATACAGGCTGAATGTTTCGGCTCCCGGTTTCAGCGCGGCCAAGGCCTTGCGAATCGATGCCTCGTCCAGCGCCGACAGCCACAAGCGGCGGATCGGCCCGCGATAGCGGCAATGTTCGACCAGTTCCCGGGCGATCATCTCGCCCTCACGGTCGGCGTCGGTGGCGATGATCAGTTCGCTGGCCTCGCCAAGCAGGCGCTTCACCGCTTTGTACTGACTGGCGGTGCGGGGCTTGACGGTCATTTTCCATTTGTCGGGAATGATCGGCAGATCGGCCAGCACCCAGCGTTTGTAGCGCGCGTCATAGGCATCCGGCGGAGCAGTTTCGAGCAAGTGGCCGATGCACCAGGTCACTGTGACGTCCGTCCCCAACCAGCAACCGTCGCCGCGACGCCTGGCGCCGAGCACGGCCGCGATGTCTTTGGCCTGGGAAGGTTTTTCACAGAGGTACAGCCGCATAGCTACCATCGCTGATTGGTTTGTGGGAGCGCACAGGATGGCTGGAGTCTGCGGCGCGAGCAACTTTTATCTGTATGGATATACAGATAAAACGATTGCCAAAGATTTTCGCCGTTCGGCTGCAATCTCAACCAGACCCGAGCCCATCGGCTATACCTGAACCGGTCTCTTCGCCGTCTTCAGGAGAATTCCCATGAAAAGCCCCAGCCCCGTGATCAGCGTCGAACAACTGAGCGGCTGCCTGCTGGTGAAATTCCACGGCATTCAGGTCGCCGCTTCCTCCCACGCGCTGATCCTCAACGAAGCCAACTACCCGCCGGTGTACTACATCCCCCGCGAAGACATCGACGGGAAATATTTTGCCCGCACCGACCACAGCAGCTATTGCCCATACAAGGGGGACGCCAGTTATTTCACCCTGCAGGTGCCTGGGCATGAGGTCGCCAACGCAGCGTGGACTTACGAAAATCCGAAAGTGTCAGTCGCGCCGATCCGCGACTACCTGGCGTTTTATCCGGACCAGGTGAAATTCGAAGTGATCAAAGCGGACATCTGAGCCAAAAAAATGGCGAGAGGATCGCGTCCCTCGCCATTGTTGTCAGCGCGTTTTCAGTTCTTGTCGAGATCGATATTCTTCGTCTCACGCAGGCAAATCATCCCCACCACCAGGCTCACCCCGGTAATCAGCACCGGATACCACAGCCCGTAGAAAATATCCCCGGTGTACACCACCAGCGCAAACGACACGGTAGGCAGGAATCCGCCAAACCAGCCGTTGCCGATGTGATACGGCAGCGACATCGAGGTGTAGCGAATGCGTGTCGGGAACAGTTCGACCATCAGCGCGGCGAGCGGGCCGTAGCACATAGCGGAAATGATAATCAGCGCGACGATCAGTGCGACGATCATAGGTTTGTTGATTTGCTGCATATCGGCTTGTTGCGGATAGCCGGCGAGGGTGATCGCGCCGCGCAGTGCCGCCTCATCGAAACCATCCAGCTTCACGTCGCCGACACTCACCTGCACGGCGCTACCCGCCGGCGCAGCAACGCTGGAGTAGGGCAGGCCTTGCTTGACCAGGAAGGTCTTGACCTTGTCGCAGGGACTGTCGAATTTGGCCTTGCCCACCGGATCGAACTGGAAGGTGCAAGTCGCCGGGTCGGCGAGCACGGTGATCGGTGCCTGACGGCTGGCCAGATCAATCGCCGGGTTGGCGTAGTGGGCCAGGGATTTGAAGATCGGGAAGTACAGCGCGGTTGCCAGCAGCAGGCCGAGCATCAGCACCGGTTTGCGCCCGACCTTGTCCGACAGCCAGCCGAAAAAGATGAAGAACGGCGCGCCGATCACCACGCTGATGATCAGCAGACTGTTGGCCACTGCCGGGTCCATTTTCAGGAACTGCGTGAGGAAGAACAGCACGTAGAACTGCGCGGCGTAGAAGGTCACCGCTTGCCCGGCGTTGATGCTGAACAGGGCGATCAGCACGACTTTGAGGTTTTCCCATTTGCCGAAGGATTCGCGGATAGGCGCCTTCGAGGTTTTGCCTTCTTCCTTCATTTTCAGATAGGCCGGCGACTCGTGCAGGCTCAGGCGAATCCAGGTGGAAATGCCCAGCAGCACGATCGACAGCAGGAACGGAATGCGCCAGCCCCAGACTTCAAACTGATCGCCGGTGAAGTAGCGGCAACCGAGCACTACCAGCAGCGACAACAGCAGGCCGAGGGTCGCGGTGGATTGAATCCAGCTGGTGTGGAAGCCGCGTTTGCCGATGGGAGCGTGTTCGGCCACGTAGGTCGCCGCGCCGCCGTATTCGCCGCCGAGCGCCAGGCCCTGAAGCATGCGCAGCACCACTAGAATGATCGGCGCCGCGATGCCGATGCTGGCGTAGGTCGGCAGCAGTCCGACGCAAAACGTCGCCACGCCCATCAGAATGATCGTCGCCAAAAAAGTGTATTTGCGCCCGATCATGTCGCCCAAGCGGCCAAACACCAATGCGCCGAACGGCCGCACGATGAAGCCGGCGGCGAACGCCATCAGCGCGAAGATGAACGCGGTGGTGTCGTTGACTCCGGCGAAAAACTGCTTGCTGATCACCGCCGCAAGGGCGCCGTAGAGGAAGAAGTCATACCACTCGAACACCGTCCCGAGTGATGAGGCGAAGATGACTTTCTGTGTCGCATTGCCGGTCTCGGCGCTACCCGCGGCGTCCAGCGGCTGAGCGTGGTCTGACATATCGGTATCCCTCACAGTGATTGTTTTTGTTGTTCCACTGGTGTTGCGTGTCCGGGTGAAGCGCGATGCCTTGAGTCTGCTGCAAAAAACTGTGGGAGGGGGCTTGCTCCCGAAGGGGCCGGGTCGGTCACATCAAGGGTGAATGACACTCCGCTTTCGCGAGCAAGCCCGCTCCCACATTAGAACTGTGTACAGGTTTGGCCAAAATCAGTTGAGCAGCCTTCTCGGCAATCATCAGCGTAGGCGAACAGGTATTGCCCGAGGTGATTTTCGGCATGATCGACGCATCGGCAATGCGCAAACCCGGTACGCCGTGCACGCGAAGTTGCGCATCGACCACCGCGTCGCCGTCGTTGCCCATGCGGCAAGTACCGACCGGGTGGAAAATCGTCGTACCGATTTTTGCCGCCGCTTCGTGCAATTGTTCTTCGCTTTGCAGGTCGGCGCCGGGCAGGTATTCCACCGGTTTGAACGCCTCCAAGGCAGGGGCACTGACGATGCGCCGGGTCAGGCGGATCGCATCGGCGGCGACGCGCAAGTCTTGCGGGTGGCTGAGGTAATTGGGCTGGATCAGCGGCGCCGCTTGCGGATCGGCGGAGCGAATCTCGATGCGCCCACGGCTCTGCGGGCGCAGGTCGCACACCGAGGCGGTGAACGCCGGGAAGCTGTGCAACGGCTCGCCAAAGCGCTCCAGCGACAGCGGCTGCACGTGATATTGCAAGTTCGCCGAGGTTTGCTCAGGGCCGGAGCGGGCAAACGCGCCCAACTGACTCGGCGCCATCGACAACGGCCCGCTGCGGTCGTACAGATAGCGCAGGCCCATGCCCATCTTGCCCCACACGCTGCCAGCGATCTGGTTCAAGGTACGCGCGTTTTCCAGCTTGTAGATCAGGCGCAATTGCAGGTGATCCTGCAGGTTGCCGCCCACCCCCGGCAGCTCATGAATCACGCCGATGCCCAAGCGCTCAAGCAGCGGCCGCGGACCGATGCCGGAGCGCTGCAGAATGCACGGCGAACCGACCGAGCCGGCGCACAAAACAATCTCCTTGCGCGCCTTGAACTGTCTGATCTGGCCTTCATGGCGCGCGCTGACTTTCGTCGCGCGGCCGTTCTCCAGCAAGACACGATCAACCTCTACGCCGGTCAGCACAGTCAGGTTCGCCCGGCTGCGCAGCGGTTTCAAAAAGGCCTTGGCCGCGTTCCAGCGCACCCCGGCTTTCTGGTTGACCTGAAAGTAGCCGCAGCCTTCGTTGTCGCCCTGGTTGAAGTCATTGATGCTGGCGATGCCGCTTTGCTCGGCAGCGCTGCGAAAGGCATCGAGAATCGGCCACGACAGACGCTGTTGCTCGACTCGCCATTCGCCCTGATCGCCATGAAATTGAGCGCCGCCAGCAAAGTGGTTTTCGCTCTGTTTGAACAGCGGCAGCACGTCGTTCCACGCCCAGCCCGGATTGCCAGCCGCCGCCCAACCGTCATAGTCGCCGGCCTGGCCGCGCATGTAGATCATGCCGTTTATCGACGAGCAGCCGCCCAGCACCTTGCCGCGCGGGTAACTCAGCGCGCGGCCATTGAGGCCCGGTTGTTCTTCGGTCTTGAAGCACCAGTCGGTGCGTGGGTTACCGATGCAGAAGAGGTAACCCACAGGAATGTGAATCCACGTGTAGTTGTCGCGGCCGCCGGCTTCGAGCAGCAACACCCGCTGCTGGGGATCCGCTGAAAGCCGATTGGCCAGCAGGCACCCGGCGGGGCCGGCGCCGACCACGATGTAGTCGAATTCATCCAGGGACGTGTGCATGCCCTGACCTCGCTTTTTGTTTTTATTGTCGGACACTCTAGTTGTTAGCTTTCGTTAAAAGAATGTTAGTTTTTGCACAGCCGCTGTGCGTTTTCAAACAGCCTGAAACGACGATAGCCGACAAGGAACCGCCATGTTCGACTGGAACGACCTGCGCTTTTTTCTCGAACTGCAACGCAGCGGTCGCCTGCTCACTGCCGCGCGTCGGCTCAACACTACCCACGCGACGGTCGCGCGGCACATCGAGTCGATCGAGAAAAGCCTCGGCACCGCGCTGTTTGTTCAGCACGCACAGGGCTATGAGATGACCCCGGCGGGGGAGGCGCTGCTCAAACACGCCGAAGCGATGGAAAACGTCGCGCTGCTGGCGCAGGAAGAAATCACCCAGTCCACCGCGCCGCTGGGCAAGATCCGCGTTGGCGTCACCGAAGGCCTCGGCATCAAATTTCTCGCTTCCCGAATGATCGGGCTGTTCGAGCGTTATCCCGGGCTGGAAGTGGAACTGGTCGCCGTGCCGCGCTTTGTCAGCATCCTCAACCGCGAAGCGGAAATCAGCATCCACCTCGAACGGCCATCCGCCGATATGCTCGTCACGCGCAAGCTCACTGACTATCGACTTGCGCTGTATGCCAGCCAAACCTACCTCGACAACGCGCCGCCACTGCAAAGCCGCGAAGACCTGGGCCGACATGCATGGATCGGTTACGTTGACGACCTGCTGTTCAGTCAGGAATTGATGTTCCTCAACAGCTTCTGTCGCAGCCCGCGCGTGGTGTTCCACAGCACCAGCGTGATCGCGCAGCAGGAAGCGGCGCGTTCGGGATTGGGCATCGCAGTGTTGCCCTGCTACATGGCCGAGTCCGATGCCGATCTGGTCGCGCTGCTGCCGGATGAAAGCATCGAGCGCAGCTACTGGATCAGCACACGGCGGGAGCTGCATAAATCGGTGCGGCTGCGGGTGGTTTGGGATTATATGGTGGGGTTGTGTGAGGCGGAGCAGGGGTTGTTGCTAAACCTTTGAGATCAAAAGATCGCAGCCTTCGGCAGCTCCTGCACCGAGTTCTGCAGGAGCTGACGAAGGCTGCGATCTTTTGATCTTGATTGACCATATATGTGGCTATCCGTATATTCGTCTTCCCGCATATGGCGAACCGAGCACCATGATCACCCCCACCGAAGTCTTCAAAAGCCTCGCCGACGAAACCCGTGTCCGCGCCATCCTGCTTATCGCCGAGCAAGGTGAGCTCTGCGTCTGCGAGCTGATGTGTGCGCTCGCCGAGAGCCAGCCGAAAATCAGCCGCCATCTCGCGCAACTGCGCAGCAATGGTTTGCTGCTCGACCGGCGACAGGGCCAATGGGTGTATTACCGCCTCAATCCGCAATTGCCGGCATGGATTGGCGAAATCCTCCAGGTGACGTCCAAAGCCAATACCGATTGGCTCAAAGACAACGCCGCACGCCTGCAACACATGGATGGCCGTCCCGTGCGCGAACGCGCCTGTTGCTGAATCTTCCATTTTCTACGGAGCGCATCGATGCGAGTCCTGTTCATGTGCACAGCCAACAGCTGCCGCAGCATTCTTTGCGAAGCCATGTTCAATCACCTGGCCCCCGCTGGTTTCCAAGCGGTGAGTGCAGGCAGTTTTCCCAAAGGCCAAGTCCTGCCGCGCAGCCTGTCGACCTTGCAAAAGTACGGAATCGCCATCGACGGGTTGCACAGCAAAGGCAACGAAGCCTTTGAAGACAGCCCGCCGGATATCGTTATCACTGTCTGCGACAAAGCCGCCGGCGAAACTTGCCCGGTGTATTTCGGCCCGGCACTGAAAGCGCATTGGGGACTGGAAGATCCGTCCGAAGTGCAGGGCGACGAAGCGACAATCGACGGAGCATTCCAAGCCACTCTGATGCGCATCGGTGAACGCTGCCAAGCCTTCCTCGATCTGCCGTTTCACTCGCTCAGTCGCGAGCAACTGAAAGCCGAACTCGATCGCATCGGCACGCTGTAAGGAGGCTTCATGACAAATCATTTGCCCAACCTCGACGCCAGCCTGATCGACGCTGTTAAGCCATCGAATGTCGGCGAACACAAACCGCGCATCCTTCTTCTCTACGGCTCGACCCGCGAGCGCTCGTTCAGCCGTTTGCTGGTCGAGGAGGCCGCGCGCCTGCTCGAACACTTTGGCGCCGAAACGCGGATCTTCAACCCATCCGGTTTGCCATTGCCCGACGACGTCCCGGTCGACCATCGCAAGGTGCAGGAATTGCGCGATCTGGTGTTGTGGTCGGAAGGCCAGGTCTGGTGCTCGCCGGAACGCCACGGCGCGATGTCCGCCGTGTTCAAAGCGCAGATCGACTGGATCCCCCTCGAACTCGGCGCCGTCCGCCCGACCCAAGGCAAAACCCTGGCGGTGATGCAAGTCTGCGGTGGCTCGCAGTCGTTCAACGTGGTCAACCAACTACGCATCCTCGGCCGCTGGATGCGCATGTTCACCATCCCCAACCAATCCTCGGTGCCGAAGGCCTATATGGAATTCGACGAAGAAGGGCGGATGAAACCCTCGCCGTACTACGACCGTGTGGTGGATGTGATGGAAGAACTGGTCAAGTTCACCGTGCTGCTGCGTGGGCAGCAGGCGCACCTGGTGGACCGCTATTCCGAGCGCAAGGAAAGTGCTGAACAGTTGATGGCGCGGGTGAATCAGCGGTCGATTTGACCCGCCATCCCCAGCCAGGCTCATTCCTTTTTGGGAGTGAGCCTGCTCGCACTGGCGCTCCATGGCTGGCACACCGCCACGGCTTGCACCGCTCCATCCCGGCTGTCACCCTTCTGGCCGTTCTTCAAGGATCAGAAGGAATCAAGGATTGAGTGGCTACGTTCCAAACCCGCCGAAAAACTATCGCTACGAAGAAGCCAAACCCGTCGACATACACGCCCAACATTGGGCCGAGTATGAGAAGCATGGGAAAGAGCCTGCGCGCGAACCTGAGAAAATCGGGATTGCGTTGAGGATCGGGGTGTTCTTTGATGGCACGGGCAACAATGCGAACAACTCTGCTGCGGGGTTGTTGTGTGGCGCTCAGCATCCGATTGCGCCTGAAGATATCGATGCCAGTTGCAAGCCCTACATGCGCAATCCAGATAGTAGCTATGCCAATGAAACAACCAACGTTTACAAACTGAGTGAACTGTACTTCGCACCTCAGAAAGCCGAAGGAGACGGCTCGCACAAGCGGGCGTTTCGCAGGGTGTACATAGAGGGGATTGGCACTCAATCGGGAGAAGAGGACAGTACATTCGGAGCGGGCACGGGCCGCGGAGACACGGGTATAGCGGGTCGTGTCCAACAATCATTTAGCGAGATCAAATCGCGTATTGAAGATGTAATTAACGAAAATCCAAACAGTGAAATTACCTCTCTGACTTTCGATACGTTCGGATTTAGTCGCGGCGCAGCTGCCGCGAGGCATTTTGCCAATGCAATTGTCCGCGGAAAACAAGGGCCACTCGGAGATGTATTGCGCAACAATGCGAGCGACTTTAGTCGCACCTTCATCGATCAGTACCAAGGCAGCATCAACATGGGATTCATCGGGCTGTTCGACACTGTGCCGTCGGTTGCAGGCTGGTCGAATTTTGGTAACGTTAAAAGTCCTGTGGCCACGGGCATCAAGCTCTACCTCGACCGGCGGTTTTTTACTGACGTCGTTCAGCTGTCGGCGCGGGACGAATATCGCGCTAATTTTGCATTGAGTCGCGTTAAAGCCGACCACTTGGAAGTCATTCTTCCAGGGGTGCATTCCGACATCGGCGGCGGTTATCGCGATGACATTGAAGAGTGTGTACTCGTCAGTCCAATGCAAACGCTTGAGGTCTCGATGTTTACCGATGTATCTACTACGTCGATCTACCGCCATGCCATGGTCATTAAAAATGAGTGGATCTCAAGGGGGTGGCCCGAAGATCTGCTGGAAATTGTTACGCCGGACGGGCTTCTCCTGCCCGTGGATCAACAGGACCGGCTCAGTCCCCGTAGAAAGCGCGTTTATGCAGCTCTGCAACTCAAACGTTCCGTAAGCGGGTTGTTGTCGAGGGTATATCTTCGGGTGATGCATAGCTTGGCAAAAGAGAAGGGGGTTCGCTTCGATGATATTCCAGCCACGGCTGCTTTGGCGGTCCCGTCAGAGCTTCAGGCGTTGTGCGACCGATTTGTCGCAGGTGACTACACCACAACTCAGCAAGAGGAGAACCTGCTGAGGTTGAAATACATCCACATGTCCGCAAATTGGAATCACCCTCTTGGAAGAAGAGACGGCAGCGGAGTCCGCGCCGTCTATATCAATGCGCCCACCGCAGACGCGATTCGCGTGCAGCATCCTCACGTACCTGACTGGACTCTTTGGTAATGAAATTATTTGTCGCCCTGCTACTTGGCGTATGCATAACGGGTTGCCAGTCTCCTGATCTGCTCTCAGCCAAGAGCGATCCAAAGTCGAAATGGTGGGAGCTGGCTTTCACTGAGCCCGATTACATGAAGGTATGGGTGGAGGACAGTTCCGTGCAGGACATAACCGGCAGAGTTTTCTTTAGAACCGGTGGTGGGACTGCTGCGGGCGGAGAGCCTGAAGACGGTACTGACTCTGCTCGCGGCTGGACAGGGGTGGGGGGCAGCGGTAAAAGAGTGGTGGGGGCCGATCTACCCATTCGTATCTATGTTCGCTGGCAATCAATCGTTGAACAGAAAACGTGGCAAGCGTGGGTGGATATTCCAGAGAATGCCAGACAGATAATGGTGACTTCTACCAGTCAACGGTGCCCCGAGAGACCTGACAGGACAGCACGCTTCATGGCCTCTGTTTACTTGGGACTTGCTCCGGGCGGTGTTGTTCAGGTGTGGGTGAGAGACTCATGTCATCGACCGATAAAGGTTGCTCGAGCGCAAGGCGAGATTGAGCCGCTAGGGCCGGAGCTTGGGAAAAACGGTGGTCGCTACGCCTATCCCGTCAGCGAAAAGTCCAAGCGCTATATCGAGAAATTCGGCATCCCGTACGGAAGTTGGTAAGCGCTGAAGCCGTGAGTCGTCCACTGTGCCGCCGCGCGCAATGTCGAAGCACGGCTGCCAGTGCACTGATCCGCTACCGGCTGTTTTGGTAAATAAACAACTCACGCCTCAAATCAAAACCTCAAACGCCGCACTACCCAACACCTCCCCATTAACCATCACCTGCACCCCATGTCGCCCGGCAAAATGCTTGCGCGTAGTAAAATCCTTGATGACTTGATTCCGTCGCACTACCTCAGTCCCGAAACCCGCTAATCCCAAAGTCTTCAACTTGAAAACCTTCCTCGAAACCCCGCCATTCGCCTTCACATACTCAATCGCATAATCAATCACCAGCCTTTGCTCGTGCGCCACCATGGACTTCACCGTAAACGACAAAGTAATCGCTTCCCCCAACCTCACCACCGCAGGCTCAACCCGCACATCCAACAACTCAACCTCAGCCTTCGCCCCTGCGCCGATCACCGTCAGCGCGCGCACGTCGCCCTGTTTGATCAAACTGCGCAGCGCATGCTTGGCAATCCAGGCCGTGTGCTTGTTCTCCAGCGACCAACCTTCAATCGTGTCCAACACCCACTGCGGATGCACCTTCGTCACGTCATTCAAATGATTTGCCACGGACTTGCGCACGTACAAGCTCTCATCCGCCTTCAACTGATCAAGTATCCCGGCGGCCAGCTGCGGATCAGCCTGCACCGCTTCCAGGCGGAACGACCACGGCAGGCGAGGGCGGCTGCCTTCGCTGGCGAGGCGGCGGACGTGGTGGTTTTCGTCTCGGGTCCAGTCATGCATTCGTTCCAGCGAGCGCTCGAGGTCGCTGCGCAAAAAGTAGCGGATGGCGAATTCGGAGGAGCCGAAGGCGGTGAAGTACTTCAGCGCGTCTATTGAGGTGTCGAACGCATGGGCGCCGTAGCTCGCGACGTAGTGTGGCAGGCACATGCTGACGAAGCCGCTGTTCAGCCGTGGCGCGAGTTCGAACAGCACTTCAAGGGAATCTTCGTAGTCCAGCGGCAGCACGGCATGCAGGCTTTCGCTGACACGCGCCATGCGTTGCATTACTGATAGTTCAGCGAGTCCGTCCTGGGCGTGTTTGAGAAACGTCTTGGCCTTGAACGCCGGGTACACCGCGCTCATTTCGTCAGCGATGTGCTGCAAGCGCTCGGCGTTGAAGATTTCCTTTAACGCCGGGGCGGCGGTGTCGGTGGTGCTCATGGTCAGTTCATCGGAGTGCTGACGAACGCGTCGGTGCCTTCTGCGTAGGCGGTGTATTGGGCGATACGTGGATAGCGCGCGGCGTCGATCTGATCCGGCACGACAAGGTGCGTGAAGCTCCAGGCAACCGCCAGACTGATGCCGTCCTGGGCGAGGGAGCCGTCGACAGGCAAGTCGCTGTGTTCAAGCTCTTTTTCCAGCGCGGTAAACGCGGCGGCGAGTTGGCCTTCAACGCGTTCAACCCAAGGTTGATATTGGATCTCGGCCGGCCGCAGGTTGCGTTCGTAATACAGCTGCACGGCTTTTTCGCAAGCGGTGAGGCTGAGGCCGATCATGCGCAGGGCTTGAGCGCGTTGTTTGAGATCGCTTGGCAGCAGGCTTTTGCCGGAGCTGGCTTCGAGGTAATCGAGGATGAGGGTCGAGTCCATCAGGACCACGCCGTCGTCGAGGATCAATGTGGGCGCCTTGACCACAGGGTTGATCTGCTGGAATCGTTCGAAGTGGCGGAACACCGAGACCGACTCGTGTTCGAGGTCGATCCCTAGGCATTTGGCGGAGATTGCTACGCGGCGCACGTAAGGGGAGTCGAGCATGCCAATCAGTTTCATGACGCGTTCCTTCAAGTCGAACCGGTGGGAAGGCATAACCTAGTCGAGCCTGAGGCAATTGTCAGTCCCTGGTGTTCGTTGGCGTGCGAAGCGCAGGCAGTGCTGGCTATCCTGCGTTACGGTTAGCCGTTTGTCTTCTATATACAGCCGCTCGACTGAATTTCTTGCTATAAACGCACTCCGATGGCCGTGTGGCACCTGTGTCAGAGCAGTTTCCGGGTCCTGTCGGACAAATTCCCTGTATTTACAGTTGCTGAGGCTTTGATCGGGCCTTAGACTGCCGCCCCTCGTAAATTGAGTGCCGGGTGGCGTTTGCAATAAAACGATGCCTTTTCGACGGCCCGACACGGTTCGCCGAAACGCTCCCTTATTCGCCTTAATGCACGTTTTTTTATAGAGATATCAATGACAAAGGACAAGTTGCTGGCCATGCCGGCAGATGACTACATGAATGCTGAGCAACACGCTTTCTTCACTGAGCTGTTGCAGAACATGAAAGTCGAAACCCACGAGCGCATTGAGCAAAATCGTATCGCCATTGAAAGCCTGGACACCCCGGCTGACCCGGCGGATGCGGCTTCGGTTGAAGAAGAGCGCACCTGGCTGGTCAACGCGATCGATCGCGACCAGCGCATGCTGCCGCAGTTGGAACAAGCCCTTGAGCGCATCAAGGACGACAGCTTTGGCTGGTGCGACGACAGCGGCGAGGCCATTGGCCTGAAGCGCCTGCTGATCAGCCCGACCACCAAATACTGCATCGAAGCTCAAGAACGTCACGAGCAGATCGATAAGCACCAGCGTCAGGCCTGATTCTGTGGGGTGACCCTCTCAAAAGAGGGCACCTTGAAAAGATCGCAGCCTTCGGCAGCTCCTACACGGGCGTTGCTGAAGGCTGCGATCTTTGTTTTTGCTCGTCTGCATTTTGCCCAAGCGGTTTTCATTGACCTGCCACAAACCCCCACGACTAACGGACCATGGATAATGGCGTTGTAGTGGCGTTTAATGCAGTCACAACAATGACAACGAGCGTGGGGTGATGAACATGACGAGAGACGGATCTCTGGTTGGGGTGCTGCCTGCACCAGTGCTTTTGCCGAAAAACCGCTGGATTGCGCCAACCCTGCAAAGCATCGCCCTGATGCTATTGCTCGCTGGCATGGCCATGGCCGAATGGTCGCTGTACATCGGCATGCCGCTGGCGGTGCTGATCGTCTGGCTGCCGCGCCTGCGTTCGCGCAGGGTTGCTGATGCAGCGCCGGTCGATACTGCCGGCGAATTATCTGCACTGACTCGTGATCTTTCCTACACCACCAGTCACAACGCACTGTCTGCGGCCGGCGTCGCGTTCTCGGTCAAGGCCCTGGCGAGCAAGCTTGAATCGCAACTCGACGCGGCGGCGCAGATCGTCAGCAACGCCGAGGTGATGATCGCTACCGAACAGGCGACTTCACAGCTCAGCCGCGAGGCGCTCGATGCCGCCAGCGAAGCGCATCACAGCAGCGCGGCGGGGCGTAGCGAGCTGCTCGATTCGATTTCGCGCATGCAGCAACTCAGTCAACGCGCCAATGCCAGTCGCGAGCTGATCGAAGCCTTGAGTGTGCGCAGCGACGACATTCAGCGCGTGACGCTGGTAATTCAGTCGATTGCCAGCCAGACCAATTTGTTGGCATTAAACGCTGCGATCGAAGCAGCCCGGGCCGGTGAGCACGGTCGCGGTTTCGCTGTGGTCGCCGATGAAGTGCGCGGATTGGCCGCGCGCACGGCGGCGGCAACGGGCGAAGTCGGGGAGATGGTTGCCGACATTCAGCAACGCACCGCGCAAGTGGTGGCGCAGATTCGCGAGCTGTCGAGTGATCTGCACACTGGCGTAGAACAGGTCGAGCACACCGGTCAGCATCTTGAGAACATTGCACGACTGGCGGCCGGCGTTGAAACCCAAGTCAGCGAAATCGCCCGGGGCGCGCAAACCAATCGCGAGCAGCTCGACGCGCTGTTCAACGCGATTGAGCAAATGCGCGGCGATTTGGCGATCAGCGATCAACAGACCCGCCGCCTCGCCGAGGCAGCGGTGCAGATGGAAGGGCAGGCGGAGACCATCAGTGAGCGTCTGGCCGAGGTGGGGCTGGACGATTATCACCAGCGCATCTATGACCTGGCCCGCGAAGGTGCGAGCCAGATCGCAGCGCGCTTCGAGGCAGATGTCGAGCAGGGCCGAGTCAGCCTTGATGATTTGTTCGATCGCAGCTACCAGCCGATCCCGGGCACCGAGCCAGCCAGGTTTCAGACACGGTTTGATCGATACACCGATCAGGTCTTGCCGGCAATTCAAGAGCCTCTGCTAGCGCGTCATGAAGGTTTGGTGTTCGCGATCGCCTGCACGCAGCAGGGGTATGTTCCGACGCATAACCAGGCATTCAGCCAGCCGCTGACCGGTGATATTCAGATCGACACAGTGAACAATCGCACCAAACGCAAATTTGCCGACCGCACCGGCATCCGCTGCGGCAGCCATCAGCAACCGGTGCTGTTGCAGACTTACACGCGTGACACGGGTGAACTGATGCATGATTTGTCAGTGCCGATCACGATCAAGGGCCGGCATTGGGGCGGGTTGCGGCTGGGCTACAAACCTGAAGCCCCGCGCTGAGATTATTACCGTTGACGCAATGAATCTGTGCGCGGCGATTGCTGTTTCCATCCGCAGGAAAGCATTAATCTTCCGACTTAGTTAGGTAGCTAATTACTTCGGAGAAGACATGCAGTGCAGGGTAGACGTGGCAGTGATGATCGGCAGCGGTGTTCCGGCCGGATTACGAGCGATGGGGCGCAGTGTGTGCTGGGTGGTTTTGCTCAATGGTGAGCGACGCGGCACAGCGTTCGCCAGTCGCGACGAGGCGGAGGAGTGCAAGGCTGCCTGGCTCGAACAAATGAACATCGAGCCCGGCGACAGCCTGCACTGATCGCCTTATTTGCCGCGATGCAAACGTACGTTCAGCTCATCGACGATCGGCGCTTCTTCGCCATCCGCACGCAGCCATTCCTTGAGCAATTGCGCCTGCTGGGGCGTCCAGAAATCGGCATCAATGAGTTTCGTGTCCTGGTCCAATGGATGGGCCTCGACAAAATCGTTGATCGACGCTTCATCAGACGGTAGGCCCAGCTGTTCGAAAAGGGTGGTCAGGTTGAGCTCGGTTGGCAGTTCCATCATCTACTCCTGGGTCGGTGCCGGTGCGGCTTGTTCATTTCACTCCCCTTATCAGAGGCAGGTGCTGGCGTGGAGTTCGATTTTTGATTCAAGCGAGCGGGCGAGGGCGCATGCTTCGTTGTGATTGCCGCGGAAACCTCTGACACGGCCGGTGGATATTTCCTTGATATGAAAGAAGGCGATGCCCGCCGGCACCACCTGAAAGTGCGGAGTCTGCTGATTGTTAGAAGATGTCGGTGGGTTATGGAGGTCGGTTACTTGCATTGCCAGAGATGGGTTGATTCGCGCGTCAGCCGACGTGGCAAAATGAGTCAAAGTGCACATATGAAGTCCTTTTCATCAGTCGGGCCGGGAATTAGCGGCCGTTGCGGGTAGTCGTAATGAGCATCGCTGCTCTAAAATCGCCAGAACCTGCTGACGACGTGGCTTATCTAAAGCAATTTTTCGCCAGCGATATGTCGGAAAAGTGCTTTTTTTCGTGAGAAATTTCCCTAAAGTTCGTAGTCAGATTTGCTCTAGTCGTACTTGAGGCTTTTTCCTTCAGGCTTTGGCGATTTCAGAGCAGATTTCACTCATGACAATCCAGTAGTCTACGAACCTCGCGATTGGAGAGCGCTTTGCTCGCGTCAGGTTTTTGAGTGTTTTGCAATTTTCATCGGCCTTGCCGTTTCTTTGCCGTGGGCGTTTTTCGCAGCGGTTTTTCAAATGTGGGGATGTTTCTTTGGCAGTCAGTAACCTCGATATGCATGCTTTGTTCGTGCTGGGTGATTTGCGTGCAAAGCTGGTCAAGCAATTCCAATCACGTTTTGTTTACATCACCGAGCAAAACGCCGAAGGCATTTACATCGCCGAAATCGATACCGAAAGTGCGTTGGTGGTCGATGACAAACCGGGACTCAAACTAAAGGTAGGCGACCATTTCATTGCATCGGTCCTCCCTAGTCGTGAAGGCGGCAAGTTGGACATTCGCTTTCGCGACATCAAGCTGTCGGTTTATGGATTGGGCGACTACGCGTTTGTCAGTACGGCCGACGGTCACGCGATCCTGTTCAAGGAAGGCCATAGTGTCGTTACCGTGTTCGCCGCCAATGAGCAGCTGCAGGAAGGCCTGACCAAGACCTTGAAAGCGGTTACCGCCAAAGCCGCCAAATGGCGCAAGGGCGAACTGGTGACCTTCAAGGCCAGCGAGTGAATCGAGCAGATTTCCATTTGCAAAACCTCGACAGCGCACGCGAAGAAGCGCAGCGGTTGTTCGCCCGAAAGGCCGATTTGCAAGGTGCCTGGCTGAATTGGGTGGCGACGCAGATTTATGCATTGCAACCGGCGGCTTACGCCAGCATGGTCAGACGTGAGCTGCACAGCCTGCAGGAAAAGTCTGAAACGTAACCTTGCGCGCATCCCATCCCAAAAAAAGCAGGAACCTCGGCTAAAGTCAGTTGACTGAGTCATTCAGAGGCTTGCGTTTCTGTCAGGCCAACTGCCATTGCTGTGAACAGCACGAGGTGCGATGCATGAACGGATTTCGACGGTTACTGGCCGCCAGCGTGGCCACCTTCGGTTTGCTGACGTCGGCGCAATCGCTGCAGGCGGCACAGACGCCGATCCACTTTGCCGACCTTAACTGGGAAAGCGGCAGCCTTATTACCGAGGTGCTGCGGGTGATTGTCGAGAAAGGCTACGGCTTGCCGACCGATACACTGCCGGGCACTACCATTACCCTTGAGACCGCACTGGCGAATAATGACATTCAGGTAATTGGCGAAGAGTGGGCCGGGCGCAGTCCGGTCTGGGTAAAGGCCGAAGCCGAGGGCAAAGTCGTCGGCCTGGGCGATACGGTAAAAGGCGCCACTGAAGGTTGGTGGGTGCCGGAATATGTGATCAAGGGCGACCCGGCCAAAGGCATCAAGCCGCTGGCGCCAGATCTGCGCAGTGTCACTGATCTGAAGAAATACAAAGACGTGTTCAAGGACCCTGAAAGCCCGGGCAAAGGGCGTTTCCTCAATAGCCCTATCGGCTGGACGTCGGAAGTGGTCAACAAGCAGAAGCTCACCGCGTATGGCTTGCAGGACGATTACACTAACTTCCGCAGCGGTTCGGGTGCCGCGCTGGATGCCGAAATCAGCTCTTCGATTCGTCGCGGCAAACCCGTGTTGTTCTATTACTGGTCGCCGACGCCTCTGCTTGGCAAATTCAAACTGGTGCAACTGGAAGAGCCGCCGTTCGACGCCGAAGCGTGGAAGACGCTGACCGACGCCGATAATCCCAATCCTGAACCGACCCGCTCGCTGGCATCGAAGCTGTCGATTGGTGTGTCTACGCCGTTCCAAAAGCAGAATCCGCAGATCGCCGAATTCTTCAGCAAGGTTGATTTTCCAATCGAGCCACTGAACAAAGCACTGGCAGACATGAGTGACAAGCACACCGCGCCTCGTGAGGCGGCGGTAGCGTTCATGAAGGCGCATCCGGATGTGTGGCAGGCGTGGCTGCCCAAGGATGTGGCTGACAAAGTGACGGCTGATCTGAAATAACACGGTCAGGCCACCGTACCGCCGACCGGTCGTGCATGGTTGGAAAACCCGACTACGATGGTTTGTTCAAATCCCTTTGAAGGATTTCAACCATGACCTTTGTATTGGCTCAATGGCTGGTGGCTGTCTTCGCAGTAATCGGCCTGATGCACGTGTATTGGGCTTTGGGTGGGCAATGGGCGGCTGCTGTGGTGGTACCGCAAGTGCCGGTGTCGGGCTTCGTTGCCACAGTGCGCCCGGCGTTCAAGCCGTCAGGCGGGCTGACCTTGTTAGTGGCGGCTGCGCTGCTGGTGATCGCGGCGCTGGTTTGCATGCGGGTCGGTTGGGGAATGCCGGCGGTGCGGCACAAGGCACTGCAATGGGTCATCAGCGCGATTGCGTTGCTGATGTTTGCCCGAGCCATCGGTGACTCGAATCTGGTCGGCTTTTTCAAGGAAGTGAAGGATTCGCGATTTGCGCGACTGGACACGTGGGTGTACTCGCCGTTGTGTGCGCTTTTAGGAGCGGGGCTTTTGGCGGTGGCTTGGGTCTGAAAGGCAGGAGCAAGCGATCGTCCGATCACGGCCCAAGCCTTGGCACCTTTGGACTGACTAGCTACCGCTCTCAGTCCGACGGCTACTAACCTCAGCCGGCACATCATCTCCAGCCATACGCTTGCGGAACAACGCTGCCCGCGCCAGCAAAAGGGTGGTCACCGGCACGGTGATGGCCAACAGGACCGGGATCAGCCAGGCGTGCACCACCGGCGCGGACTTCAGCGCTGAAAAACAGATGATCGACGCCAACGCCACACACCAGGCGCCGATTGTCGAGGCCAGTGCTGGCGGATGCATGCGCTGGAAGTAGTCCTTCATGCGCAGCAATCCGGTCGCGCCCAGCAGCGTGAACAAGCCGCTGAGCACCAGCAGAGTCGCCACCGGAATCTCGATCCATAAAGACAATTCGGCATTCATTCGATGACCTCTCCACGCAGCAGGAATTTTGCCAGTGCAAACGAGCCGACGAAGCCGAACAGAGCGATCAGCAGCGCCGCTTCGAAGTAGGTATCACTGGCGTAACGAATGCCCAGCGTCAGCATCATCAGCATGGCGACGATGTACAGGTAATCCAGGGCCAGTACACGATCCTGAGCTGACGGTCCCTTGAACAGACGCACCAGGGTCAGCGCCATCGCTACGCAGTACAGGAACAGCGTCAGCAGGATCGCATTCGACAGCAATGGGCTCATTCGAAAATCTCCATCAGCGGGCGCTCGTAAGTGCTCTTGAAGTGCTCGATGAACTGCGCTTCGTCGTTCAGGTCCCAGACGTGCAGCAATAGAACGCTGCGGTCCAGCGCCAGTTCCGACCACACGGTGCCGGGTACCACGGTGCAGATCATCGCCAGCGCCGCCAGGCCATGAGCATCGCGCAGGTCCAACGGCACCTTGATAAAGCGTGAGTTGGGCGGGCGACGTCCGGCGTTAAGTACGCCCCAGGCGACGATCAGGTTGGACATGATCACGTCACGGCCGACCAGGAGGAACAGGCGCAGGATGGCCATGGGGTTACGGATGCGCGCACGTTTTGGTCGCAACTTGCGCATCATCAGCGGCGCGGCGAAACCCAGTGCGGCGCCGAGTAACAGGTTGCCCGGGCTGACCGACAGGTTCAGGGTCAGCCACAGAATCCACAGGGCCAGCGATAACCACGGCGCCGGAAACAGTCGATTCATGGCTGCACCTCGAGCATGTCGGCTCTGGCTTGCGGGCTCGGTACGGCTCGAGTGCCAAGGACCGCCAGCACATATTGCTGCGGATTGTTCAGCGCTTCGGCCGTGGCCTGGGTGTAGCGCAGCAGCGGTTCAGCCTTGAAAGTCAAGGCGATGCTCAGCCCGAGCAACAGGAAAATCGGCGCGCATTCGAGTTTGCGCAGCAACGGTGACGGACGCTCTTCCGGCGTCCAGAAACGCTGGATGCCCAGGCGAGAGAAAGCCATCAGGGAGGCCAGACCAGTCAGGATCAACAGCGCCAACAGTCCCCATGCGCCGGGAGACAGTGGCGCCTCGGTACCCAGTCCCAAGGGGTTGAGCAATGCGCCGATCAGACTGAGCTTGCCAATGAAGCCGGACAGCGGTGGCATGCCGATGATCAACAGGGCGCAAGCGATAAAGCTCAAACCGAGAAAGGCCATGGTCCACGGGATGACCTGGCCGACCACGGCTTTCTGTTCGTCGTCGAGGTTGATGCCCTTGGGCGGCTGCAGCGATTCCTGCGGACGCGGCAGCAGTTCGCTTTCGTCCTCAAGTGGAATTTCATTGGCCGAGCGCGAGCGCTCGATCAGTTCGGCGAGCAGGAACAGCGCGCTCAGCGCCAGGGTAGAGCTGACCAGATAGAACAATGCAGCGCCAATCAGGTTTGGTTGGGCGAAACCGGTCGCCGAGAGCAGGATGCCCGCCGACACCAGAATGCTCAGGCTGGCCATGCGCTCAAGGCGTTGCGCGGCAAGAACTGCCAGCCCTGCGCAGGCCATGGTCGCCATGCCGCCATAAATCAGCCAGTCGCCGCCAAAGAACGCCGAAGCGCCGGCCTGACCTGAAAAGAGCAGGGTCCACAGGCGCAGCAGCGTATAAACACCGACCTTGGTCATGATCGCGAACATTGCCGCCACCGGCGCGCTGGCCGAGGAATAAGCCGGCACCAGCCAGAAATTCAGCGGCCACATGCCAGCCTTCGCCAAAAACGCCACCGCAAGAATCCCTGCCCCCGCATGCAGCAAACCACGGTCGGCTTCCGGCACCAGCGGGATTTTCATCGCCAGATCGGCCATGTTCAGCGTGCCGGTCACGCCGTAAATCAACGCCGCGCCGATAAGGAACAGTGACGATGCCAACAGGTTGATCGAAATGTAATGCAGCCCCGACGACACTCGCGCCCGGCCCGAGCCGTGCAGCAACAAGCCGTAGGATGCGGCAAGCAACACTTCGAAGAACACGAACAGGTTGAACAGATCCGCCGTCAGAAACGCCCCATACAGACCCATCAATTGAATCTGGAACAACGCGTGGAAACTTGAGCCGGCGCCGTCCCAGCGAGCCATGGCAAACATCAGCGCGCTGACGCCGATCACGCCGGTCAGCACCAACATCATTGCCGACAGACGATCAACCACCAGAACGATGCCGAAGGGGGCCTGCCAGTTGCCCGGCAGATAAACGCCTATGGAACCGGGCACACCGGTGGTCTGCGTCCATTGCAGGAGCATCACCGAAATGAACAGGCCGAGGAAGCTGGAGAAGAGGTTGATTTTGGCCTTCAGCGGCCGATGCTTCTCGCCCAGCATCAGCATGATCGCGGCGGTCAGCAGCGGCAGCAGGATCGGAGCGGCGATCAAGTGAGTCATCACCATCATTCTTTAGGCTCCCGGCCGTCGACGTGGTCGGTGCCGGTCAAGCCGCGCGAGGCGAGCAGTACGACGAGAAACAGCGCGGTCATGGCGAAGCTGATGACGATGGCCGTCAGTACCAGCGCCTGGGGCAAAGGGTCGGTGTAGTGCAGCAGATCCTGGGTTACGCCGTCCTTGATCACCGGCTCCTTGCCGATAAACAGGCTGCCCATGCTGAAAATGAACAGGTTGACGGCATAGGACAACAGGCACAGGCCCATGACCACCTGAAAGGTTCGCGGGCGCAGGATCAGCCAGACTCCGGACGCGGCCAGAATGCCGATGGCGATTGCGATGACTTCTTCCATCAGACGGCTCCTTTGCTGGCGACGGATTTGGGCAGCGATGCAGTCTTGTGTCCGCGCACCGATTGGTGGGCGAGGGCGGTGAGGATCAGCAGTGTCGACCCGACCACCACGGCGTACACGCCGATGTCGAAAAACAGCGCACTGGCGATATGAATATCGCCGAGCAACGGCACGCTGATGTGCCACGTGTGAGTGGTCAGAAACGGATAGCCCACCAGCATCGCACCGAGACCGGTGGCAGTGGCGAACAACAGCCCGGTGCCCATCCAGCGCAATGGGCGCAGGCTCATTTGCGCCTCCACCCACTGCGTGCCTGCGACCATGTACTGCAGGATAAAAGCCACCGACATCACCAGCCCGGCGACAAAGCCGCCGCCCGGTTGATTGTGCCCGCGCATGAACAGGTAGAACGACACCACCAGTGCGACGGGCAGCAGCAGACGCACCAGCACCGCCGGCACCATCATGAAGCCAAGCGCGGTGTCACTGGCCGAACGCGGGTTGACCAGATCCGTCACCACGTCGGGTGCCAGCAAGCGTTGCTGGGCCGGCAATTGCAGGCTTTCTTTCGGCGGGCGGAAGCGGCGCAGCAGCGCGAACACGGTGAGCGCCACGGCGACCAGTACGGTGATTTCGCCAAGGGTGTCGAAACCACGGAAGTCCACCAGCATCACATTCACCACGTTGCTGCCGCCGCCCTCGGGCAGGGCGCGGCTGAGGTAGAACGACGAAATGTGGTTAGGCGTCTGCCGGGTAAGCATGGCGTAGGACAGCAGCGCCATACCCGCACCGACCGCAATCGACAGCAGCAAGTCGCGCAGACGCCGAATGCGCGCCTTGCGCAGGCTGCCTGGCAGCGGAGAAACCTCTTCAATGCGTCGCGGCAACCAACGCAGGCCGAGCAGGATCAACACCGTGGTCACCACTTCGACCGCCAGTTGCGTCAGCGCCAGATCAGGGGCCGAGAACCAGACAAAAGTCACGCAGGTCATCAGGCCACAAACGCTGACCATGGTCAGGGCGGCGAGACGGTGATACTTGGCTTGCCATGCGGCGCCGAGCGCACAAGCGATCGCCAGCAGCCACAGGGTCACGAAGACGATGGAACCAGGGATTTTCGGTCGCTCGCCCCAAGTGAGAGTGCTGTGCAGCATCGGGATCAGACCGGCGAGCACGGCGGCCAATACCATCAGAAAGAGCTGCATCTGCAGTCGCTTGGTACCCAGTCTCCTTTCGACGCGCCGGGCGAGGCGCATCATCACCACCAGACTGCGCTCGAACAGCCGCTTGCCGTTGAAGCGCCCCACCAATGGTGGGTACTTGAAGCGACCGAGCTTGAACTGCTTGCGCAGCAACAAATACAGAAGGATGCCGCCGGTCATGGCGACCAGGCTCATGATCATCGGTGCGTTCAGGCCGTGCCAGATGGCGAGACTGTATTCCGGCAACACGCCCCCAACCACCGGCAGTGCCGCAGCCGCAAGCAATGGCCCGATGATTTGCGCCGGAAAAATCCCCACCAGCAGACAGGTGAAGACCAGCAATTCTACTGGGGCGCGCATCCAGCGTGGCGGCTCGTGCGGGGTGTGCGGCAGGTCGGTGGCGGTGGGGCCGAAGAATACGTCGACAGTGAACCGCAGCGAGTACGCGACGCTGAACATGCCGGCGATGGTTGCGACGATCGGCAGACTGGTTTCCACCCATGCGGTGGCGTTGATGAATACGGTTTCGGCGAAGAACATTTCCTTAGACAGGAAACCGTTAAGCAACGGCACCCCGGCCATTGAGGCGCTGGCGACCATGGCCAGCGTCGCCGTATAGGGAATCAGTTTGATCAGGCCACTGAGTTTGCGGATGTCGCGGGTGCCGCTTTCGTGGTCAATGATGCCGGCGGCCATGAACAGCGAAGCTTTGAACGTGGCGTGATTGAGAATGTGAAAAACCGCTGCGACCGCAGCCAGTGGACTGTTGAGGCCCAAGAGCAAAGTGATCAGGCCGAGATGGCTGATGGTCGAGTAGGCCAGCAGACCTTTGAGATCGTTCTGGAACATCGCGCAGTACGCGCCGAGCAACAGCGTACACGCGCCGGCACCGCTGACGATGTAGAACCATTCTTCACTGCCGGACAGCGATGGCCACAATCGTGCAAGGAGAAAGACCCCGGCCTTGACCATGGTCGCTGAGTGCAAATATGCCGAGACAGGCGTCGGCGCTGCCATGGCGTGGGGCAGCCAGAAGTGAAAGGGGAATTGTGCGCTTTTGCTCAGCGCGCCGATCAGGATGAGCGGCAGAAGAACGGGGTAGAGGGCATGTGCGCGAATCAGATCGCCGGCGGCCAGGACCTTGTCGAGGTCGTAGCTGCCTACGACATGGCCGAGGATCATGACCCCCGCCAGCAGGCTTAACCCGCCTGCACCGGTGACCATCAATGCCATATAAGCACCGCGCCGCGCATCGGCGCGGTGATGCCAGTAGCCGATCAGCAGGAACGAGAAGAGACTGGTCAGCTCCCAGAAAAACACGATCTGAATCAGGTTGCCGGAAATCACCAGGCCAAGCATGGCGCCCATGAACGCTAGGAAGAACGCGAAAAAGCGCGGCACCGGATCGTCCGGCGACATGTAATAGCGGGCATATAAAGAGACGAGTGTGCCGATGCCCAGCACCAGCATCGAGAACAGCCAGGCAAAGCCATCCATGCGCAAAATGAAGTTCAGCCCAAGGCTGGGCAACCACATGAATTCTTCGCGGATCACGCCGCCGTGGGCGATTTGCGGGTACAGCAACGCGACCTGAACGGTGCCGATCAAAGCGACCAGGCCAGCCAGCAGGGATTCGGCATTACGCGCATTGTGCGGCAGGACAGCTGCCAGACAGCTGCCAACGAATGGCAGAAGCAGTAGAACTATCAGGGACATAGGCTTCTAATCTGCGGAAGTTTGTGAAGCATCATACGTGCCAGCTCCCCGATCACCAAATGCGAGGATGTCTCAGAATCCTACAAAGTAGTCTCAAATTTTATGTTTAGTGTTGTTTCAACGAGGCGAATTTACCGTTGATCGCCTTATCGCGAGCAGGATCACTCCTGCTATATGCAACGCGTCGAATGAGCCTGCTCGCGATAGTAAAGGGGCGCGCAACCTAGCCAAGCGTTTTCCGCTCCCGCTCATCCTGGGCTTGAACCATATTTCCTTTGGTCTTCAGCTCACTGACAATTACCGCCACAACAATCAGCCCGGCACCCACCAGCGCAATGGCCGGCAACCGTTCCCCGGCCATCCGTCCGACGATTCCCGCCCATACTGGTTCACCGGCATAGATCAACGTCGCGCGAGTCGGCGAAACACTTTTCTGTGCCCAATTCATCGCCACTTGAATCGCCGCACTGGCTGCGCCCAGGCCTAAAGCCGTCGCGAGCAACAACCAGGAAAAATCCGGAATCACTTCACCGGTCGGCACCACCAGCAAGAACGACAACACCGCGGTCACGGCCAGTTGCACCACGGTCACGCGTCGCACGTCCACCTGCCCGGCGAACGTGCTGATCAGAATGATTTCGGCAGCAATCGCTACGGCGCTGATCAGTGTCGCAATTTCTCCTGGGCTGAAATTCAAGGACGCACCCGAAGGGCCTGACAACAACATCAACCCGGTGAACGCCAGCATGATCCCGATGCTTGGCATCAATCCCGGGCGCCTTCCCATTACCAGCCATTGCAGCAGCGGCACAAAAGGCACATACAGCGCAGTAATGAACGCCGACTGGCTGCTCGGGATACTTTGCAGCCCGACCGTCTGCAAGCCGTAACCGAGCATGATCGCTACACCGATGAACGACCCGGCTTTCACTTCGAACAAGGTCAACTCGCGCAGGTGGCGCCAGGAAAAAAGCGCGACGATCGCCGCCGCTGCGGCAAAGCGCAGGCCGACGAAAAACATCGGGCCGCTGACAGTCATGGCGTGCTGCACCAGCAGAAAGGTGCCGCCCCAGATCATGGTGATCAGTACCAGCACACACTCGGCTTTGCTGAAACGGGAAAAGCGGATTCGGGAGGGAGAAATGTTCGGCGACATCATGACCTTGCGCACTGTAAAAGGGAGGCCGCACAATGCCGCCAACGTTGCGCAGTATACTGCCCAACCCCATCGAGTGAGCAATATAGTGCACAAAGATTCAACTCAGCGAGCCTCCGTCCTGCAACACGTCAGCCAGAACGTCCGGCGCCTGCGCCATGCTGCGGACATGAGCCAGACCGCGCTGGCAGAAAAATCCGGGGTCAGCCGACGGATGCTGGTGGCGATCGAGGCGGGCGAAAAGAACGTCAGTCTGACCACGCTTGATCGAGTTGCCGAAGCGCTCGAGGTGGCCTTCAGCGATCTGATTCAGGCGCCCGAGGCGCGCGATCCGAGCCGGATCAACGAGGTGGCCTGGGCGGGCACTATAGCGGGCAGCAGAGCCGTGCTACTGTCCAAAGCCACCGCGACCCGTGAAGTCGAACAGTGGGAATGGTGCCTGCAACCGGGTGAGGTCTACCCCTCGCAACCGGATGCCGATGGCTGGAGCGAGCAGATTTACGTGTTTGAAGGTTGCCTGACGCTGATGCTGGGCGATCAGCCGCAGCACATCCATAAAGGAGAGTTTTTCATGTTCGCCAGCAATCAACCGCACTCCTACCGCAACGATGGCGAAGTCGCAGCGTGGTTCGTGCGCAATGTGGTGATCTGAATGGAGCAGCCTGACGACATCCTGATCATCGGCGGCGGCCTCAGCGGCACGATGCTGGCGGTGCAATTGTTACGCCTGCCTGGGCAACGGCGGATTCTGCTCATCGAGCCGCGTGATGAACTGGGACGTGGTGAGGCTTACAGCGCGGTCGAGCTGGGGCATACCCTGAACGGCAACGCGGCGCGGATGAGCGTCGACCCCGATAATCCCGACGACCTGACACAGTGGTTGAGGGAACATATTGCGGCCGGCGGCTGGCCGGAGTCGGCTGAGCAGGATGTGCCAGTCAGTGAACTGTTTCCTCCGCGTGGTTTGTTCGGGGTCTATGTGCAACAGCGTCTGGCTGAGGCACGGGCGGTCGGCGCGCAGCAAGGTTCGTTCGTTGAACACGTCCGTGCGGAGGCCGTCGACCTGCAAGTCGATGCTGGTTCAGTGCAGCTCACCTTGAGCGATGAACGGATTTTGCGCGGATCCCGGGCCGTGTTGGCCACCGGGATGTTTCCCGCCGCTCGCACGCCACAGACACAGTCCAGTGGCCTTAACGCAGCCGCTCTCGATCCTTGGGATGTCGCGACCATGCGCCAACTCGCCCCGCAATCCACCGTGTTGATCATCGGTTCCGGTCTGACCATGGTCGATGCCGTGGTGTCGCTGGAGCAGGCCGGGCATCGCGGGCCGATCGAGGTCTTCTCCCGGCATGGCCTGCTGCCGCATGTTCGCCGGCAACCGCCGGCCTGGGCAGATTTTCTGGCGCAGGATGAGCGCATCCGCACACCCCGCCAACTGTTGCGCGAACTGCGTCGGCACTGTCGCGACGCCATCGCTCAGGGTATCGATTGGCAGGCGCCACTGGACACGGTTCGGGCGCATATTGCACGTCTGTGGAGTCAGGCGACCGACGTGCAGCGTCGACAATTCGTACGGCATGTGCGGCCGTGGTGGGAGAGTCACCATCACCGCTCGCCACCGCTGAGTGCCGAATTGATCGAGCGGCTGCACAACGAAGGGCGCTTGCGCATTCATGCCGCGTCGTTCACAGGGCTTGAGCCCGGCACTGACGATGCTGTGAGGATTGGTATTCGTCCGCGCGGTGAGGCCGAAACTTGCGTCGTAAGCGGTGCGGCGCTGATCAACTCCAGCGGCATCGAATATGACTGGCGACGGGTCGCTCGGCCATTGCCGCAGCAATTACTGGCGCGCGGACTGGTGCAGCCGGGGCCTCTGGCGTTAGGCATCGCAGCGGTGGACGGTGCGGTAGTCGATGCCGAAGGGCGCGTGAGTTCTCAGCTGTTTGCGATGGGCCCGCCATTGCGTGGGATGTGGTGGGAGAGTACGGCGGTGACGGATGTGGCGTTGCAGGCCAAGGCATTGGCTGGGCGCTTGGTGAATAGCCTGAAAGAATGATGGATTCTGTTGGGCCTTTTCGCGAGCAGCCTGCTCCCGGAGGGGGGATTGAGGTTGTGGATACAATTTACGCCACACCATAAACCCTGTGGGAGCGAGCTTGCTCGCGAAAGCGTCATCTGATTCAACGTCTCTGTTGAATGAGAGACCGCTATCGCTGGCAAGCCAGCTCCCACATTGGGTTTGTGTGACAGCCTGGTGTTATGCGACGACCTGGTAACACGGCACATACGCCGCGCCACCCGGCAGTTTCATCCGGTGCTGAGCGACGAAGGCTTTGAGTAGTGCATCGAGCGGCTGCATGATCGCCGCATCCCCACGGATCTGATACGGCCCGTGCTCTTCGATCAGACGAATGCCCTTGTCCTTGACGTTGCCGGCCACAATCCCGGAGAACGCCCGGCGCAGGTTGGCCGCGAGTTCATGCGGTGGCTGGTCGCGGTGCAGTTTCAGGTTGGCCATGTTTTCGTGGGTCGGATCGAACGGACGCTGGAAGCCCTCATCGATTTTCAACAGCCAGTTGAAATGGAAGGCATCGTTACGTTCGCGGCGGAACTGCTTCACCGCTTTCAGGCCTTGATTCATCTGGCGCGCTACTTCGGCCGGGTCATCGATGATGATCTCGTAATGCTGCTTGGCCGCTTCGCCGAGGGTCGCAATGACAAACGCATCCAGCTGTTCCAGATACGGCGCGGCATGCTTCGGTCCCGTGAGGATGACCGGGAAGGGCAGGCCTGCGTTGTCCGGGTGCATCAGGATGCCGAGCAGGTACAGGAACTCTTCGGCAGTACCGGCGCCGCCCGGGAAAATGATGATGCCGTGGCCAACACGGACGAAGGCCTCCAGGCGCTTTTCAATGTCCGGCAGGATCACCAGCTCATTGACGATCGGGTTAGGCGCTTCGGCGGCAATGATGCCTGGCTCGGTCAGACCGAGGTAGCGACCGCCATGGATGCGCTGCTTGGCATGGGCGATGGTTGCGCCTTTCATCGGGCCTTTCATCACGCCCGGTCCGCAACCGGTGCAAATGTCGAGGCTGCGCAGGCCCAGTTCGTGGCCGACTTTCTTGGTGTATTTGTATTCTTCGGTGTTGATCGAGTGGCCGCCCCAGCACACCACGATCTTCGGTTCGACGCCCGGGCGCAGGGTGCGCGCGTTGCGCAGCAGGTGAAACACGTAGTCACTGATGCCCTGGGAGTTGCTCAGATCGATGCGCTGGCTGTCGAGTTCGTTCTCGGTGTAGACGATGTCGCGCAGGGCGCTGAAGAGCATTTCACGGGTGCTGGCGATCATCTCGCCATCGACGAACGCGTCGGCCGGAGCGTTCAGCAGCTCCAGGCGTACACCGCGATCCTGCTGGTGAATACGGATTTCGAAGTCCTTGTAGGCTTCGAGGATGGTCTTGGCGTTGTCGACATGCGCGCCGGTATTGAGGATAGCCAGGGCGCACTGGCGGAAGAGGGTATAGGTGCTGCCGGATCCGGCTTCGCTCAGTTGCTGAACTTCACGTTGAGAAAGGGTTTCCAGGCTGCCTTTCGGGCTGACCGAGGCATTGATTACGTGTCGTTGGGTCATGCAGTGATCCTTAAAACGATGCCATCCGCAACGCAGCGGAGAGCACCCGAATAGTGTGTATCCATGAATGAAGATGGCACGATCTGCGCTGTACCGCCATGTCCCCGTTGGACGCTGAAAAGATGAAAAGGAGCCCCAGCATAGCTAAAACCCTGTGCGATGCGATAATGCGTCGGCGAGTTTTTTGCGTTGCGCCTTTTGTCACTCAGGGAAGTCATTTTTGATGTTCGAGATTCAGCCGATGGACCCCGCTACCTTTCGTCAGCAGACCCGCCGCAGCACAGTCATCATCGCTGTGCTGTTTTTGCTGTTGGCCATGTTGTTTTCGTCTGTCGCTGTGGCTCTGTTTGGTGAACCGGACGGGGATAATCTGCGCTTCAATGTTGGCGGCGTATTTGTGGCATTCCTGCTGACGGCGGCGCTGTTGCGCGGGCGTTTCTGGCACCAGACCTGGATGGCCCCGGCGGTGTACAGCTGGCGCCTCAAACGCAACCTGATGAGCATCACTAACGTGATGCATCAAGTAACCGCCGCGGTGCAACGCAACGATCCTACAGCGATGAAGGTGTTGCGTTTCTACCACCTCGGATTGCTGCAGATGCACGAGCTGGACGGCAATTCCAGCGATCACGGCCAATTGCGTGAGGAAGTCGAACAGCACAAGGCGCGAATGCAGGCGCTGGGTCTTGATCCAGACCAGCCACGCTTCGATCCGCAGTGGCTGGAGACGTTGAAAACGGCCTCGCGTTAAAACGGAATGCGCCGGGCGCGGCGCAGTTTCCACGAACGAAGCAGTCGTGCGTATACCAGCAGGTTGACCGCCAGCACCACACTGCCGAGGGCCAATTGAATCTGCGGCGTCAGACCTGCCGGATAGATGATCGGCCAGATGTAATGCTCGATAAAACCCCCGGCGTATTCGGTCTGCCCGGCCGCGTGGCGCATCAGGTTTTCCCAATAGGTCAGCGGGCAGTTCAAGTGCAGCACCTCAACCGCCACGCCCCAGGCGGCCGCTGGCAGGTGCAGCCACAGTAGCCGTGGCCAGCGCAGCACCAGCAGCCCGCCGAACAGCACGAACAAGATGAAACACAAGTGAAACAGCACCAGCCCGTCGGCGGCGATTCGGTACAGCATGGCGTCTTCCTGACGTAAGTTCTGAGAGCGCTATGGTACGCCGTGCGGAGCTGAAATCGTGGGTGAATTCCGGCGTGGGAAAATGTTCTACCCTTTCAGGGATGATCAACTGTTCTGAGTGAGGTGGACATGGCAAACGAGCAAACGCGTCCGAATCAGGATGAGCCAACAGAGGAAGAGATCGAGCGGCAAAAGAGGCAGGAAAAAACCTGGAAGCACGACGACAGTCGCGAGCTGTCTGACCGCGATCAGGAGCGTCCGCTCAAGCCTTGAATTGCACCTGCAAAGAGCCCCGCATCAGCGGGGCTCTTTGCATTTCAGAGGTCTTCCAGCTGCGTGAAGTCCGGGTAAGTTGCTCGGTACCCCAACGTCCTGTCGATCCAAGCATTGAGCTCATTGACCATCACCGGCGGGTGGCCGGGATAACCCTCGAGGGCGTTGCGCAGGGTGCGTTCGATGTCGGGCACGCTGTGCAAGTTTCGGGTCTTGATGTAATGGCCGATAAAACAGTCGAGTTCCAGGCGTTCTGTCTTGGACAGATGGACACACTTCAGGCCGCTGACCTGTTTGATTGCAAAATCGTCGCTCACTTATTTCTCTGCAAGGCTTGAAAGTTGTTGATGGATTCCTGATTTCTTTGACTCTTTGGTCAATTGGTATACCAATCGGAAAGGCGGCGCGCATGCTATCCGCAGCGCGCGAAAATGTATGTATGACTGTCGAAATGTCAGACAGGCGGTTAGCCAGATCGAAGGGCGTTCAAGAGTTGTTGTTTCGCGGTTGAAACACTTTTTGTAACGCGAGGGATTCTGCAGTGGGCTCGTTTGAACAACGCTGGGATGGTGGAATGATCTAGTCGACGCGTTCTATCAAATGCGCACCTTGATTACGCGTATTACCGACCGCTTTGCCGACTTTGTGCCATTCGAAGGCATCACTGGGCTCGCCTTCAAAAAGCAGCATCTGCTCGGCGCGCTCGTGTGACGTAGCCGGATCAAGCCATTCACGAGCATGTTGCGCATCGAAGACCACGGGACGGCGATCATGAATATCGAGCAGGCCGCCCAGGCTGTCGGCGGTGATGATGACGAATCCGTCGTCCTCCCTTGGTAGAACTCCCGGTGCAGGAAATTGGCCGATGCCAGCACAGAAAACCGGGGCGTGATCCGCCCGACGAATCAACCAGGGCTGTCGGGATTTTTCCCCGCTATCAACCCACTCAAACCAGTTGTCGACGGGCACGATCAGCCGCTGCCGCCAGATCGCCCTGAAAAACGCGCCGTGGGCGACTTTTTCCACCCGAGCGTTGATGGGCGCGGCACGATTCTTCGCCCAGTGCGGGCGCCAGCCCCAGCGCAGATCGTTGGCATGAACGGACTGTTCGTGTTGATGCAGAACCGCCAGCGCAGTGGTGGGCGCTGCGTTGTAGCGATTCAGCGGCGCGTCACCAACATGATTGATCAACGCGTCGGGCATGTTCAGCACCGCGACGAAATCATGAATCCCGCAGTACTGGGTGAGTCTTGCGCACATGGCTGAAATCTCCTCAAGGAGTTTTCAGTCTAGTCGCGCCCGAACATCGCCTTTATCAATGTGAAAATAACGAGCTTACGTTATGCGAAATTAGAATTTAAAAATAAAAATCAAGAGCGTTAAGGTCTATGCAAACCACTTCTGCAGGACTCGCCATGAAGCTTTCTCGTGTGCTCCGCCGCGTGCTGAGCGCTGCCTTGTTGACCTCCCCACTTGCCTACGCTGCGGAGCCAGTGGTCCTGCATGTGGGCGATCAAAACTACTACAACATCCGCGCTTCGATTGAGGCATCAGGTGTGTTGAAGGACGCGCCTTACACGGTTGACTGGAAACATTTCCAGGCTGCCGCACCGCTCGCCGAGGCGTTGCAGGCCGGCTCGCTGGATCTGGGGTTTCTCGGCGATTCAGGCTTCCTGTTCCTTGCTGCCAGGCAGGCACCCGTGAAACTGATCGGCGTATCGCGGCAGAACCCCGACACCATTGCCTTGCTGGTGCCCAAGGATTCGCCAGTGAAAACCATCGCCGACCTCAAGGGCAAAAAAGTCGCTTACTGGCCCGGAGCCTGGAGTCAGCAATTGACCCTGCGTGCGCTGGAGCAGGGCGGTCTGCCGGAAAACTACGTCGATTTCGTCAAGCTGATGCCGATCGACGCGGCCGCCGCTCTGCCGCAGGGTAGCATCGACGCCTTTCCAGTGTGGGAGCCGTATATCTCGCAACAGATCGTGTTCTCCGGCGCTCGACCGATTCTGACCGCGAAAAACCTGATGCCGGGGTTGAGCGCCATCGCTGCGTCGACGTCTTCTATCGACAGCAAGCGTGCGGCGATTGCCGATTTTCTCGCACGATTGAAACAGGCGCGCGCCTGGGTGGATAACCACACCGACGAGTACGCCGACCTCTGGGCGAAGAAGGCCAATCTCGATCAACAAGTCTCGCGGCACTGGTTGCGCCAGGCGCACATGACCGTCGGGCCGGTGGATCAGCAGGCGGCAGCGGATTTGCAGAGCACGGCGGACTTCCTGTTCAAAGTCAAGGCACTACCGGCCCCGCTGGCCACGGCAGGCATTATCGACACTTCATTTCAAAACGCCTTGACGCACTGAAAACCAGCACTGGAACCAAACCCTGTGTACCTTATCCAACCTGCGCTCGCCGATAGCGGCGCGGGGAGGGACAAGGGCGAAGGAGTTTTGCCATTCGACAACACGACGGCGGTGGCCGGACTCAGGGCAAAACATGACATCCGGATGCAAATTTTTTTGTGCTGCGCTCATCGCGTTGGGTCTGGCTGGCTGCATCGCCGCGCCGATCGAGATGACCGCGCAAACCGAAACACGCCTGCAATCCCGACCGCCCGTACGTTTTCTCCTGACGTTTGATGATGGCCCCAGCGCTTCGGGATTGTGGAACCCGACGGCCACGGTGCTCGACAGTCTTAAAAGCAATCCAGCGCAGGCAAACATCAAAGCAGTGTTTTTCGTGCAGACCCGAGCGCCGAGGGCAGGTAACAGCGAGATCGGCCGCAGCCTGATGCGTCGTGAACACGCCGAGGGGCATATTCTCGCTTTTCACACCGCAACGCATTGGCACACCAACCATCGCTTGCTTGACCCACAAGAACTGGAGCAGTCGCTGACCGATGGCAGCGCTGATATCGCCGCTATCGCCGGGGCTCCGCCCAAGCTGTTGCGCCCGCCATTCTGGAACTACGACAAACGGACATTTGCGGCTTATCAGAAACATGGCTTGCACGTCCTGCTCACCGACCTGAGTGCCAACGACGGCAAGATCTGGGGTTTTAACGCCAGCCCGCGGCGCCGCGCAAACATGTTGCGGCAGTTATCCGAAGTACGGGAACGCATCGCTGTTGGCCAACTGCCGACCGTGGATGGTGTGATTCCGGTGGTGGTGACGTTCCATGATCTCAATCGCTACACGGCACGACACACGCGAGAGTATCTGCAGATTCTGCTCGATAGCGCCGCGGCGACCGGGGTCAAGCTGGCGGACAAGCCGTTCTACGACGATCAGGCTGCGCTGGAACAAGCAGCGCTGGCGCGTACGGTCCAGCAAAGCGCTGAACCCGTGACTCTGCCCGGCATGTGGAACTGGATTTGGGATCAGGACGCGCACTGAGTGGAGCGCGCAATTTGTGATCGGCTTGGCATTTGCGGGCCGGGCAAATAACACGTCGTGCAACTATGCTCGATGGGTCAATTCTCCGCCTGCGAGGCGTCCGTCCATGCTTGCCATTGCCGATATTTGCCGCATCGTCGAGTCAGGCTTTCCCACGTACAAGTGTGATTGCACACCGAACGGACAGGGTCTGTTGCGAATCAAGGTGTATGAGCCGGGCAGCGGGCGTGTCGAACTCTTGCTTGATGGCGTTTCTCCCGAGCACTTGGTCACGATTCGGGATGTTTCCAATTTCATCGCCGAGTTGCGCACTGAAATGAGCGCTGGACGCCGGGCCTTCGCCGGCTGACCTCTATAAACGCCGTTGAAAGGCCTGCACGATGCGCCGTGTCGCGTCATTGGTTTCGAGATTGTGCACGGCATCGAGCGGGTACCAGATGCAGTCGACAATTTCGTTCTGCGGGCGTACATCATCGAGGTTGGCCACCGAAGCCTCATAAACATGATGCTGCGTACTGCCCGCCTGCAGATCCATCAGGTACAGCACTTCCTCGGCATTCAGCCCGGTTTCCTCCTGCAACTCGCGCACGGCTGCGGCCGCGCGAGTTTCCCCGGGCTCAACCTTGCCGCCGGGTAGTGACCAGTGATGGCGGGGTTTGCGCACCAGGAGGATATGGCGGTCCTGTTCGCAAATGACGGTAGCGCGTACTTTCATGAATACCTTGTAGATGCGTGTCATAAAACTGTAATTGAACTGCAATATTCGAGCCGCAGGCGGATTTAAAGGTTCCTCTTGAAGTGGGAGCTATTTGCAGCGCAAAAAGTGCCAGTCAATTGACAGGGTCAGGTGGCAATCGGGTTTACACCGGAGCGGGGACCGGGTGTAAGGTGAGTACGTACCCCAAACACCGTTGGCAAAAAGGAGGTGCTCATGAGCATTCCAATGCTGAACAAGCTGCACATGAACGGGTATGACGTGCTCAGCGTGAACAACGGCCCATGGCGGGTTTGCACGCAGGGCGACCGATTGGCGTCATTCACCAGCAGGGAGGAGGCGATGGCCTACGCCGCGGCGCTTCCCGGTTACAAAAAGCGTTCCCGGCAGGTGCAAACCCACGATGGTAGTTGACGCGTTGTAACGAAAAAGCCCCGGTTTCGACCGGGGCTTCTTGTTTAAGGCGTGTCAGTGAACCTTGATTCGGCTGATCGTCCGGGCTTTTACCTCCCTGGCATAAATCTGCAATCTTTCCTCGTCGCTTTGCAGAATTTCGCAAGACCGCAATACAGTCTGGGCGTCTGCCTCGTTGCCGGATTTGCGCAGTTGTTCAGCGATGCGCTTGAGATCGACTGCCGACCATCTCAGATCGGATGCCACGCTTTGCAAATCCCGTTGAAGTTCGTGTTCGTATTCATTGAGCCGCATGATCACCTCCAGAACATTCTCGGTAGAAAAGAGTAGCCGCATTTTTCCAGATGCAGCCAGGTCATCTGACGCTCGGCTGAATGGATGTAAATAATTGTCCAGTCGCCCGTAACGGCGGGGTGCCACGATGGATGTGCGGGCAGTTAAACGGTACATTCACGTTTTTTCTGAACAGGTAAACAGCATGCGCGTATGGATCGGCACCTTGACCCTGGCCTTGTTGGCGGGTTGCTCATTACCCGCATCGTTGGTGCCGGGCGAGCCAAACCTGAGCAAGACCAGTGAAAAGCCTCCCCGGGAATATGCCGCTTGTTTGTTACCGTTGTGGCAGAAGGACGTCGCCAGGACATCACAGATGTCGATTTCCAATGGCTACCGGATTACCGCGCCAAGCATCATCACCGCCGATGAGATTCTCGATATCGTCAAGTACAAGGACGGCAGCAAAGTGTCCCTTTACCAGGGGCCGCCATGGGCCAAGTCCGGGTCGCTGCGCCAATCGGTGCGTGACTGCCTGTAGGCAGCTGCTTTATTCGCAAAAAGGCAGGCACCGAAGCCCGGTGTCTGCCTTTTTTCATGGGATGGAGGCTCCGGCTGACCGCCGCAATGGTCTGTGACAGTTGCCTGCGCGGCGCTGCAAAATCCTCGACTAGGCTTTGAATGTCGGCCGGTGATGGGCCGGCATGACGAAAAGGAGCCTCGGATCATGGATGATCTGGTCAAGGAAATCATTCCGCTGTTGCAGTACCTCATTCCCGGGTTTCTATCGGCCTGGGTCTTCTATTCACTTACGGCGTTCAAGCGACCGGATACGTTTGGTCAGATCGTGCAGGCGCTGATGTTTACGTTTGTGATTCAGGGCGCGGTGTTGGCGGTGGGCAACTTTGTCTGTGGATTGGCTCGAAGGGATTTTCTGCAGGCACCTGGGATGCCCGGGCACAAAGGCTTTGGGCTTTATGGCCATCCGAGTCCGGCTGCGGGCAGTTCGTGATGCAGAATCCACGTTGGGTCAATGACGACGGCCAGTCTGCGCCTTTTGGCGCCGAACTTTTGCTGATAGATTTCGCGCAAGTCAAGTGGGTTGAGTTCAGCCCGGTATCAGAGGGTTCATCATGACACTCGCCAGAGCGCCGCAGCTAATGCCAAAACAATACGAACGTCTTTTCAAAGGGCCGGACGGCAAACCGCTGGAGGAGCCGCTGATCAAAGCACCGAGCGCTCCGCCGCCGCTCAAATATGGACTGCCACGATAACTCTCAGCCCCAACCCAGCGCCACCGCCCGGCGAATCGCCTCCAGCAACATCGCGAATGCCGGGTTGTCATTGTTCTCCCGCCAGATCAGATGCAGTTCGCTCTGCACTCCTTCGCCCAGATCGATTTCGCGAAACACTACATTCCTGAACACCACGCTGGTTGCGCAGCGCGGCACCAGCGCCAGGCCCATGCCAGCGTTGACCAACGCCAGAATCGTCAGCGATGAGCCCAGCCACTGCACGTAATCCGGTGCCACCCGCGCTGAACGCAGGGTGCCGGTCAACAGTTCGTTGAACGGTGGATAGGCTTCGTGGGAGTACATCAGGAACGGCTGTTTATCCAGATCACCCACTGACACGTCAGCCGTGTTTGCCAATCGATGCCCGCTCGGCACCGCCAGCACGAACGGTTCCCGCACCAAACATTCGGTGGCATAACCCGGTTCCTGCAATGGCGCCCGGGCAATGCCCAAGTCGATACGGCGGGCGCGCAAGGCCTCGTGCTGCTGATAGGTGTTCATTTCTGCCAGATCGATTTTCACTTGCGGCTGTTTCAGTCGCGCTTCGGCGATCACCTTGGGCAGAAACTCATACACCGCGCTGCCGACGAACGCGATATTCACCGAGCCGATGTCACCCTCGGCAAACCGGCGGGCGGTGATTGCCGCTTGCTGGGCACGCTCCAGCAGGTTCTGCGCTTCGACAAAAAAAGCCCGGCCCGCCGCCGTCAGCGCAACGCTGCGGGTGCTGCGGGTGAACAGCTCTACACCGAGGTGATGCTCCAGCAGCTGAATCTGCCGACTCAGCGGCGGCTGGGTCATGTTCAGCCGTTCGGCGGCGCGGCGAAAGTTGAGTTCGGTGGCGACCGTGGTGAAGCAGCGCAGCTGGGTGAGCTCGAACATTGATTTAATCCGGGTATCAATCGAATGCCAGTTTAGATTAGACGGGATCAATGCGCGACATCCATGATCAGCCCATCGCTTCAAGTCATCCCTAAAAAAACAAGATCGGGAGTCGCCCCTTGAAAACCGTTCAAAGTCCGCCTGACATCACGGTACTCGCCCGCGCCGCCGCCAAGGTCAAACGCCACGTGCTGCCGCTGTTCGTGGTGATGTTCATCGTCAATTACATCGATCGGGTCAACATCGGCTTCGTGCGCAGCCATCTGGAGACCGATCTGGGTATCGGCGCAGCGGCTTACGGACTTGGCGCCGGGCTGTTCTTCATCGGTTACGCTTTGTTCGAGGTGCCGTCGAACATGCTGTTGCAGCGCTACGGCGCGCGGGTCTGGCTGACCCGGATCATGTTCACCTGGGGCGCTGCGGCCATGGCGATGGCGTTTGTTCAAGGTGAAACCAGCTTCTACGTGCTGCGCTTTATTCTCGGCGCGGCCGAGGCCGGGTTCTTCCCGGGAATTATTTATTACTTCACCCAGTGGCTGCCAGCGTCCGAGCGCGGCAAAACCATGGCGGTGTTTCTCAGCGGTTCGGCGATTGCCTCGGTCATTTCCGGCCCGGTGTCCGGTGCGCTGTTGCATGTCAGCGGGTTGGGCATGCACGGTTGGCAGTGGATGTTTCTGATCGAAGGCGCAGCGTCGGTGGTGTTGTGCGCATTCGTCTGGTTCTGGCTGCAATCGCACCCGCGTGAAGCCAAATGGCTGAGCGAGGAGGAGCGTGAAGCGCTGGTTGCGGCGATCGCCGAAGAACAGCGCGCCCGAGAAGCAGTGCAGGTCGCCAGGCCGTCGATGTTCAAGCTGCTGGCCGACCGGCAAATCGCGCTGTTCTGCTTCATCTATTTCTCCATCGCGCTGACCATTTACGGCGCGACGTTCTGGCTGCCGAGCATGATCAAAAAGATGGGCAATCTCGGCGACTTCCAGGTCGGGCTGCTCAACTCCATTCCGTGGATCATCTCGATTATCGCCATGTACGGTTTCGCAGCGATGGCCGGTAAATGGAAATTCCAGCAGGCCTGGGTCGCGCTGACGCTGGTGATCGCAGCCTTCGGCATGTTCATGTCGACCACTGGCGGGCCGGTGTTTGCCTTCGTTGCCATCTGCTTCGCGGCCATCGGCTTCAAAGCGGCGTCGGCGCTTTTCTGGCCGATTCCACAGAGCTATCTGGATGCGCGCATCGCTGCGGCGGTGATCGCGCTGATCAATTCCATCGGCAACCTTGGCGGCTTCGTCGCGCCGACCGCGTTCGGCATTCTCGAACAAACCACAGGCTCCATCGAGGGTGGCCTGTATGGCCTGGCGGCGACATCCCTGATCGCTGCGGTAGTGATCTTCTTCGCCCGTACAGGGCCTGGCGCTAAAGGTAAAACCCCGGCAAAGCCTGAGGACGAGACTGCCGTTGTTGCGGCGGCTCATCCGGCCACGAGCCACTGAATCGATTGTTGATCTGTCAGGAGCGTCATCTTGAAAATCACCCG
This sequence comes from Pseudomonas sp. NPDC079367, assembly GCF_044542195.1. Lineage (NCBI taxonomy): Bacteria > Pseudomonadati > Pseudomonadota > Gammaproteobacteria > Pseudomonadales > Pseudomonadaceae > Pseudomonas > Pseudomonas sp. NPDC079367. The sequence goes on from NZ_JBITTW010000003.1 coordinate 51,917, forward strand.
TGTCAGCGTCACCCCGATCGCCTTCCGCGATCCGCCACTGCTCAATGCCAGTGGCATCCATGAGCCCTTTGCCCTGCGCTCGATCATCGAGATTGAAAGTGACAATGGCTACATCGGCCTCGGCGAGAGCTACGGCGATGCCCCGGCGCTGGCGATCCAGCAGCAATTGCAGAGCCAGTTGATCGGCCTTGATCCGTTCAACCTCAATCAACTGCGCGCGATCGTGCAGGCCACCGTGGCAGCGAATAAACCCGCCAGCGTCGCTGGCGCCGAACTGGCTCCCGGTTCCCACGCCAGCAAAGCGGTGAGCAACGCCTACTCGGCGTTCGAAGTGGCGTTTCTCGATTTGCAGGCGCATTACCTCAATGTGCCGCTGGTGGATCTGCTCGGCGGTGCAATCCGCGATGAAGTGCCGTTCAGCGCTTACCTGTTTTTCAAATACGCCGAACATATCGACTCGCCCTACAAACCCGACAACTGGGGCGAGGCGCTGAGCGAGCAGCAGATCGTGGCGCAGGCCGCGCGGATGATTGAGGCGTACGGATTCAAGAGCATCAAGCTCAAGGCCGGCACCTTGCCGCCGGAGCATGAAGTGGCATGTATCAAAGCGCTGAAAAAAGCCTTTCCGGGTTTTCCGCTGCGCATCGACCCGAACGGCAACTGGTCGCTGGAGACGGCAATTCGCATGGCCGAATTGCTCGGCGATGATCTGCAGTACTACGAAGACCCGACGCCCGACCTTGATGGCATGGCCGAACTGCACAAGCGCACGGGTTTGCCACTGGCGACCAACATGGTGGTGACCGATTTCGACGAGTTCCGCCGCAGCGTTGCGCAGAACAGCGTGCAGATCGTCCTCGCCGACCACCATTATTGGGGTGGCCTGCGTGATACGCAGGCACTGGCGAAAATGTGCGACGTGTTCGGCCTCGGTGTGTCGATGCATTCCAACTCGCACCTGGGCATCAGCCTGATGGCCATGGCCCACGTCGCGGCGGCGGTGCCGAATCTGGATTACGCCTGCGACACCCATTACCCGTGGCAGGAGCCGGACGAGGAGGTGATCAAGGGCGGCAAGCTGCCGATTGTCGATGGCTGCGTGAAGATCACTCGCGCGCCCGGGCTGGGGTTGGAACTGGACCCCGAACAACTGGCCAAGCTGCATGATCAGTACCTGACGTGCGGGATTCGCCAGAGGGATGATGTGCGGCAGATGCAGCGTTACAAGGCGGATTGGCGGGCGGTCAAGCCGAGGTTTTGATCGCGTCGGGACGGGCCCCATCGCGGGCTTGCCCGCGAAAAGGCCCACGAATCAAAGCGTCTCCAGCAGCCAATCCCTGAACGCCTTCAGCGAAGGCAAATTCTCATTGCGCGGCGGATACACCAGGTAATAACTGCGCCGGCTGGTAATCGGTTCGCCCAATTGCAGCAATTCGCCCTTGAACAATTCTTCCTCGACCAGAATGCGCGGTACCAGGCCCACGCCTATATTGGCGCGTACCGCTTGAATCAAGTGCGAGGTCATTTCGAAGCTCGGCCCGATCCTCATGCGGCGATGCGGCAGCTGGTAGTGGCTGAACCATTCCGCCCACGCCTGGGCGTTACTGCTGACATTGAGCAGCAACTGCTCGCTGATGTGCCGCTCGGCCTCGTCGCGTTCAGTCGCCGACAGCTGCGCGCTGGCAATCGCCACCAGTTCTTCGGTGTGCAGGGGCAGGGCGGTCAGGCCCGGCCAATCACCGCCGCCGACACAGATGGCCGCGTCGATTTCGCTGATATCGAAATCGATGGTTTCGATCCTCGAATGCAGGTGCACGGTCATGCCCGGGTGCGCCGTATAGAAATCCTTCAGCCGTGGCAGCAGCCATTTCGAACCGAAGGTCGGCAGCGTTGCCAGGCGCAGGCTGTGAATGCCCGAACCAAACGCCATCGCCTGCAAAGTGGCGCTGCGAATCTGCCCGAGGGCTTCGGTGAGCTCGCGTTGATACATGCGTCCAACATCGGTCAGCGCCACCTGCCGGCCTTCGCGGCTGAACAGGCGCATGCCGAGCATCTTCTCGAGAATCTGTACCTGACGGCTGACCGCACTCTGCGTCAACGACAGTTCATGGGCGGCGCGGGTGTAACTTTCGTGCCGAGCGGCGGCTTCGAAAGCGAGCAACAGCGACATGGACGGCGTGAGCGAGCGCGGATTCATTCGTAAAACTCATCGATAGCGGGTCGAATTTACGCTTGTTCCATGGTTCTTCAGCAAAGAACATGGGCGCATTCAGATGGCGGAGCCTGACGCAATCATTCGTTGGGCACAACTGTTCACCGCCACGCCGCCCGATTTGACCGAGATAACCTGACCGATGATTGCCCAGCTATCGCCCGCCAAAGCCCTGACCGGCGATTACCAACAATTCCTTGCCGCCCTGAAAAACAGCGGCTTTCGCGGTGAAATCAGCGCCGATTACGCCAGCCGCGTGGTGCTCGCTACCGACAATTCGATCTATCAGCGGTTGCCGCAAGCGGCGGTGTTTCCGCTGGACGCCGAAGACGTCGCGCGGGTGGCGCGGCTGATTGCCGAACCGGCGTACGAGAAAGTGGTGATCACCCCGCGCGGCGGTGGCACCGGCACCAATGGCCAATCGCTGACGGACGGTATCGTCGTCGACCTCTCGCGGCACATGAATCGCATTCTGGAAATCAACGTTGAACAACGCTGGGTGCGCGTGCAGGCCGGGGTGGTCAAGGACCAGCTCAACGCCGCATTGAAATCCGCCGGGCTGTTCTTCGCCCCTGAACTGTCGACCTCGAACCGCGCCACGGTCGGCGGCATGATCAATACCGACGCCAGCGGCCAGGGCAGTTGCACCTACGGCAAGACCCGCGACCACGTGCTGGAGCTGCAGATGATTCTGCGCGGCGGCGAGCGTTTGCACGGTCTGCCGCTGGAAGAAAACGAGCTTGAAGCACAGTGCGCTCGCGCCGATCGGGTCGGCGAGGTCTACCGTTGCGCTCGGCAGATCATTGATGAGCAGGGCGAGTTGATCAAGGCACGCTTCCCCGACCTCAACCGCTGCCTGACCGGTTATGACCTGGCGCACCTGCGTGAGGACGATCAGCGCTTCAATCTCAACAGCGTGCTCTGTGGCGCGGAAGGCTCGCTGGGTTTTGTCGTCGAAGCGCGATTGAACGTGCTGCCGATTCCCAAGCACACGATGCTGGTCAATATCCGCTACGCCGGGTTCATGGATGCGCTGCGCGATGCGCGGGCGTTGATGGCGCTCAAGCCGTTGTCGATTGAAACCGTCGATTCCAAGGTCTTGCTGCTGGCGATGCAGGACATCGTCTGGCACGGCGTTGCCGAATATTTTCCAGAAAGTGCCGAGCGCCCGACGCTGGGCATCAACCTGGTCGAGTTCTGTGGCGATGACCTGGAAGATTTGCAGCACCGCGTTGAAGCGTTCATCCAACACTTGCAAAATGACCGCACGGTGGAGCGTCTGGGCCATACGCTGGCGGTCGGTCAAGCAGCGGTAAACAAGGTCTACGGCATGCGCAAACGTGCGGTGGGCCTGCTTGGCAACGTCGCCGGCGAGGCCCGTCCGCAGCCTTTCGTCGAAGACACCGCCGTGCCGCCGCAGCACCTGGCTGAATACATCGCTGAGCTGCGCGACCTGCTCGACAGCCATGATTTGCAGTACGGCATGTTCGGCCATGTCGACGCCGGCGTACTGCACGTGCGGCCGATTCTCGACATGAAAGACCCGCTGCAAGCGGCGTTGGTGCGCCCGGTGTCCGATGGCGTCGCCGCACTGACCCAGCGCTACGGCGGCCTGCTTTGGGGTGAACACGGCAAGGGCCTGCGTTCGGAGTATGCGCCGGCATTCTTCGGCGAGTTGTACCCGGCGCTGCAAGCCTTGAAAGCGGCGTTCGACCCGTTCAACCAGTTCAACCCGGGTAAAATCGCCACGCCAGCGAACAGCGGTGCAGCGCTGCTGAAGATCGATGAAGTGACTCTGCGCGGTGAGCTTGATCGGCAAATCGACGAGAAAGTCTGGCAAAGCTACGGCGCGGCCATGCACTGCAATGGCAACGGCGCCTGCTACAACTTCGATCCTGATGACGCCATGTGCCCGTCGTGGAAAGCCACCCGCGAACGTGCGCAGTCGCCCAAGGGGCGTGCCTCGCTGATTCGCGAATGGCTGCGGTTGCAGGGCGAGGCGGGTGTCGACGTGCTGTCGGATGCGATCCGCAAACCGGCGTTTTTCCGCACGCTGTGGCAGCGCTGGCGCAACAGTCGCGATCCGTCGGCAGACTTTTCCCATGAAGTGTACGACGCCATGGCCGGTTGCCTGGCCTGCAAATCCTGCGCGGGGCAGTGCCCGGTGAAGGTTAACGTGCCGGAATTTCGCTCGCGCTTTCTCGAGCTGTATCACAGCCGCTACCTGCGTCCGGCACGGGATTATCTGATCGCCTCGCTGGAGTACACCATCCCGTACATGGCGCGGATTCCGGCGCTGTACAACGGTTTGATGGGCGCGGACCGGGTGCGCAGTGCCTTGGCGCGGGTCGGGGGCATGGTCGATGTGCCGTTGCTCAGCCGCTTCGATTTCCACGCTGCGCTGCGCCGTTGGCGGGTGCAGCCCGCGACCGTTGCGGCGCTGTCGGCGCTCACCCCGCAGCAACGCGAACGCAGCGTGGTGATCGTGCAGGACGCCTTCACCCGCTACTTCGAAGCGCCGCTGTTGGCGGATCTGGTCGAGCTGATTTCGCGTCTGGGTTATCAGGTCTATCTCGCACCGTTCAGCGCCAATGGCAAACCGCTGCATGTGCAGGGCTTTCTCTCGGCGTTCAATCGCGCGGCGTTGCGCAACGCTGGGCAATTGCAGGCGCTGGCGCAGTCCGGAGTGCCCTTGCTGGGGCTGGATCCGGCGATGACTCTGGTCTATCGCCAGGAATACCTGAAAGTGCCGGGCCTGAATGAATGTCCAGAAGTCGCGCTGGTGCAGGAATGGTTACTCAAGGTCATGCCGGAGCAGGCGCCTGAGGTTCAGCCCAAAGCGTTCCGTCTGCTCGCCCATTGCACGGAGAAAACCAACGCGCCGGCCGCGACCCGCCAGTGGGAACAGGTCTTCGAACGTGCTGGTCTGAAGCTCGCCACACAAGCCACCGGTTGCTGCGGCATGTCCGGCACTTACGGCCATGAAGCGCGCAACCGGCAGACTTCAGCGCTCATCTATGAGCAGTCGTGGGCGCGTCAGATCCAAGCAGTGGCGGAGCAGGGCGAGGCGTTGGCGACCGGCTATTCCTGCCGCAGCCAGGTCAAGCGCCAGTCGGCTCAGGCGCTGCGTCATCCGTTGCAGGTGTTGTTGGAGACGCTGCGTCGCTGATCGTGTCGCTGGTGTCCTTGTCCCAGATCAGACGCGGGTCGAAACTCATCGCAGCGAGCATGGTGAACACCACGACCAGGCCAAAGAACAGGATTCCCGGTCGTGGCTCGATATCGCCCAGCGCCTGGAATTTCACCAGCGCTGCGACCAGTGCGACCACCAGCACGTCGAGCATCGACCAATAGCCGATCAGCTCGACGAAGCGGTACAGCTTCGAACGCTCCTTGCGCGCCCAATCGCTGTTTCGCTGCACCGTGACCAGCAGCAAGGTCAGGGCGACGAATTTGACTCCCGGTACCGCGATGCTGGCGATGAAAATGATCAAGGCAATGTCCCACGCCCCGGCCTCCCAGAACTCCAGCACGCCGCTCATGATCGTGCTGTCGGCGCCGTTGCCGAGCATCATCGTGTTCATCACCGGGAGCAGATTGGCTGGAACATAAAAGGCCAGCGCGGCGAGCATGTACGCCCAGGTGCGCGTCAGCGAATTGGTCTTGCGCCGATGCAGCGGCGCGTCGCAGCGCGGGCATTCGTGTGGCTCGTCGGTCATGTCACAGGCCAGGCCACAGCTGTGACACAGGCACAGGTTGAGTTCGCTGGCAGTCGGTGGACGCTTCATAAAATGTCCCAGAGTTCGCGGATGTCGCGGCCGGCAATGCGGATCATCATCAGGCTCAGCACCGCCAGGGCGAACAGGCCGATCCCGGGCAGCACATCGAGCAGGCCGGCCAGTTTGAACACCGCAACCATCGCCCCCAGCAGACACACTTCAAGCATGCTCCACGGCCGCAGGGTTTCCAGCCAGCGCATGCACAGATTGAACCCCGGTGCCCTGCGCAGGCCGAGGGCAAAACTCAGCACCCAGATCAGCAACACCAGCTGAAAGGCCGGGGCAATGATGATTGCAATCGCCGCGACCATGGCGATGAAAGTAATCGGTCCCTGGCTCAGCGCGAGCACCGAATCCCACAGCGTCGCACTGTTTTTCATGCCTTTGAGGCTGATGCTCATCACCGGGTAGAAATTGGCGAACAGCCACAGCATCGCCGCCGTGAACGTCAGCGCCAGACGCTGCTCGATGGTCAGCCCGTTGAAGCGCTGCAGTACACCACCGCAACGCACGCACAGGGTTTTCTGATGCTTGGCGAGCACGACCTTTTCGTACACGCAGTCACAGTGCTCGCAGATGATCAGGTGTTCGGTGGTGACCATGGACAGCGCTCAAGGGCAAGGCGGACCTGTTCACTATAGAAGGCTGGAGCCGATGGGCAACCTCGATGCTGACGAGTTGCTCGCACAATGGAAATATGTTGCGCCCCAATAAGCGCTGCGGATCCCGGATGGGAGCGGGCTTGCTCGCGAAGAGGGTATGTCAGGCGATGCAGCGGTGACTGACCGAATGCTTTCGCGAGCAAGCCCGCTCCCACAATGGAAATGTGTTGCGCCCCAATAAGCGCTGCGGATCCCGGATGGGAGCGGGCTTGCTCGCGAATAGGGTATGTCAGGCGATGCAGCGGTGACTGACCGAATGCTTTCGCGAGCAAGCCCGCTCCCACAATGGAAATGTGTTGCGCCCCAATAGACGCTGCGGTTCCCGGGTGGGAGCGGGCTTGCTCGCGAAGCGGGTATGTCAGGCGATGCAGCGGTGACTGACCGAATGCTTTCGCGAGCAAGCCCGCTCGCACAATGGAAATATGTTGCGCCCCAGTAGACGCTGCGGTTCCCGGGAGGGAGCGGGCTTGCTCGCGAAGCGGGTATGTCAGGCGATGCAGCGGTGACTGACCGAATGCTTTCGCGAGCAAGCCCGCTCCCACAATGGAAATATGTTGCGCCCCAATAGACGCTGCGGTTCCCGGGTGGGAGCGGGCTTGCTCGCGAAGAGGGTATGTCAGGCGATGCAGCGGTGACTGACGGGACGCTCTCGCGAGCAGGCCTTCAGCGTGTCTGGATTATTTACGATCCAGCCACACGGTCTGCGCGTTGCAGAATTCCCGTACGCCAAAGTGCGACAGCTCACGACCGAAGCCGCTCTTCTTCACGCCGCCAAAGGTCACGCGCGGGTCGCTGGCGGAGTAGCCGTTGATGAATACACCGCCGGTCTCCAGTTCGCTGGTCAATTGTTCAGCCAGCGCGACGTTGGCGGTGTAGATCGTGGCGGTCAGGCCGAAATCGCTGTCATTGGCCAAGGCTACGGCGTGCGCACAATCGCGGGCGGTGATGATCGAGGCAACCGGGCCGAACAGCTCTTGCTTGAACGAGGTCATGCGGTCGGTCACATCGGCCAGCACAGTCGGTTCGTAGTAATTGCCGGCGCCCTCGGCTTTTCTTCCGCCGAGCAGCAGCGTCGCGCCTTCTTCAAGGGTGTCGCGCACTTGCTGATCGAGTTCATCACGCAGATCGAAACGCGCCATCGGCCCGATATAGGTGTCGGCGTTGAGCGGATCGCCCATCTTCAACTGGTGCGTAGCTTCAACAAACTTGCGGGTGAATTCTTCCACCACACCTTGTTCGATAATCAAGCGCTTGGCAGCCGCGCAGACTTGGCCAGAGTTTTGATAGCGACCGACCACCGCCGCGTGCACCGCCTCATCCAGATCAGCATCGTTGAGCACGATGAACGGATCGGAGCCGCCGAGTTCCAGCACGCACTTCTTCAACGCCGCACCGGCCTGAGCGCCGATGGCCATACCGGCGCGGACGCTGCCGGTCAGCGTCACAGCGGCGATGCGCGAATCGGCAATGGCGCTGGAAACGCCTTCCTGGGTGACGTTGATCACTTCAAACACGCCCTCGGGAAAACCGGCGCGAACAAACGCATCGCGCAACAGGTAAGCGCTGCCCATCACGTTCGGCGCGTGCTTGAGCACGTAGGTGTTGCCGGCGATCAGCGTCGGCACCGCGCCGCGCAGCACCTGCCAGATCGGGAAGTTCCACGGCATCACTGCCAGAATCGGTCCCAGCGGGCGGTACTCAATGCGCGCCTTGCCGCCTTCGACCTGAGTGGCCTCGGCGTCGAGCATGGCCGGGCCGTGTTCGGCGTACCACTCGCAGAGCTTGGCGCACTTCTCGATTTCGCCACGAGCCTGAGCGATCGGCTTGCCCATTTCCCGAGTGATCATCGTCGCCATGGCTTCGGCGGTTTCACGCAGCGCGCCGGCGAGGGCGGTCAGTAGGCGCGAACGGTCCTGCAGCGGCTTGCGCTTCCACTTGCCGAAGCCATAGGCGGCGCGGGTCAGTGCTGCATCAAGGGCAGCGGCGGATTCGAACGCGTAGTGACCGATCTGCTCGCCGGTGGCGGGGTTGATCGAGATGGCGTGGGTCTGGCTGGAAATCTGGCTCATGACTTTGTCCTGCAGGTTCGTCGGATGGGCCTAGAGTAGGGTGGCGTTTGTTTTCTGGAAACTGAATAATAAAGATCGTTTCCTTCACGATTGGAGAATGACTGTGGATCTGGTGCAACTGGAAATCTTCAAGGCTGTGGCCGAACACGGCAGCATCAGCGCTGCCGCCACGCAGATCCATCGCGTGCCGTCGAACCTGACAACGCGGATCAAACAGCTGGAGCAGGACCTCGGCGTCGATCTGTTTATCCGGGAGAAAAGCCGTCTGCGCCTGTCACCGGCCGGGTGGAGTTTTCTTGAGTACACGCGGCGCATTCTCGATCTGGTACAGGAAGCGCGGGCCACAGTGGCGGGAGAAGAACCCCAGGGCGCGTTCCCTCTGGGCTCGCTGGAAAGTACCGCGGCGGTGCGCATTCCCGAACTGCTGGCGGCGTACAACCAGCAGCATCCGAAGGTCGACCTCGATCTTTCCACCGGGCCATCGGGGACGATGATCGACGGCGTGCTGTCCGGGCGTCTGGCTGCGGCATTTGTCGACGGCCCGGTGCTGCATCCGGCGCTGGAAGGCGTGCCGGCCTTCGAAGAGGAAATGGTCATCATCGCGCCGCTCAATCATTCACCGGTCGAGCGCGCGGCGGATGTGAACGGTGAAAATATCTACGCTTTCCGATCCAACTGTTCCTACCGTCATCATTTCGAAAAATGGTTTGGCAGCGACGCCGCCGTACCGGGCAAGATTTTCGAAATGGAGTCCTACCACGGCATGCTCGCCTGCGTCAGCGCCGGTGCCGGCTTGGCACTGATGCCGCGCAAAATGCTGCAGAGCATGCCCGGCAGCGCGACGGTCAGCGTCTGGCCGCTGACCGCGGACTTCCGCTATCTGACCACCTGGCTGGTGTGGCGCCGGGGTACGGTGTCGCGCAGTCTGAGCATGTTTGTGCGTTTGCTTGAGGAGCGTGGCGTGGTGCGCGAGCAAGCCTGATCAAGCGTGTCTTTATGGCGTGCCATTGCGCCCATACAAACGATAACCATCGCGCTGGTTCAAACGATCGTAGTAGGCCCGCACCGCAGCAAAATCCGCATGATCGAGCGGCGTTTCGAACCAGCGATTGACCGACAGCCCGATCGGGATATCCGCCAGGGAAAACTGCTCGCCACCGACGTAAGCGCCGGTTTTCTCCAGTTGGCGATCGAGGATTTCCATGTTCCGCGTCCAGTCCCGGCAACCGGCGGCCAATGCGTCGCGATTCTGATAATCCGGCGACTTGCGCACCAGCGCCATCAGCGGATACGACCACGAGCGATTCAGCTCCGAGGCCTGCCAATCGATCCACTGATCAACCCGCGCCCGGGCGATCGGCTCAGCGGGATACAAATGCGCGCCGCCGTAACGCGTCGCCAGATAACGAATGATCGTGTTGGATTCCCACAAAGTGAAATCGCCATCCTGAATGACCGGCACCATGGCGCAGGGGTTGAGCGCGAGAAACTCAGGCGTGTTTGGCGACTTGAAACCCGAACCCCAGTCTTCACGCTCGAACGGGATGTTCAGTTCGGCACAGGTCCACAGCACTTTGCGCACATTGATCGATGAGGCTTTGCCGAGTATTCGCAGCATGGGATCTCCTTGTCTCCAGATGTCGGACGCAGAAAAAATACCATAGCGCAAAACACAAGGCCCGCATTGCGCGGGCCTCGGTTAATCAGCGTTTACTGAACGATTTCACCGGGTGGAAATCAGCGCTTGAGGAACGCCAGCAGATCCTTATTCAACGCCTGCGCATGGGTGACGGCAAACCCGTGCGGCGCGCCGGCGTAAACCTTCAACTCGGCGCCTTTGATTTGCGCGGCCGCCTGCTTGCCGGTGGTTTCGAAGGGCACGATCTGGTCGCCGTCGCCATGGATCACCAGGGTCGGCACGTCGATCTTGGCCATGTCCGGGCGGAAGTCGGTTTCCGAGAACGCGGTCACGCAATCGACGGTGCCCTTGAGCGATGCCATCAGCGCGATGTTCAGGGTTTGCGTGAGCACGCCGTCAGAGATTTTCTGGCCCTGATTGATGCCGTAGAACGGCGTGTTGAAGTCGGCGATGAACTGCGCACGATCCTTCAGCAGGCCAGCCTTGATGCCGTCGAATACCGATTTGTCGACGCCGTCGGCGAAGTCGGCTTTCTTGCCGAACAGCGGCGTGACCGCACCGAGCAATACCAGGCCGGCAACACGCTCGCTGCCGTGGCGGGCGATGTAGCGGCTGACGTCGCCGCCACCCATGGAAAAACCGACCAGGGTCACGTCGCGCAGGTCCAGATGGTTGATCAAACCTGCGATGTCATCGGCAAAGGTGTCGTAGTCGTAGCCGGTCCATGGTTGATCGGAGCGGCCGAAACCACGGCGGTCGAAGGCGATGGTGCGGTAGCCGCGACTGCTCAGGTATTCCATCTGGTATTCCCACATGTCGGCATCCAGCGGCCAGCCGTGGCTGAACAGCACGGGCTCGCCGCTGCCCCAGTCCTTGTAATAGATCTCGGTGCCGTCTTGGGTTTTGAAGGTGCTCATGCAAACTCCTTGTGATGTCTATGGGCTTGAATGGATGCCGAATGGCAACGGCTACTATCCGCGCAAAACGCGAAGGACACTTGTACGCAAGTGCTGGTTTGGCGCAAGAGAAGTGTCTTAGGTTGCTCGGTGAGTATTTCAGCTCGACATTACAGAATTGAAAAAGGGCGAACTCCCAGCGGAGTCGCCCTTTTTCAATGTCCAAGGATTGGCAAGTTTCTAGCGAAACGCCGGCACCACATGCTTGATAAACAACTCCAGCGATTTCTTCTTCTCTTCATGCGGCAAGCTGTTGTCGCACCAGAAACTGAACTCATCCACGCCCAGTTCCTGGTAGTACTTGATCCGCGGAATGATCTCTTCCGGCGTACCGATCATCGCGGTCTTGTGCAGGCTCTCCAGCTCAAACTCCGGACGCCCGGCAAATTTCTCTTCCGGGCTCGGCGCGAGGAAGCCATTGACCGGCGTTTGCTTGTTGCCAAACCACGCATCGAACGTGCGGTAGAAACGTGAGATAGCTTTGGCGCCGACTTGCCAGCCGTCCGGGTCGTCGGCGGTGTGAACGTGGGTGTGGCGCAGCACCATCAATTGCGGGCGCGGTACGTCTGGGTTGTTGTCCAGTGCGGTCTGGAATTTGTTCTTCAGGTCGAGGACTTCTTCGTCGCCCTTCATCAATGGCGTGACCATCACGTTGCAGCCGTTGGCCACGGCGAAGTTGTGCGAATCCGGGTCGCGGGCGGCGATCCACATCGGCGGGTTGGGCTTCTGGATCGGCTTCGGCACGCTGGTGGAGGTGGGGAATTTCCAGATGTCGCCGTCGTGGGCGTAGTCGCCTTGCCACAGGGCGCGGACTACCGGGACCATTTCGCGCAGGGCCTGGCCGCCGCTGGAGGCGGGCATGCCGCCGGCCATGCGGTCGAACTCAACTTGATAGGCGCCGCGTGCGAGGCCGACTTCCATGCGGCCGTTGCTGATCACGTCGAGCAGGGCGCATTCACCGGCGACGCGCAGCGGGTGCCAGAACGGCGCGATGATGGTGCCGGCGCCGAGGTGGATGGTCGTGGTTTTTGCTGCGAGGTAGGCCAGCAGCGGCATCGGGCTTGGGGAAATGGTGTATTCCATGGCGTGGTGTTCGCCGATCCACACGGTGCTGAAACCGCCAGCCTCGGCCATCAGGGTCAGTTCGGTCAGGTCTTCGAACAGTTGGCGGTGGCTGACGCTTTCGTCCCAGCGTTCCATGTGTACGAACAGGGAAAATTTCATGACGCTACCTCGAGTCTTTTGTAATTGGCCGGTCGTGTGCGGGCCTGTCGAACTGACGTGAGCGCTGTGCGCTCGCGAGTCTTCTCACCATTCAAGCACGCCTTCGAGGACGGCTGTTCGGTTGATTGAATATTGGTATACCATAATACGGAATATCCGCAAAATATTTCTGACCGACACTTCGAACAAGGAAGGCGCAAGCAATGAACATAAAACAAAAACTGACTCTGGCGTTTGCGGTAATCGCCAGCCTGCCGGTGTTACTGGTGGCAGCGCTGATCATCCTCAATGTCCGCGAGGGCGCGCGCGACACCTTTACCGACAGCACCGGGCGCGAGGTGCGTCAGGTGGAAAACGCGATGCAGCTGTTCTTCGAGGGCATCAGCCAGAACGTTGCTTACCTGGCCGAGCATCCACAACTGCAGAGCATCGACGCCAGCCTCAAACGCTACCTGAGCAGCGACGCCGCGCAAGTGCCGATGGGGCCGCAGGACCAACAACTGTTCAGGCTTTTCGACGGCCTGGCCAAGGCGCACCCGGCCTATACCTATCTGTCTGTCGGCACCGAGCAGGGCGGTTATCTGTTCTGGCCGGGCGATGCGAAGTTGGCCAACTACGATCCGCGCACCCGCCCCTGGTACAAAACCGCGATGGCCAATCCTGGCCAAACCCTGCGCACCGAGGCCTATTACTGGGCGGCGGATGACGTGGTGCTGGTGAGCACCGTGCGCAGCTTCAACAACCAGTTGGGGAGCAATGCCGGTGTGGTCAACATCGATGTGTCGCTCAAGCAATTGACCGATCTGGTCAAGCAGATCCGCCTCGGCGAGAGCGGTTATCTGATGCTGATGGAAGCCAATAACACCGTGCTGGTGGACCCTAGCGATCCGGCGCACAACTTCAAGAAACTCAGCGATCTCGGCGATGGTTATCAGCAACTGGCCGAGGCGGGCAAAGGGCTGGTTGAGGTGCAGTTGGCCGGCGAGGATTACATGGCGCTGGTCTGGCCGTCGCAGGCATTGGGCTGGCGCTTTGTGGGCTTGGTAAAAGCCAGTGAAGTGATGGCTGGGGCGACGCGTTTGACCTGGCTGATCGGCGCGATCGCTGTGGTTTGCGCACTGTTGTTTGCGATGGCTGGTGCTTGGTTCGCCGGGCTGATGGTCAAGCCGATTCGCGGCGTGGCGAGTGGTCTCGAAGGCATCGCACAAGGCGAGGGCGATCTCACTGCGCGACTGGAAGTACGCGGGCAGGATGAAACCGCGCAACTGGCCGGCTGGTTCAACCAGTTTCTTGAAGCGATTCGTACGCTGATTCAACGCATCGGCCAGGCGGCAGGGCAGATTCACAGCAGCTCCGGCAGCGCCACCGAAGTCTCGGCGGAAATGGCCGACGTCGCTTCGCGTCAGCGTGAGGCGGTGGACATGGTGTCGACCGCGTTCCACGAAATGGTCGCCACCTCCAATGAGGTTGCGCGCTCGTGCAGTCAGGCCGCCGACTCGGCAGACAACGGTCAGCGCCAGGCACACACCGGGCAGCAACAGATCGACGCGGCGGTGAGCAACGTCGGGCGCTTGAGTCAGGAGATCGGCCACAGCGCCGAGTCGATGCAGCAATTGGAGCAGGACAGTAACGACATTCAGTCGATTCTCGGCACGATCCGCTCGATTGCCGAGCAAACCAATCTGCTCGCGCTCAACGCCGCCATCGAAGCCGCGCGCGCCGGTGAACAGGGCAGGGGCTTTGCCGTGGTCGCGGATGAAGTTCGCGCGCTGGCCAAACGCACGTCGGATTCAACCGGTGAGATTGACGCACTGCTGGGTAATCTGGCGCGGCGCACCCATCAGATGGGCAAGCAAATGCACGCCAGCCTCGAGGTCTCGCAGCAAACCGTGGTGTCGATCAACGAGGCGCGGACGAGTTTTGAATTGATCCGTGAATCGGTCGACGTGATCCGCGACATGAACACGCAAATCGCCACGGCGGCGGAGGAACAGCATCAAGTGGCAGAGGACATCAATCGGCACATCAGCCAGATTCATGGCGATGCGCAGTTGGTGGCGAGCCTGGCGGATTCGACTCGCCAGGATGCGCAGAATTTGACGGCCTTGTCGCAGACCTTGAATCAGCTGGTGAGCCGGTTTCGTACGTAGTCCGTAACCACCAGCAATCCAAAAAAACGTGGGAGCGAGCAAGCTCGTTCCCACATTGGATCTCTGAGCGCCGATGGACTTACGCCACAACCGGCAACGCGCCCATCTTGCCGTGGCAATACACCAGCGGCCCGGCGACTTGCTCGGGGACGATCAGGTTCTTCACCGCGCCGACCATGATCGCGTGGTCGCCACCTTCGTATTCACGCCACAACTCGCATTCGATCACCGCCGTCGCATTGGCGAGGATCGGGTTGCCCAGTGCGCTCAACGTCCACTCGATGCCCTGCGCCTTGTCCTTGCCTTTGCGGGCGAAGGCATAGGCTTCGCTTTGCTGCATGCTTGATAACAGGTGAATTGCAAAACGCTTGTTCTTGATCAGCACGGGGTAGGAGTCGGAGCTGTAGTTGGGGCAGAACAGCACCAGCGCCGGGTCCATCGACAGCGAGCTGAACGCGCTGGCGGTCAGGCCGACGATCTGACCGTCGTCGTCCAGCGTGGTGATAACGGTGACGCCTGACGGGAACGAGCCCATGACTTGTTTGTAAATGGCAGCATCGATCATTGGGTGGTCCTCGGGTGGTGTGACGCGGTTTTTATGGTTTGTAGGTCTGATGGTATACCGTAATACATATCTTGCAAGGGCTTTTCCGATGAACCGATAAACGTGCGACTTTCGTCGGAAACTCAATGTTTACGGGGCTTTCAGCTAGCCGTGCAGGGGCGGGATCAGCGAGGATAGCGGATCAGAGAGCGACAGAATCAGCGGATCAGGCTTGTGCAAAGTTTGGAATACCATAATATGGTCTGCATCTGAGGGGCGACCCAAGAGTCCTCCCGGTTTGGCTTCATACAAAGATAAAAACAGACAAACTCGAGTTCATGCATATGTCCCAGATGTCCCGGCAAGATCCGTTGATCGAGAATCATACGGTCGATTACGTCCCACTCGCGGAACGCCACGGGAAGGCCCGCGATCTGTTCACTCTTTGGTTCAGCACCAACATCGCGCCACTGCCCATCGTCACCGGCGCCATGGTGGTTCAGGTGTTCCATCTCAATCTGTTCTGGGGGCTGCTGGCGATTGCGCTGGGGCACATGATCGGCGGCGTGGTGATCGCGCTGGCGTCGGCCCAGGGCCCGCGCATGGGCATTCCGCAAATGGTCCAGAGTCGCGGCCAGTTCGGCCGTTATGGCGCGCTGCTGATCGTGTTCTTCGCGGCGATCATCTACATCGGTTTTTTCATTTCCAACATCGTGCTGGCCGGCAAATCCATTGTCGGCATTGCGCCCTCGGTGCCAGCGCCGCTGAGCATTCTGATCGGCGCGCTGGCCGCTACAGCGATCGGCGTGATCGGCTACAACTTCATTCACACGCTCAACCGCATCGGCACCTGGGTGATGGGCGGCGCGTTGCTCGCCGGGTTCATCTACATTTTCGCCCATGACTTGCCGGCAGACTTTCTGACGCGCGGCAGCTTCAATGTCTCCGGCTGGCTGGCGACAGTGTCGCTGGGGATCATCTGGCAGATCAGTTTCTCGCCCTACGTCTCCGACTACTCCCGTTATCTGCCGGCAGACATCGGCATCGCCAAACCCTTTTGGGCGACGTATCTGGGCGCGACGCTGGGCACGGTTCTGTCGTTCAGCTTTGGCGCAGTGGCCGTGCTGGCGACGCCGGAAGGCACCGAAGCGATGGCGGCAGTCAAACAGTCCACCGGTTGGCTGGGGCCGATTCTGATGGTGCTGTTTCTGCTCAACATCATCAGCCACAACGCGCTGAATCTGTATGGCGCGGTGCTGTCGATCATCACCTCGATCCAGACTTTCGCCAGCCAGTGGACGCCCAGCATCAAGGTGCGCGTGGTGCTGTCGAGCGTGATCCTGGCTGGATGCTGCGTGGTCGCCCTCGGCGCTTCGGCGGATTTCATTTCCGAATTCATCGGGTTGATTCTGGCGCTGTTGCTGGTGCTGGTGCCGTGGGCGTCGATCAACCTGATCGACTTCTACCTGATCAAGCGCGGCAACTACGACATCACCTCTATCTTCCGCGCCGACGGCGGCATCTACGGGCGTTTCAACCTGCACGCAATCATTGCCTATTGCATCGGCATCATCGTGCAGCTGCCCTTTGCCAACACCTCGCTGTACGTCGGGCCGTACGCCAATCTGGTCGAGGGCGCCGACCTGTCGTGGCTGGTTGGCCTGGTGGTCACCGTGCCGCTGTATTACTGCCTGGCAACTCGCGGTCAGGCGCAGCAGAGCAGGGCGGCCAGACTCGGCTATACCGACTGATCCAAACGGCAACACAGCAATGCCCGGCCCAGCGCCGGGCATTTTTGTGTGCGTATTTCAGCGGTCACGGAAATTGGCCATATCGATCCCCTTTTGGCCTGCCGCCTACTGTCAACGCGCTACGCTGTCAGCAAGAATCGAAACCATAACAACAGGCTCGACCTTTTTTGCCCTTGGCTATCCTTACAGCCACTGCCGTGTACAGAACATAAAAACCATCGATCTCACGTCGCATTCGGGGAAACAACCATGGTCACGATCAAACGTATTCTGGGCGCCACCGTGTGTGGCTTGACGCTGCTGGCCAGCGCCGTCCAGGCCGAGCAGCGCGAACTGCGGGTGTACAACTGGGCGGATTACATCCTGCCGTCAGTGCCCAAGGATTTCGCCGAGCAAAGCAAGATCAAAGTGACCTGGGACACCTTCGACACCAACGAATCCCTTGAAGCCAAACTGCTCACCGGCAACTCCGGTTACGACCTCGTGGTGCCGTCTAACCAGTTCCTCGAAACCCAGATCAAGGCCGGCGTGTTCCAGAAACTCGACAAGTCGAAACTGCCGAACTGGCAGCACCAGGATCCAGCCCTGCTCAAATTGCTTGACGCCAACGACCCCGGCAACCAGTACGGCATGCCATACATGTACGGCACCGTGCTGATTGGCTTCAACCCGGCCAAGGTCAAGGCTGCATTGGGAGATAACGCACCCGTGGACAGTTGGGATCTGGTGTTCAAGCCCCAGAACATGGAAAAGCTCAAGGCCTGTGGGGTGGCGATGCTCGATTCACCTTCGGAGATCCTGCCGCTGGCCCTGCATTATCTGGGCCTCGATCCGAACAGCCAGAACCCGGCGGATTATGAAAAGGCCAAGGCCTTGATGATGAAGATTCGCCCGTACGTGACCTATTTCAACTCGGCCAAGTACATGACCGACATTGCCAACGGCGACATCTGCGTGGCGATCGGTTATTCCGGCAGCTTCTACCAGTTCGGCAATCGCGCCAAAGAGGCGGGCAACGGCGTCGTGGTCGACTGGCGTTTGCCGAAGGAGGGCGCACCGATCTGGTTCGACACGTTCGCCATTCCCAAAAGCGCGAAGAACGTCGCCGAGGCGCATGAGTTCCTCAATCACTTGCTCGACCCGAAAGTGATCGCACCGATCAGCGATTTCCTCGGCTATCCGAATGCCAACAAGGACTCGATGCCGCTGGTCAACAAGGACATCACCGACAACCCCAACCTGACCCCGACCAGCGAAGCGCTGAAAACCCTGTATGTGGTGCAGCCGTTGCCGCAGAAAATGGAGCGGGTGCGCACGCGGGTGTGGACCAGTATCAAGTCCGATAAATAAGTATCGGCTGTACGAAATCCCTGTGGGAGCGAGCTCGCTCGCGAAAGCGCAGTGGCAGTCGATGTAAATGTTGACTGATCCGACGCCTTCGCGAGCAAGCCCGCTCCCACAAGGTGTCAGGTGGTGTCATTCGGTGCGGCGTTCTGCCTCGCGGGTGGTCACCAGACTCAACAGTACCGACCCGAGAATCACCGAACCCACCACCGCCAGCGACCATTCCACGGGCATGTGGAACCATGGCATCAGCACCATCTTGCCGCCAATAAATACCAGCACGATCGCCAGCCCGTATTTGAGCAGGTGAAAGCGATCAGCCATGTCCGCCAGCAGGAAGTACAGCGCGCGCAGGCCCATGATCGCGAAGATGTTTGAGGTAAAAACAATGAACGGGTCGGTGGTCACGGCGAAGATTGCCGGGATACTGTCGACCGCGAACATCAAGTCGCTGGCCTCGATCAGCACCAGCACCAGAAACATCGGCGTTGCCCAGCGCACGCCGTTCTGCAGGATGAAAAACTTCTCGCCGTGAAAGCCGCTGGTGATGCGCATATGCCCGCGAACCCAGCGTAACAACGGGTTTTTGTCCAGATCCGGTTGATGATCAGCGAACACCAGCATCTTGATCCCCGTAATGATCAGGAATACGCCAAAGGCATAGAGCAGCCATTCGAACTGTGAGACCAGCCACACACCGGCAAAAATCATGATCGCGCGCATGACAATCGCGCCCAGCACGCCGTACAGCAGCACGCGTCGTTGCAATTCCGGCGGCACGGCGAAATAGCTGAAAATCATCACGAAGACGAACATGTTGTCGATCGACAGCGACTGCTAGATCAGATAACCGGTGAGAAACTCCAGGGTTTTCTGCCGGGCGATTTCACCGCCGAATTCGCCGTGCAGATACCACCAGAGCAACCCGGCAAAACTCAGCGCCAGCAGGCACCAGGCAACCACCCAGGCCGACGCTTCCCGCACCGAGACCCGGTGCGCCTTGCGCCCACCGAAGACAAACAAGTCCAGGGCCAGCATGGCGAGAACGAAGACGATGAAGGCGCCCCACATCCAGGGTTCGCCGATATTGATGTTCGTGGCAGGCATGTCACGCTCCCTGTCTTTTGCAGCGTTATCACCGTTCCCGGCTCCGGCACAGAAACCTGTGGGAGCGGGCTTGCTCGCGAGTGTTGACTGACAGACTGCATTTGCGAGCAAGCCCGCTCCCACAGGGATCACCGTTGGCTGGGAGTTGTGTTCATGGCTTGATCAAGTCAGACGGGGCCATGCTAGCGACGGATTTGTGACTAAGAAAAATCGTTTATTTCTGACTGACAGTTCGGCAAAAACGAAGTGTCAGCGAAAAAACTCCCCCGGGGTCTCACCAAATTGCTGGCGAAACGCGGCGATAAACGCCGATGTCGAGTCGTAACCGCACGCCAGCGCGACATCGGTCACGCGCTCACCTTGTTCCAGCGGCGTCAGCGCACCCAGCAGGCGCAGGCGCTGGCGCCAGGCGCGAAAGGTCAGGCCGGTGTCGCGCAGAAACAGGCGCGTCAGGGTCTTTTCGGTGACGCCGAACTGGTCGCTCCAGTGGCTCAGAGTGGTCTGCTGTTCCGGGTGTTGCTCCAGGCTCTGGCAGATCTGCTTCAGGCGAGCGTCTTGCGGCAGCGGCAGCATCAAGTCGATGGTCGGCGCGTCGGCCAGTTGATCGAGGATCACCTGAGCCAGGCGTCCGTCGGGGCCACCTTCGTCGTATTCCACCGGCACCTGACTGAAGGCGCGGATCAACTCCCTGAGCAAATCGCTGACGCCGAGCACATGGCAATGTTCGGCCGCCCAACCGGTGACGCTGCTGTCGATGTACAGGCTGCGCATTTCCGTGTGTGGCGCGCTGAAGACGCGGTGCGGTACACCGGCAGGAATCCATACCGCACGCTCCGGCGGCGCGACGAAGCGGCCGGCACTGGTCTGCACTTCGAGCACGCCCTGAATCGCATAGGACAACTGCACCCACGGATGACTGTGGCGGCGGGTGAGGGCGCGATTGGGCAGCGATTCGGTGCGTCCATACACGGGGCGCGGCAGGCTGGGCAGCCCGGGAACGCTGCGACGGACGCTTTTGGCATGTCCTTTAGGCGGCATCTTGCGGCTCTTCGGCGTTAGTCGGTAATTGCCAGTCACGTTAGAGTCGTCGGCACGCACTGGCAACCCCCGGATGAATCTCATGACGCGCCCACGTTTTTTGCCCGATAACTTCACGCTGACGTTGATCGGCGTTGTCCTTCTGGCCAGCTTTCTGCCTGCCAGCGGCCAGGTCGCGGTCGGCTTCGGCTGGCTGACCAATATCGCCATCGCCCTGCTGTTTTTCCTGCACGGTGCCAAGCTGTCCCGCGAATCGATCATCGCCGGCGCCGGCCATTGGCGTTTGCATCTGCTGGTGTTTGGCCTGACCTTCGTACTGTTTCCGATTCTCGGCTTGGCGTTGAAACCGTTGTTGTCACCGCTGATCGGCGATCAGTTGTACATGGGCATGCTTTACCTGTGCGCATTGCCGGCCACCGTGCAGTCTGCCATCGCTTTCACTTCGCTGGCGCGAGGCAATATTCCGGCGGCGATCTGCAGTGCGGCGGCGTCCAGCCTGTTCGGGATTTTCCTCACTCCCTTGCTGGTGACGCTGCTGCTCAACGTTCATGGCGACGGCGGCTCGACCCTCGATGCGATCGTGAAAATCAGCGTGCAATTGCTGCTGCCGTTCATTGCCGGGCAGATCGCTCGACGCTGGATCGGCGCGTGGGTAGGGCGCAACAAAAACTGGCTGAAATTCGTTGATCAGGGGTCGATCCTGCTGGTGGTTTACGGCGCGTTCAGCGAAGCGGTCAACGAAGGCATCTGGCAGCAGATTCCGCTGTTCGAGTTGCTTGGCCTAGTGGTGGTCTGCTGCATCCTCCTGACGCTGGTTCTGGTGGCATCGACTTTGTTGAGCAAAGCGTTCGGCTTCAATCAGGAAGACCGCATCACCATTCTGTTCTGCGGCTCGAAAAAGAGCCTGGCCACTGGCGTGCCGATGGCTCAGGTGCTGTTTGCCGGCAGCACCATCGGCGTGCTGATCTTGCCGCTGATGTTGTTCCACCAGATTCAACTGATGGTCTGCGCGGTGCTGGCGCAGCGTTATGCGAAACGGCCGGAGTCGGTGCCGGATCTGATGGCGCAGGTTGACCCGTAAAGCGCTTCACAACCCCGAGTACTTGACCGCCGCCGCCGCCCGCGTCGGTACGTCCAGTGTGCGCAACAACGACGACACATGGATACGCACCGTGAACGGCGAAATATCCAGTTCACGGGCGATTTCCTTGTTGGTCTTGCCTTGCGCGATCAAGCGCAGCACATCCTGCTGACGCGGCGTCAGCGCCGTCGCAGTTTCCAGCGGCAACAAGCCGGACGGCGCCGATTTCACCAACACTTCACCCTCACGGATCGCCAGAATCGCCTGGCCGATTTCCTCCGGCGCAATGTTCTTGCCGATAAAACCATCAACCCCTGCTGCCATGACTTCACTGATCAACGCTTGGTCGTCGACCATCGACACCACAATCAGCGTGGTGCGCGGTAATCGTTGGCGCAGGTCGGCGAGCTGGGTGATGCAGGTCAGCCCGGGAAAACGCAGATCGAGCATCAGTGTGTCCGGCTCGCTGCCCAGCAGTGCGGTGACAGCGTCGAGGTCTCCCGCCTCCTCGATGGTCGCCTCGGGAAGTAACCGCTGCACAGTGCGCAGCATCGCCTCGCGAAACAGTGGGTGATCGTCGGCTATGATGATCCGGCATGCCATGGCGCGACCCTCCCTGGGTCAAGCGTTAATCAAGGCCGGCACCTTAGCATCGGACGCGAAGGCTGCCTGTAGGCTGCTTCCGAAACTGACGAACGCTGCACAAGGACGTTTACATGAAATTCGAGAAAAACACCGAACTCGACCAGGCCAATCTGCGCATCATCATCGCTGCCATCGCGGTGGTTTACATGGTCGTGCTGGTTTTTCTGCCGGGTCATCGGCTGGAGACCTACCTGCCGGTCATTACCTACATCAGTCTGTTTCTGCTGGCTTCCATCGTGTTCCGTCAGGCCATTGCGCGCTGGCCCGGGCATTATCCGGCGCGGCGGATTTTTGCCATGCTTCACGATTACACCGGCACCTGTTTCGGTCTGGTGATCGGCGGTGAGGCGGCGCTGCCGCTGTATGCGGTCATGGTCTGGGTCAATCTTGGCAACGGCATGCGCTACGGCTCGCGCTATCTGGCGATTGCCACCGGCCTGGCGCTGGCGGCGCTGCTGGTGGTCTATCGCCTGACGCCGTATTGGCAGGCGCAGCCGTTCATGGTGCTGATGCTGCTGATCACCAGCACGGTGATTCCGTTTTATGCGCACTTGCTGTTGGAGCGTACGCGCAAGGCCTCCGAAGAAGCACTGGCGGCTAACCTTGAAAAGTCCCGGTTTCTGGCACAGGCCAGTCACGATTTGCGTCAGCCGATTCATTCCATAGGACTGTTTACCGCGTGTCTGCGCGAGTCGCGCCTGGGCGCTGACGAGCGGCGGCTGGTCGATAACATCGACCGTTCTCTGCTCAACGTCTCGCAGTTGTTCCGCTCGATTCTCGACCTCTACACCCTCGATAACGGTCGGGTCGAAGCGAAAATGCAGACGCTGGACCTCGGTGAATGGCTCGCGGACATCGTCCGGCAACACGAGGAAGCGGCGCGTTGGGCAGGCGTCGAGCTGCGGCTGCGACCGTGCAAGCACTGGGTCAGAACTGATCCGGCGTTGCTGGCGACCATGGTGCAAAACGTGCTTTCCAACTGTTTCAAATACGGCGCACAGCGGCCGGTATTGCTCGGCGTGCGTAAACGCGGGGCAGGGCTGGCCATCGTCATTTATGACTGCGGCAACGGCATTGCCGAAGAGCATCAGCACAAGGTTTTCGAGGAGTTTTATCGGGTGCGGCAGGTACGCGACAAAGACGTCGAGGGTGTCGGGCTGGGCCTGTCGATTATCAAGCGTCTGGGTGAACTGATCGATGTGGACGTTGCTCTGCGCTCGCGGGTAGGGTGCGGCACGGCGGTGACCCTTGGCGGTTTGCCAATCGTAGCGGCGCCGCAGTCACGGGTTGTCCGCAGTGAAGCGCGACAAGTGGGTTTGTTGACGGGGCTGAAGGTGTGTCTGGTGGAGGATGATCGCAACGTGCTGCTGGCAACTTCGGCGTTGCTTGAGCGCTGGGGCTGCGTGGTTCAGGCCGAGTGCTCGGCTGAGGATTTGGTGACTGACTGCGACATCATCGTCGCCGACTATGACCTCGGCACCCACGCCACTGGCATCGAATGCATTGATGAGATGCGCAGGCAGCGCGGCTGGGCAGTGCCGGCGATGATCATCAGCGGCCACGACGTCGAAAGGATTCAGGCAGCATTGCACGATCGACAGATTGCTATTCTGTCGAAACCGGTGCACCCGGCCGAGTTGCGCGCGACGTTGCGCGGGCTGCGCGATCGACAAGGCGAATCCGCCGAAAACGTTCTGACGTAAAGTCCGATCTTCAGGCTTTACGTCAGTGCAGTGCTAGATGTTCGCCAGTGCCCTGGCGAGGTCGGCACGCAGGTCTTCGACGTCTTCAACGCCTACCGACAGCCGCACCAGCCCATCGCCGATCCCGAGTTTTGCGCGGGTTTCGGCCGGGATGGTCGCGTGGGTCATGATTGCCGGATGCTCGATCAGACTTTCCACACCACCCAGACTTTCCGCCAGGGCGAAGATCTGCACGTTCTCCAGAAAGCGCCGTGCGCCGGCCAGGTCACTGTTCAGATCGACGGAAATCATCCCGCCGAAACCACGCATCTGCCGCTTGGCCAGTTCATGCTGCGGATGCGAAGCCAGCCCCGGGTAATAAACGCGCTTGACCTGCGGTTGCTGCTCGAGCCACTGCGCCAGGTCCAGGGCGTTGCTGCAATGTCGCTCCATGCGCAGCGCCAGGGTTTTCACCCCGCGCAGGGTGAGGAACGCATCGAATGGCCCGGAAATCGCGCCGACGGCGTTTTGCAGAAAACCGAGTTTTTCCGCCAACTCGGCGTTCTGCCCGACCACGGCAATGCCACCGATCACGTCGGAGTGGCCGTTCAGATATTTGGTGGTCGAGTGCAGAACGATGTCGAAACCCAGCTCCAGCGGGCGCTGGATATACGGGCTGGCGAACGTGTTGTCGGCCACGCAGATGATCCCGCGAGCGCGGCAGATGCGCGCAATCGCGGCCAGATCCGACAGGCTCAGCAGCGGGTTGGTCGGGGTCTCGACCATGACCATGCGCGTGTCGTCCTGCAGCGACGCTTCGAACGCCGACAGATCGGTCAGGTCGACGAAGCTGAAACGGTGCCCGGCACTGCGCTGACGAACCTTGTCGAACAGGCGGAAGGTACCGCCGTACAAGTCGTTGCCGGAAACGATATGCGAGCCGGCATCGAGCAGTTCCAGCACCGTGGAAATCGCCGCCAGACCCGAGGCGAAGGCGAACGCGCGGGTGCCACCTTCGAGGTCGGCGACGCAGCGTTCCAGGGCAAAACGCGTCGGGTTGTGCGAGCGGCCGTAGTCGA
Source organism: Pseudomonas sp. NPDC079367 (assembly GCF_044542195.1). Classification (NCBI taxonomy): domain Bacteria; kingdom Pseudomonadati; phylum Pseudomonadota; class Gammaproteobacteria; order Pseudomonadales; family Pseudomonadaceae; genus Pseudomonas; species Pseudomonas sp. NPDC079367. The sequence continues at coordinate 76,879 of NZ_JBITTW010000003.1, forward strand.
AACCCTTGTGCACACCGGGACTGTCTTGCAGGTAGGTGGAGTTGGCGTAGATCGGCGGCATCAGCGCGCCGGTGGTCGGGTCGGGCGCTTGTCCGGCGTGGATCACCCGGGTGGCGAAGCCTTGGGATTTAACGTCGTGCTGACTCATGCAAGGGATCTCCGTAATTGATTGAGCATGTCGGTGCGGGTGATCAGGCCATGGAAGCCGGAGGCGTCGGCGATGATGGCGACGAGGCCACGGCTGAGCACCGATTCCAGCTCGGCCAGGCTCGCGGCCGGGGCGAGGGTTTGCAGTTTGTCGGTCATCACGCTGGACACCGGCTGGCTGAAGCGCGCGGCATCTTCGTGCACGCCGAGAAGGATGTCGGACTCGTCGATCACGCCCACCAGTTGCTTGCCTTCGACCAACACCGGCAATTGCGAAACATCCGCCAGACGCATGCGCTGGAATGCGGTAAGCAGGGTGTCATCGGGGCCGACGCTGATCACCCGGCCGTCCTCGAAACGTCGGGCGATCAAGTCGCGCAGATCGCCGTAGCCCTTGCGTTGCAGCAGGCCCTGGTCGGTCATCCACTGGTCGTTGTAGACCTTCGAGAGGTAGCGCGTGCCGGTGTCGCAGACAAAACTGACCACCCGTTTCGGCTCGGTCTGTTCGCGGCAATAACGCAGCGCGGCAGCGAACAGGGTTCCGGTCGATGAGCCACGGAGGATGCCTTCGGCCTTGAGCAACTGGCGGGCGTGATCGAAGCTTTCTGCGTCGCTGATCGAGTAGGCGTGACGCACGCTGGAAAGGTCGGTGATCGATGGAATGAAATCTTCGCCAATGCCCTCGACGGCCCACGAACCGGGGGTTGGCAAGGTGCCGTCGCGACTATATTGCGCCATCACCGAACCGACCGGATCAGCGAGAACCATTTCCAGATTCGGCTGCACGCGCTTGAAGAAGCGACTCAACCCGGTCAGCGTGCCGGCCGATCCGACGCCGACAACGATGGCGTCCAGGTCATGTTCGGTCTGCGCCCAGATTTCCGGCGCGGTGCTGCATTCGTGGGCCAGCGGGTTGGCGGGATTATTGAACTGGTCGGCGAAAAACGCGCCGGGAATGTCCTTGGCCAAACGCGCGGCAACGTCCTGGTAATACTCGGGATGGCCCTTGCCGACGTCGGAGCGGGTGATATGCACTTCGGCGCCCATGGCCTTCAAGTGCAGGACTTTCTCGGTGGACATTTTGTCCGGCACCACCAGTACCACGCGATAGCCTTTGGCACGGCCGACCAGCGCCAGGCCGAGACCGGTATTGCCGGCGGTGGCCTCGACGATCGTGCCGCCCGGTTGCAGGCGGCCGTCGCGTTCAGCCGCGTCGATCATCGCCAGACCGATACGATCCTTGATCGAGCCGCCGGGGTTCTGCGATTCGAGTTTGAGAAACAGCGTGCACGGTCCGGTATCGAAGCGGGTGACCTGAACCAGCGGAGTATTGCCTATCAGCCCAAGTACGGCAGGGCGTGATTCCTTCGACATTTCTTCACCTCTTTATGGTGTTGATCGCGTTCCAATCGCGGGTAAAAGACTCGCGTGCAACTTAGGCGCAGACATCTTCCCCTCGCAACCTTTAATCCTTCGCAAATCCAGCCATTTGGATCTAACCATAGAACGAAAACTGGCAAGTTGCCCTGAGGCGTTCTGATCGTTCCACGCTCCGCGTGGGAATGCAGTCGGGGATGTTCTGCATCCCTACGGTCTGAAGATCGCAGCCTTCGGCAGCTCCTACAGGGGTGTATGTGCATGAGTGGAACTTGTGATGATCTAGAATTTATTGAGTTTGTTTCATCAAGCTTCGTTTCCGACAATGGCCGCCATCGAATAAGCACCTGGAGTTGTTTGTCATGGCACTGGCCCATTCCCTTGGATTTCCGCGCATCGGTCGCGACCGTGAACTGAAGAAAGCGCAAGAGGCGTTCTGGAAGGGAGAACTGAATGAGGCGGGCCTGCGTGACGTCGGGCGTGAGCTGCGCAAGGTCCATTGGGACTTGCAGAAGAACGCCGGCATCGATTTGTTGCCGGTCGGCGACTTCGCCTGGTATGACCAAGTGCTGAGCCACTCGCTGATGTTCGGCGTGATCCCCGAGCGCTTCCGCCCGCATGACGGCAAAGCCACGCTGCAAACCCTGTTCAGCATGGCCCGAGGCGTCAGCAATGCTTGCTGCAGCGACGGCCAGGCTCAGGAAATGACCAAGTGGTTCGACACCAACTATCACTACCTCGTACCGGAATTCAGCGCCGATCAGCACTTCCAGCTGGGTTGGGAGCAGCTGTTTGAAGAAACCGAAGAGGCCCGCGCGCTGGGGCACAACGTCAAACCGGTGATCCTCGGCCCGTTGACCTATCTGTGGCTGGGCAAAACCAAAGACGCCGACTTCGACAAGCTCGATTTGCTCGATCGCCTGCTGCCGCTGTACGGACAGATCTTCGCGCGGCTGGCGGCATTGGGTGTGGAGTGGGTGCAGATCGATGAGCCGATTCTGGTCCTTGATCTGCCGCAGGACTGGAAGAATGCTTTCGAACGCGCCTACAACCAGATCCAGCGCGATCCGCTGAAAAAACTGCTCGCTACCTACTTCGGTGGTCTGGAAGAAAACCTCGGTCTGGCGGCGAACCTGCCGGTCGACGGCCTGCACATCGATCTGGTGCGCGCGCCGGATCAGTACCCGACCATTCTTGATCGCCTGCCAGCCTATAAAGTGCTGTCGCTGGGTGTGGTCAACGGTCGTAACGTCTGGCGCTGCGATCTGCAAAACGCATTGGCGACGCTGCGTCACGCTCATGAGCGTCTGGGTGATCGTTTGTGGGTGGCGCCGTCCTGCTCGTTGCTGCACAGTCCGGTCGATCCAGGCCGAGAAGACCAGTTAGATGCCGAAATGAAAAGCTGGCTGGCGTTCGCCCGACAAAAGTATGAAGAGGTGGCTGTGCTCGCCCAAACGGTCAGCGAGCCGCAAGCGCTGCGCGCGTAGCCCTTCGTCGGAGCGGGCTTGCTCGCGAAAGCGGAGTCTCAGCCACCTATAAATTGCCCGACCAACCGCCTTCGAGAGCAAGCCCACTCCCACCAGATTTCGCGCTACACCCGCCATACCCGGCAACCCACAAATCCACTGTGGGAGCGGGCTTGCTCGTGAAGGCGGTCCGTCAGCTACACATGCGTCAGGTAAGAAAACGCAATATCTGCGCCCCATCGAACGGGTCGGTCAGGTAGTGCGCCCTGACCCCGAAAGTCGTCTGTAAACGCTCCGGCGTCAGCACTTGCAACGGCTCACCCAATGCCACGAGACGGCCGCGTTCCAGCACCGCCAGACGATCGCACTTGAGCGCCTGATTGAGGTCGTGCAGGGCGATCAGCGTCGTCACCGGCAGCGCACGCACCACTTGCAGAATGCTCAACTGATGCTGGATGTCGAGGTGGTTGGCCGGCTCGTCGAGCAGCAGGATCTGCGGGCGCTGGGCCAGTGCGCGGGCGATGTGCACGCGTTGGCGTTCGCCGCCGGAGAGGCTGCGCCAGAGGCGGTTGCGCAGGTGCACGGCGTCGACGTCAACCAACGCTTGCCCGACGATGGCGTCATCGGCCGGCGACCACGGTTGCAGCGCCGACAACCATGGCGTGCGCCCCAGCGCCGCCGCGTCGAACACGCGGATGCCATCGTCGGTATCGGCCTGTTGCTCAACCACCGCGAGCGTCTGCGCGATGCTGCGCCGTGACATCTTGCCCAGCGCCTGACCGCCGAGCTGCACATGGCCCGCGCTCGGTTCGCGCAGGCCGGCGAGCAGTTTCAGCAGCGTGGATTTACCCGAACCGTTCGGCCCGACAATACCCAGTGTCTCGCCGCGCTGAACGTCGAGGCTGACACCGTTGAGCAACTCGGCGCTGCGCACTTTGAAGCCCACACCCGCACAACTCAGAACCGTGTTCATCGCGCCGATCTCCGACCCACCAGAATCAGGGCGAACACCGGCGCGCCAACCAGCGCGGTGATCACGCCGACCGGAATCACCTGACCCTTGATCAGGGTGCGTGACAGCACATCGGCGGCGATCAGAAACACCGCGCCGCCCAGTGCGCTGGCGGGCAGCAGACGCGCATGGCCGGTACCGAGCAACAACCGTGCGGCGTGGGGAATCACCAGGCCGACAAAACCGATCGAGCCGACAATCGACACCATCACCGCCGTCACCAGCGCGGCGCAGCCGATCAGCAGAATCTGCACGCGACGCACGGCAATGCCCAGAGACGCTGCCGAATCCGCGCCAAAGGTAAACGCATCCAGCGCACGCCGATGCCACAGGCACACCACCAACCCCAACAGCGCTACCGGCACCGCCAGCCACACCGACGGCCAGCGTACGCCGCCGAGATTGCCCAGCAGCCAGAACATGATCCCGCGCGCTTGCTCCGAGCTTGCTGAGCGGGTAATCAGAAACGCCGTGAGGGCGTTGAACAACTGCGACCCGGCGATGCCGGCCAGGATGATCTGCCCGGTGCCGCTGGCCGAGCCGCTGACCCGTGCCAACAGGATCACCAGCACGAATGCCGTCACCGCACCGGCAAAGGCACCGACCGACAATGAAATAGCCCCGGCGCCGACGCCAAGCAGGGCGACCATCACCGCGCCGGTCGAGGCGCCAGCGGAAATTCCCAGCAAATACGGATCGGCCAACGGATTGCGCAGCAACGACTGCAGGATCACCCCGCACGTGGCCAGGCCGGCACCGCAGGCCGCCGCGACCAAAGCGCGAGTCAGGCGATAATTCCAGACGATGCCTTCGTCGATCGGGTCGAGCACATGACCGGCGCCCCACAGTTTGTTGGCCAGCACCTGCAACACCACGCTTGGCTCGATCGAGGTCTCGCCAATGGCCACGCCGCCGATCAGCGCGACCGACAGCGTCAACAGGACCAGCAGCGACCGAATCAGGTGTCTGCTCATTGCGACAGGTCGTAGCCGTTGATGGCGCTGGCCAATTGTTCGAGGCCGTCGAAGGTGCGCAGGCTGGCCTGCATGGCCATGGCGTCGAGGACGATAATGCGGTTGTGCTTGACCGCGTCCATGTTGCGCGTCACCGGATCACGGCGCAGGAAGGCGAGTTTTTTCTGATAGTCGTCCGCCGGGAAACGTCGACGATCCATGCGCGCGATGACCAGAAACGTCGGGTTGGCCTTGGCGATGGTTTCCCAGCCAACGGTCGGCCATTCTTCATCCGACTCGACGACGTTGCGCACGCCGAGGGTGCTGAGCATGAAATCGGGAACGCCTTTGTGCCCGGCCACGAACGGCTCGATGTCCATCTCGGCGCTGGAGAACCACACCAGGGCGCTGACGTCTTTGCGCTGCTGTTTTTTCGCGGTGGCGATCGACCGCGCGAGGCTGGCCTTGAGCTGTTCATTGAGCTGTTCGCCACGCGCCTGCACATCGAAAATCGCCGCCAGTTGACTCACGCCTTTGTAGATGCTGTCGATGCGGAACGGCGCCAGCCGCGTGCCGTCGGAGCCGACGAGGTTGTCCTTGGCTTCGCAATCGGAGGGCAGCAGGTAGGTGGGAATCTTCAATTCATGGAACTGCTCGCGAGTGCCGACCGCGCCTTGCGGGCCGACCATCCATTCCAGCTCGACGGCAACCAGCTCCGGGCGTTTGGCGATCACCGCTTCGAAACTCGGCTCGTTGTCGGCGAGGCGCTCGATCCTGTCGTTCTGCGCTTTGTAGGTGCCCAGCACGTCGTTGAACCACAGTGAGGTGCCGACGACCTTGTCGCCCAGACCCAAGGCGTAGAGCATTTCGGTGCCGGCCTGGCCGATGGTCACTGTGCGAGTGGGTGCGTGTTGAAAGGTCAGGCTGCTGCCGCAGTTTTCGACGGTCAGCGGATACGCAGTCGGTGCCGCTTGAACCAGGGTGCAAAGGCTCAGACAGGTCAGCAGGGTGGCAACGCGGGTCAGCAGCATGGGGCAGTCTCCAGGGGAACCGTACGGGAGCGGGCGGGTACGGTTTGGAAACACACCTCGGGCGCGGTCGTGGAAACAGCGCAAGGCCGGCATTGTGAAAACACACACGGCACGATGTCCTTCCCGGACACCCCGCCGGTTAGTCAGTCACTGTGCCGGCAGGTCTCCTGACTGATGCGTCATCGCCGTGCTCCGGCCTTCCCGGGAATGACCCAGTGGCAGTCGAGGAGCAGGCTCGGCACCTACAGTTGCGGGGGCAGTTCCGATTGATGCTGTGCAAGCATTTCGGATTCCCTGTTAATTCCGTGTGGAAACCGGCGCGGGCATGGTAGTCGATCAGGGCGCTCAAGGGGAGCCGAATCTGCCTTCGGCAGCTCCTACAGGGGGCGCGTGCTTTCATTCCGGGTATTTGCAATCCTGGGCGAAGCTTGGCTAGTATACGATCCATATACATTTCGTATCGGAAACAGATATGGGCATCGTAAAAATTTCAGAGGACATGCACGAAAATCTGCGCATCTCCAGCAACGCCCTCAGCCGCTCGATCAACGCGCAGGCCGAGCACTGGATGCGCATCGGCATGCTCGCCGAGCTGCACCCCAACCTCGACCACAGCGCCATTTGCCGCCTGCTGATCCGCGCCGAACAGAACGGCGGCCTGGATTTGCAACAACTGACTCAGGAAGCCGTCAGCGCATGAGAAACCAGATCAAAATCAACACGCCTGCCGACATTGAAAAATCCCGCGCCGCCGGCAAACTCGCCGCCGAAGTGCTGGCGATGCTGGTGCCGCATGTGAAGGCCGGGGTGAGCACCGATGAGCTGGATCGGCTGTGCAACGACTACATCGTCAATGTGCAGAAAGCCGTGCCTGCCAACGTCGGTTATCACGGCTTTCCGAAAACCGTCTGTGCGTCGGTCAATGACGTGGTGTGCCACGGGATTCCGTCGGGCACCCCATTGAAGGACGGCGACATCGTCAACCTCGATATCGCCGTGATCAAGGATGGCTGGTTCGGTGATACCAGCCGTATGTACGTCGTCGGTGAGGCGACTCCTGAAGCGCAGCACCTGATCAAGACCACCTACGAAGCCATGTGTGCGGGCATTCGCGCAGTGAAACCGGGCGCAACGCTGGGCGATATCGGTCATGCGATCCAGAGCCTGGCGGAGGCGGAGGGCTTCAGCGTCGTGCGTGAATACTGCGGCCACGGCATCGGCAAGGTTTATCACGATGAACCGCAGATCCTGCATTACGGCTTTCCCAATCAGGGGCTCAAGCTCGAGGCCGGGATGATTTTTACCGTGGAGCCGATGCTCAATGCCGGCAAGCGCCATGTGAAGAACATGCCGGATGGCTGGACCGTGCTGACCAAGGATGGCTCGTTGTCGGCGCAGTGGGAGCATATGGTCGCGGTGACCGAGACCGGGTTTGAAGTGCTGACGGCTTGGCCGGATGAGGTCGAAGGCTTTATCCCGATTGTCTGAGCACCACAAAACCTTGTGGGAGCGGGCTTGCTCGCGAATGCGGTGGGTCATTCAACCTTGATGGTGACTGACACGACCTATTCGCGAGCAAGCCCGATCCCACAGTTGAAACGCAATTTCATGTAGAAGCTTCAGTGGGCACCGGCAGCCTTGTTCAAGTCGCTTTCGGCCCACTCGGTATAAACGCAAGCATCCGCCGTCGCCCAGCGCACCCGCACCGGATCGCCGGCCTTGAGCGGCATGCCCGCCGCCGACAGTGCTTTGACCGTCATCGACGTCCCGCCCGCAGTCACCACGCTGCACGTCTGGCTCTCACCCAGAAACAGCACTTCCACAACATTCGCCGACACCTCATTCCAGCCCGCCGCGAGCGGCTCATCACTCGCTTGCTGCACACTCAGCGCCACAGCCTTTTCCGGCCGCACCATCAGCAGCACATCCTGATCAGTGTGCAACCCGGACGTCAGCCGAATCGACAATGACTGCCCCTCGAAACTCGCCGCCGCATTGCCCTGCGCCTTGAGTTTGAGGAAGTTCGAATTGCCGAGAAAGGATGCGACAAACGCATTCGGCGGATTCTGATAAAGGTCATAACCACTGCCCAGGCCCACGATCTTGCCGTGGCTGAAAATCGCGATGCGTTGCGACAGACGCATGGCTTCTTCCTGGTCGTGGGTCACGTAGACAATGGTGATGCCCAGGCGCCGGTGCAGCTGGCGCAGTTCATCCTGCAAATCCTCGCGCAGCTTCTTGTCCAGTGCGCCCAGCGGCTCGTCCATCAGCAGGATGCGTGGCTCGTAAACCAGCGCCCGGGCAATGGCGACACGTTGCTGCTGACCACCGGACAGTTGCGAGGGGCGGCGATGGGCGAACTGTTCGAGCTGCACCAGTTTGAGCATTGCATCGACGCGTTTTTCGCGCTCGGCCGCTGCCAGTTTGCGGATCGCCAAAGGGAAGGCGATGTTGTCGCGCACCGACAGATGCGGGAACAGCGAATAACGCTGGAAGACCATGCCGATGTCGCGCTTGTGCGGCGGCACGTTGACCAGCGATTGGCCGTTGACGAGGATCTCGCCGCTGCTCGGTGTTTCGAAGCCGGCGAGCATCGACAGCGTCGTACTTTTGCCCGAGCCGCTGGAGCCGAGGAAGGTCAGGAATTCGCCGTCCTTGATGTCCAGCGAGATGTTGTCAACGGCGGCAAAATCGCCGTAGTGCTTGTTCAGGTTGCGCAGGCTGACCAGGGGGTTGTCGTTCTGCTGGGATGCGTCTTTGATCACGGCACTCATGTCGTACTCCTGGGCGCTCAGGCGCTGATTTCATTGCGCCGGCGCAGGGCGGCGGCGATCACCATGACCAATACCGACAGGCCGATCAGCAGCGTCGAAGCGACGGCGATCACCGGGGTCAGGTCCTGGCGCAGAGTGGTCCACATTTTCACGGGAAGGGTTTGCAGAGTCGGGCTGGCCATCATCACGCTGAGCACCACTTCGTCCCACGAAACGAGGAAAGCGAAGAGGGCGCCGGCGACCATGCCCGGACGGATCGCCGGGAACGTCACCTTGAACACCGCTTGCAGGCGCGAGGCGCCGCAAATTACCGCTGCGTCTTCAATCGACTGATCGAACAGCTTCAACGAGTTGATGATCGAGATGATGGTGAACGGCAGCGCGACGATCACATGGCTGACCACGAAGGCAAACATCGTCCCGGTGTAGCCGAGCTTGAGGAACAGCGCATACACCGCCACGGCGATGATCACCAGCGGCACGATCATCGGCAGGGTGAACAGGCCGTAGAGCATCTCGCGGCCGGGGAAGCGCCCACGCACCAGCGCAAACGCGGTCGGCAGACCGAGAGCCACGGCGCAAATCGTGGTCAGTACGGCCACCTTGAGACTGGCGGCAGCGGCGTTCATCCAGTCGGGGTTGGAGAAGAACTGGCCGTACCATTTCAGCGTCCAGCCCGGTGGCGGGAACACCAGCCACTGGGAAGAGCCGAACGACAGCAGCACGATGAACACGATCGGCAACAGCAGAAACAGACCGATCAGCCCAGTCGTGGCGTAGAGGCCGAAACGCATGCGCCGGCTCATGGCATTGGGGGTCAGGAGCATGTCGGCTTACCTCGCGTTACTGGCGCCAACCGGGGATTCCGGTTGAAGCTTCAGGTAGAAGTAGAACAACACCAGGGTGATGGCGATCAGCAACGCGGCGCCGGCACTGGCCAGGCCCCAGTTGAGGAACGATTGCACCTGCTGAATGATGAATTCCGGCAGCATCATGTTCTGCGCCCCGCCGAGCAGCGCCGGGGTGACGTAGTAACCGAGCGACATCACGAACACCATCAACCCGCCGGAGGCCAGGCCCGGCCGGCACAGCGGCAGGAACACCCGGAAGAAGTTGGTCCACGGGCTCGCGCCACAGATCGAGCCGGCCTGCAGGATCATCGGGTCGATGGCCTGCATGGTCGCCTGCAACGGCAGCACGATGAACGGGATCATGATGTAGCTCATGCCGATCACCACGCCGGTGAGGTTGTGCACCATTTCCAGCGGCTGATCGATGATGCCCATGGCCATCAGCGCCTTGTTGATCACGCCCGAGGCTTGCAGCAACACCAGCCACGAATAGGTGCGGGCGAGCAGGCTGGTCCACATCGACAGCAGCACGATGTTCAGAATCCAGCGGCCCCAGCCGCGCGGTACCAGGGTGATCGCCCAGGCCAGCGGGAAGCCCAGCAACAGGCTGAACAGCGTCACCAGCCCGGCCACCGAAAAGGTATTGAGCAGCACTCGGGCATAGGCCGAGTTGGCGAACAGTTGTTCGTAGTTGCCAAGACCCGGCACCGGTTCCAGCACGCCGCGCAACAGCAGGCCAATCAGCGGCGCGAGAAAGAACAGGCCGAGGAACAGCAGCGCCGGGACGAGGTTGCCGGCGCCGCGCCAGCGCTGCTTGAAAGCCGAACCGGCAGCGCCGGCGGCGCTCCCGGTGGCAGCGGAGGGGCGGGGCGCAGTGGCCGCGATTTTCATTTGACCAGCCATTCGTTCCACCGTGTCGCGATAGCCGGACCGTTTTTGGCCCAGTAAGCGAAATCAAGGGTGATCTGATCCTTGGCGTACGCTGTTGGGAGGTTGGGCGCCAGCGTCGAATCCAGACGCTCGACACTGTCGAGGTTGACCGGGGCGTAGGCGGTCAGGTTGGAGAAATCGGCCTGGCCTTTGGCGCTGCTCGCGTTGGCGAGGAACTTCATCGCCGCATCCTTGTTTTTCGCGCCTTTGGGGATGACCAGAATGTCGGCCATGACCAGGTTCTGCTTCCAGCTCACGCCAACGGGTGCGCCGTCTTCCTGCAAAGCATGCACACGACCGTTCCAGAACTGGCCCATGCTCGCTTCGCCGGACGCCAGCAGTTGCTGCGACTGCGCGCCGCCGCCCCACCAGACGATGTCTTTCTTGATGGTGTCGAGTTTCTTGAAGGCGCGGTCCAGGTCCAGCGGGTAGAGCTTGTCAGCCGCAACGCCGTCGGCCAGCAGCGCCAGTTCGAGCACGCCGGGGCTTGGCCATTTGTACAGGGCGCGTTTGCCGGGGTAAGTCTTGGTGTCGAACAGCGCGCTCCAGTCCTGCGGCTTGTTGGCGCCGAGCTTGCCCTCGTTGTAACCGAGGACAAAGGAGAAGAAGAACGAGCCGACGCCGTGATCGTTGACGAAGCGCGGGTCGATCCTGTCGCGTTGAATGACTTTGAAGTCGAGGGGTTCGAGCAAGCCTTCAGCGGCGGCGCGCAGGGCGAAATCGGCTTCGACATCGACCACGTCCCACTGCACGTTGCCGCTCTCGACCATGGCTTTGAGTTTGCCGTAGTCGGTCGGCCCGTCCTGGACGACGGTGATGCCGCTGGCCTTGCTGAACGGATCGGCCCAGGCCTGTTTCTGCGCATCCTGGGTGCTACCGCCCCAGCTGACAAAATTCACGCTTTCGGCAGCCATTGCAGCCTGGCCGGTAACGCTGAGCAGACCTGCGAAAAAGATCGCAGTTGCAGCTTTGTTCAACACCATGTTCACGCCCTCATTGTTGTGTTTTTGAGCGGGCCTTGCGTTGTTGCCCGCCTGTCGGGAGCAGTAGCTGGACGATTGGTTGCAGCGTCCGGTCTATGGAATATCATATTATGGTATTCCAAACTTTGTGCAAGCACTTTGCCTTACCGGTTATCTGGCAGGACAGTTTTTTGTGACTCAGAAATCCGTGCGTGTAATACAGGCCCGTGTGGGAGCGGGCTTGCTCGTGTAGCGTCGGGTCATTCAATAATGAAGTCGGCTGACAGGACGCCTTCGGGAGCAGGCCCCCTCCCACAGGAAATGTGGGTCAGGTGGATTATTCGGTGAAGGGGATGCTCTCGACGACCTCCAGGTCATACCCGGTCAGCCCTGCGTACTTCAGCGGCGGCCCGAGGTGGCGCAGCTTGCCGACGCCAAGATTCTGCAGAATCTGCGCCCCAGTCCCGACTTCGGAATAGATCCGTGATTGCGAGCGGCTGAACTGCCGGGGCGGCTGGGTCAGTTGCGGCACCCGCTCCAGCAACGCCTGCGACGACTCATGATTGGCCAGCACCACGACCACCCCGTGACCTTCCTCAGCCACTCGTTGCAACGCCGCCCACAGCGTCCAGTTCTTCGGCCCGCTGTACTCGGCACCGACCAGATCGCGCAACGGATCGATTACATGCACACGCACCAGCGTCGGCTCGTCACGGCGCAGATCGCCCATGACCATCGCCATGTGCACGCCGCCCTCGATGCGGTCTTCGAAAGTAATCAAACGGAACGTGCCATGTACCGTTGGCAGCTCTTGTTCACCGATGCGTTCGATGGTGTGCTCGGTGCTCAGGCGATAGTGGATCAGGTCGGCGATGGTGCCGATCTTGATCCCGTGCTTGCGTGCGAACAGTTCCAGATCCGGACGCCGGGCCATGGTGCCGTCGTCATTCATCACTTCGACGATCACCGACGCCGGGGTGAAACCGGCCAAACGCGCCAGATCGCAACCGGCCTCGGTATGACCTGCGCGGGTCAACACGCCACCTTCCTTGGCGCGCAGCGGAAAGATGTGGCCGGGCTGCACCAGGTCTTCAGCACGGGCATTCGGCGCGACGGCGGCAGCAACGGTGCAGGCTCGATCCGCCGCGGAAATGCCAGTGGTCACGCCAACCGCCGCTTCGATCGACACGGTAAAGGCAGTGCTGAACACGCTGCCGTTGGCGGGGACCATCTGCTCCAGGCCCAGACGCTGACAATGTTCGTCAGTCAGGGTCAGGCAGATCAGCCCCCGTGCTTCACGGGCCATGAAGCTGATAGCCTCCGCCGTGCAGCGGTCGGCGGCCAGCAACAGGTCGCCTTCGTTTTCGCGGTCTTCGTCATCGACGAGCAAAACCATTTTGCCGAGGCGATAATCGTCGATGATTTCTTCGATGCTGTTGAAGGCCATGCTGGACTCTCAGGGTTCGTTGGAAATATATTGGTATACCATAATACAAAATTAGCACAGAGGTCACTATGAAGGCGTACTGGATTGCCCATGTGGATATAGCCGATGCCGAGCGCTACAGCCATTACACCCAGCGCACCCCGCAGGCGATTGCCGCATTCGGTGGCGTATTTCTCGCCAGAGGCGGGCGCAGCGAGGCGATGGAAGGGCGTGAAACGCCGCAACGCACGGTGATCATCGAGTTTGAAAACTACGAAACAGCCGTGGCGTGCTACCGCTCAGCGGCGTACCAGGAGGCGAAGAGTTACCGCGAGGAATGGGCGAGGGCGGAGATCATTATTGTTGAGGCCTTTGCCCCGATTTAAGCCGTATTGATCGTTCCCACGCTCCGCGTGGGAATGATCAGACATCAGCGCATAAAGTGGATTTTGCCGCTGTCGTCATTGCCCATGTAAATCCCGTACACCCCGGCCTGGCGCTCTTCGATATAGCGCTCGAGAATCTGCCGGATCGCCGGGTAATAAATCTGCTCCCATGGAATCTCTTCAGGGGCGAAGAATTTGTAATCCATGGTTTCCGGCCCGTACTGCCCGGTGATCTCCAAAGCGATGGCGCGGAAGATGATGTACACCTCGCTGATCTTCGGCACGCTGAAAATCGAATACGGCGAGACGATTTCCGCGCGCACGCCGCTTTCTTCCCAGACTTCGCGCAACGCCGCCTGCTCGGTGGTCTCAAAGCTTTCCATGAACCCGGCCGGCAGGGTCCAGGTGCCCGGGCGCGGGGGAATTGCCCGTTGGCACAAGAGGTATTTGCCGTCCTGCTCGATGATGCAACCGGCAATGATCTTCGGATTGATGTAATGGATATAGCCGCAGCCGCGGCACATCAGGCGCTCGTGCGTATCGCCCGACGGCGTCTGCTGACCAAGGTCAGGGCCACCGCATTTCGGGCAAAAGCTCGGGCTGAACATGTCATTGACCTATGCGGGGTTCTTTCAGCGCGATTGGCAGAGTGATCGCCGGGGTGCCTTTGACGGCGACGCCGGTTTCTTCCTGCTTGCGCTTGAGGTAATCGAGGGCCACGGCCGCCGCCGCGCGGACGTGATCGACACAGGCCTGATGCGCCGCCAGCGGATCACCGCTCTTGATCGCCTCGACCATTTTTTCCATCTCGTGATTACTCGCGCCGCGTCGGTTTTCCTGTGACACCGAGGTCGCGCGCAGATAGCTGATGCGGGCCTGCAACTGGCGCAACTGAGTGGCGGCGACATGATTGCCCGAGCCTTCGAGCAGTACGTCGTAGAAACCCTGCACCGAGTCGATCACCTGCTGCAGCTCGCCGTCCTTCAATGCCTTGCGATTGTCATCGAGGGCTTTTTCCAGGGCTTTGATGTCCTTGGCTTTGGCGCGCAGAGTGAACAGCTGAACGATCAGCCCCTCGAGTACGCAACGCAATTCGTAAATATCAACAGCGTCATCGAGGGTGATGATGGCCACGCGCGGGCCCTTGGCGTCGGCGAATTCGACCAGACCTTCGGATTCCAGATGGCGCAAGGCTTCGCGCACCGAAGTCCGGCTGACACCGAGGCGATCACAGAGGTCGCGTTCGACCAGGCGATCGCCTGGCATGAGCTGGAAATTCATGATCGCGCTACGCAGTTTGTCCAACACGATTTCGCGCAGGGTAACGGGGTTGCGATTGACCTTGAAGCTGTCGTCGAGTGGCTGGCGTTTCATGGGGTCCGCTCTTGAGCTTGGCTGTCCATGCCAGAGGGGCATCAAAACAGCCGAGGGGTTAACTTGAGGCCTCGGCGTCGGCTTCGGCAAAGGCTTCACGGGCCAGCCGGAAACTGTCCACGGCCGCCGGAACGCCGCAATAAATGCCGACCTGAAGCAGAATTTCGCGTATTTGCTCACGACTCAGGCCGTTACGCAAGGCGCCACGCACATGCAGCTTGAGTTCGTGCGGGCGGTTGAGCGCCGAGATCATCGCCAGGTTGATCATGCTGCGCTCCTTGAGCGACAAGCCGTCACGACCCCAAACGTGGCCCCAGCAGTATTCGGTGACCATTTCCTGCAGCGGACGGGTGAAGTCGTCGGCGTTCTCTATCGAACGTTGCACGTACGCTTCGCCCAATACCTGGGTGCGGATCTTCAGACCCTTCTCATACTTCTCGTTACTCATTATTCCTCCAGTCACCCCAATTCCCCTGTGGGAGCGGGCTTGCTCGCGAAAGCGTCGTGTCAGTCGACATTTATGTTGAATGATCTACCGCATTCGCGAGCAAGCCCGCTCCCACAGGGTTTAGCACTGTTCTCAGGTAAGCGGCGGCAACGCGCCCAACTTGCCCTTGTGATAAATCATCGGCGTCACCGGTTGCTCGGGCAGGATCAGGTGCTTCACTGCGCCAACAATGATCGCGTGGTCGCCGCCGTCGTATTCACGCCACAACTCGCACTCGATGATCGCCGTGGCCTTGGCAAGGATCGGATTGCCCAGATCGCTGAGATGCCACTCGATGTCTTTGGCCTTGTCCTTGCCCTTGCCGGCAAACGCATAGGCTTCGGCTGTCTGTTCGGCGGAGAGCAAGTGGATGGCGAATTTCTTGCTGTCGCGTAGCACCGGGTAGGTATCGGAAGCGTAGTTGGGGCAGAACAGCACCAGCGCCGGGTCGATCGACAGCGCACTGAAGGCGCTGGCGGTGATGCCGACGATGCCGCCGTCCGGATCCAGCGTCGTCACCACCGTGACGCCGGACGGGAACGAGCTCATGACGTCTTTGTAAATGCCGGGTTCGATCATTTCGCAGGACTCCTAGCGCATCACAAACGGATCAGGCATCGGTGCCTGGGAGAGGTTGATCCACACCGTTTTCAGTTCGGTGTAGGCCAGCACCGAATCGATGCCGCTTTCGCGTCCATAGCCACTGTTCTTGAAGCCGCCGATCGGCGCCATGGCCGAGACCGCGCGGTAGGTGTTGACCCAGATGATCCCCGAACGCACGTCGCGCGCCAGACGATGGGCACGGCCCAGGTCGCGGGTCCAGATGCCGGCGGCGAGGCCGAACTGTGAGTCGTTGGCGATCGCCAGTGCTTCGGCTTCGTCTTTGAAACGAATCACCGAGGCGACCG
The DNA here is from genome assembly GCF_044542195.1 of Pseudomonas sp. NPDC079367. Classification (NCBI taxonomy): domain Bacteria; kingdom Pseudomonadati; phylum Pseudomonadota; class Gammaproteobacteria; order Pseudomonadales; family Pseudomonadaceae; genus Pseudomonas; species Pseudomonas sp. NPDC079367. The sequence continues at coordinate 92,963 of NZ_JBITTW010000003.1, forward strand.
GGCCGAAGACTTCTTCCTGCATGATCTTCATCGAATTGCGGTCGCATTCGAACAGCGTCGGCTCGTAGAACCAGCCTTCGCCAACATCGCTCGGACGCTTGCCGCCGGTGCGCAAGCGCGCGCCTTCGGCGATCGCATCGGCGACCAGACCTTCGACCACCGCCAGTTGCTGCGCGGTGGCCATCGGGCCCATTTCACTGTTGTCTTCCTGTGGGTTGCCGATGCGGATGCGCTGGGCGCGTTCGACCAGGCGATTGACGAACTCGTCGTAGATTTCGTCCTGCACCAACAAGCGCGAACCGGACACGCAGCTCTGCCCGGACGCCGCGTAGATCCCGGCGATCGCGCCGTTGATCGCACTGTCCAGGTCGGCGTCGGCGAAAATGATGTTCGGCGATTTTCCGCCCAGCTCCAACGACAGCTTGGCGAAGTTCTCGGCGCTGCTGCGCACTACATGCCGCGCCGTGGCCGCGCCGCCGGTGAAGGCGATCTTGCGGATCAGCGGATGGCGAGTGAGGGCGGCGCCAGTGCTCGGGCCGTAGCCGGTGACGACGTTGACCACACCCGGCGGAATCCCGGCTTCAAGGGCCAGGCGTGCCAGTTCGAGAATGGTCGCCGAGGCGTGCTCGGACGGCTTGATCACAATCGTGTTGCCGGCGGCGAGCGCCGGGGCCAGTTTGATCGCCGTCAGGTACAGCGGGCTGTTCCACGGAATGATCGCGGCAACTACACCCATGGCTTCGTGCACGGTGTAGGCAAACAGGTCGGGCTTGTCCAGCGGCAGGGTGCCGCCCTCAAGCTTGTCCGCGAGGCCGGCGGTGTAGTGGAAGAACTCCGGCAGATAGCTGACCTGGCCACGGGTTTCGCGGATCAGTTTGCCGTTGTCGCGGCTTTCCAGCTGCGCCAGTTGTTCCTTGTTTTCCGCGATCAGGTCGCCGAGGCGACGCAACAATTTGCCCCGCGCGGTTGCAGTCAGGCCACGCCATGCAGGGCTGTCGAATGCAGCCTGTGCCGATTGCACAGCGCGTTCGACGTCCGCCTCATCAGCGTCAGGCAGCTGCGCCCAGGCTTGCGCCGTGGCCGGGTTGAGGCTTTCGAAGGTCTTGCCGGAGAGGGCGTCGACCCAGTCTCCGCCGATGCACATCTGGAAGCGTGCGAGTGTCATGCAACGATCCCCTTTATATGGTTTTGTCGGGAGTGTGCGAATTGGAGAAATTCCAGCAGCATCTGATTGACCAGACGCGGCGACTCTACCGGCATCATATGCCGTTGCTCGGGCAGCACGGCAACCTTCGCACCAGGGATGCGCCGGGCCAGTTGCTCGGCCATTTCCGGCGTCGAGCCGGGGTCGAGTTCGCCGGTGGCGATCAGCGTCGGCGCCTCAATGGTGCTGAGGTCGTCGGCGCGATACATGTCCTGGGTGGCGAACAATTCGTAGGTGGTCAGGTAGCCCTGCGGATCATTGTTGGCCAATGTCTGGCGCAACGCGGCGATCTGCGCCGGGTTGGCTGCCTGATATTCACGGCTGAACCAGCGTGACAGCGCCGCCTCGGCATTGGCGTCCGGGCCATGCTCGGCGGCCTGCGCAGTGCGGGCGATCACACCAGCACGCTGTTCTTCGCTGCGGTTGAACACGCTGTTCAACACCACCAGGCTTTGCAGGCGCTCGGGATAGTGCAGGGCAAAAGCCCGGGCGACCAGGCCGCCCATGGAGAAACCGATCACCGCTGCCTGGGGCAGATTCAGGTGATCGAGCAGCTCGAGCAACTGATCGGCGTAACCGAGCAGGTCGGTGCCGCTGGCCGGGCGCGGGCTGGCGCCGTGACCGAGCATGTCGTAGGCGATCACCTGATACTGGCTGGCGAGGCCGACAATCTGTCCGCCCCACATTTCTTTGTTCAGGCCCACGCCGTGGATCAAGACCACGGGCTGGCCTTGGCCGGTCGCCAGGTAACTGGTGCCAGCCGGGGTGAGTTCAGCGGTGAGCCGAATCATGGAGCGCTCCTGCAATGCCTTTCTTGTTGTGATTACTGGGCTTTTTCGGCGGCCAGTTCTTCCAGATCGATGTAGCGGTTGCCGATGCGCGGGTGCAGGCGGCCACCGTCGGCGCAACCCAGCACGACGACGATTTCGTCGGCACGCGGCGCATCTTCGATCTGCATTTCCAGGGTGATGTAGTGCGAACGCAGGCCTTCGTCGTCCTTGTGCATCATCGGGATCTGAATCGAAGTGCCCGGGCCGCCGCGCTTGTTGGTGAAGCTCAGGTAGCTCTTGGCTTTCACCGCTTCGCGGTAGTGGTTGCCGAAGCGCAGGGTGTGGATCACCGCCGAGGCGTGCTCGATCTCGCCATCAGCGCCGACCACTGCTGCTTTGCCATAGGCCTCGATCTTCTCGGCACCGCCGATGATGCCGACCAGACGCTCGACCATCATTGCGCCAAGGTCAGAGCAGTTGGCGCGGATCTGCGGCTTGAGGTCTTCGACAAAACCGTTGCCCACCCAGGGGTTCTTCATCACCACGGCGAGGCCGACCATGGTCACCGGCTTGTCAGTAGCCTTGCCGCCTTCGATGAAGGTTTCTTCGACATAGCTGACGATCTTGCGAATTTCGAAACTCATGAGCTGCTCCGTTGGGGGATTGAGAGTGTCTGTGCGTCTGATGGTATACCATAATACCGATCCTGCAAGTCCTCTCCACAAGATTTGCGTCATCTATCCTGCGAATGGCTGCACATTCATCCGCCACTCACCATTCTCCAGACAACCTGTGAATCTGTGGGAGGGGGCTTGCCCCCGAAAGCGGTAGATCAGGCAACGTGTCTGGTGGCTGACACATCGATTCGGGAGCAAGCCCCCTCCCACAATGAAAATCGCAGGCCAAGCGAGGCTGGTACCGGTTAACAAAAGATAACGTGGCGCCGATTGTCAGACATTTGCAAAGCCCGATAGGATGAGCCAGCTTCCGAAGGGGCTCTGGATTGCGGGTTTCAGGACGATGATTCTGATCTGCCAGCAGCCGGGTACTCTTGCGGCGCCCTTGAAGGCCCGATGGCCCAACAATAATAAATAGGGGAAGGTCTATGAGTCGTTGCCGCCCGCCGGCGTTACGCAACACCGCGTTGCTGGCCACAGCACTCTCGCTGCTGGGCTTTGCCACGTTATCGGCACCTGTGATTGCCGCCGAGGCCCCGGCTGACGTGGTCTATGCCACCGAATCGGCCAAGGCCGCAAAAAGCCTGATTCTTGACGTGGTCCATGCCGGCGCGCGTCTGGTCGCGGTCGGCGATCGTGGGCACATCGTCTATTCCGATGACCAGGGCAAGACCTGGACCCAGGCCAAGGTGCCAACCCGACAACTGCTCACCGCCGTGTATTTCGTCGACGACAAAAACGGCTGGGCCGTTGGCCACGATGCACAGGTTCTCGCCAGCACAGACGGCGGTCTGACCTGGAGCAAACAATTCGAAGACCTCAAACGTGAATCGCCGCTGCTCGACGTCTGGTTCAAGGACGCCAGCAGCGGCTTTGCCGTGGGCGCCTATGGCACGCTGCTGGAAACCACCGACGGCGGCAAAGACTGGCAAGACGTCAGCGACCGCCTCGATAACGAAGACCAGTTCCACCTCAACGCCATTGCTGCCGTGAAAGACGCCGGGCTGTTCATCGTCGGTGAGTCCGGCAGCATGTTCCGCTCCGCCGATGACGGTCAGACCTGGGAGAAACTCGAAGGCCCATACGAAGGTTCGCTGTTTGGCGTTATCGGCACGGCGCAACCGCAGACCCTGCTGGCTTACGGCTTGCGCGGCAACCTCTACCGCTCCACCGATTTCGGCAGCAACTGGGAGCAGGTCGAGCTCAAAGCCGCGCGCGGTGCGCTGGAGTTCGGCCTGTCCGGCGGCACGCTGCTGGAAGATGGCTCGATCGTCATCGTCGGCAACGGCGGCTCGGTGATCAGCAGCAGTGACAACGGCGAAACCTTCAGCGTGTTCAACCGTCCGGATCGCATTTCGCTGTCGTCGGTCACCGCCGCCGGCAATGGCAATCTGATTCTGACCGGGCAGGGTGGATTGCACATCACCCAGCCAAACGGTGCCGAGACCAATAACAAGAAGGCGGGGCTATGACTTCCTTGATCACTCCTCAGCAGGAAAAGGCGACGTTCCTCGAACGCCTGATTTTCAACAACCGCCCGGCCGTGATTCTGATCTGCCTGGTGGTGAGCATCTTCCTGTTCTGGCAGGCGACGCTGATCCGGCCGTCGACCAGTTTCGAAAAAATGATCCCGCTGCAGCATCCCTTCATCGAAAAGATGATGGAGCACCGCAACGATCTGGCGAACCTCGGCAACACCGTGCGTATTTCGGTGGAGGCTACCGACGGCGACATCTTCTCCAAGGAGTACATGGAGACCCTGCGCCAGATCAACGACGAGGTGTTCTACATTTCCGGCGTCGACCGCTCCGGGCTGAAGTCGCTGTGGAGCCCTAGCGTACGCTGGACCGAAGTGACGGAAGAGGGTTTCGCCGGCGGTGAAGTGATCCCGCAGAGCTACAATGGCTCCCAGGACAGCCTCGATCTGCTGCGCAACAACGTGCTCAAGTCCGGCCAGGTCGGGCGTCTGGTGGCCAACGATTTCAAGTCGAGCATCGTCGACATACCGCTGCTGGAGGCCTACCCGGACCCGCAGGACCAAGGCAAGCTGCTGGCGCTGGACTATCGCCAGTTTTCCCATGAGCTCGAAGACAAGATCCGCAACAAGTTCGAAGCGCAGAATCCCAATATCAAGATCCACATTGTCGGCTTCGCCAAGAAAGTAGGTGACCTGATCGACGGCCTGGTGATGGTGGTGCTGTTCTTCGGCGTCGCCTTCGTCATCACCCTTATCCTGCTGCTGTGGTTCACCAACTGCGTGCGCAGCACCATTGCAGTGTTGAGTACGACCTTGGTGGCGGTGGTCTGGCAGCTCGGTTTGATGCACTTCTTCGGCTTCGGGCTCGACCCGTATTCGATGCTGGTGCCGTTCCTGATTTTCGCCATCGGCATTTCCCATGGTGTGCAAAAGATCAACGGTATTGCCCTGCAATCCAGCGAGGCGGATAACGCGCTGACCGCAGCACGGCGCACCTTCCGGCAATTGTTCCTGCCGGGGATGATCGCGATTCTGGCCGATGCGGTGGGCTTCATCACGCTGCTGATCATCGACATCGGTGTGATCCGTGAACTGGCCATCGGTGCGTCGATCGGCGTCGCGGTCATCGTGTTTACCAACCTGATTCTGCTGCCGGTGGCGATTTCCTATGTCGGCATCAGCAAGCGTGCGATTGCCAAGAGCAAGAAAGACGCGAACCGCGAACATCCGTTCTGGCGCCTGCTGTCGAACTTCGCCAATCCGAAAGTCGCACGCGTCTCGGTGGTGCTGGCGCTGATCGCTTTCGGCGGTGGCCTCTGGTACAGCCAGAACCTGAAAATTGGCGATCTCGACCAGGGCGCGCCGGAACTGCGACCGGACTCGCGCTACAACAAGGACAACAACTTCATCATCAGCAATTACTCGACCAGCTCCGACGTGCTGGTGGTGATGGTCAAGACCAAGGCCGAGGGCTGCTCGCGCTATGAAGCCATGGCACCGATCGATCAGTTGATGTGGAAGATGCAGAACACTGAGGGCGTGCAGTCAGCGATCTCGCTGGTGACCGTGTCCAAGCAGATGATCAAGGGCATGAACGAGGGCAACCTGAAATGGGAAACCCTGTCGCGCAACCCGGACGTGCTGAACAACTCGATCGCCCGCGCAGACGGCCTGTACAACAACAGCTGCTCGCTGGCACCGGTGCTGATTTTCCTCAATGACCACAAGGCCGAGACCCTCGACCGTGCGGTGCAAGCGGTGCAGGAATTCGCCAAGGAAAACAACAAGGACGGCCTCGAATTCATCCTCGCCGCCGGTAATGCCGGGATTGAAGCGGCGACCAACGAAGTCATCAAACAGGCTGAGTTGACCATCCTGATTCTGGTGTACATCTGCGTGGCGGTGATGTGCATGATCACCTTCCGTTCGTGGGCGGCGACCCTGTGCATCGTCCTGCCTCTGGTGCTGACCTCGGTGCTCGGCAACGCGCTGATGGCGTTCATGGGCATCGGCGTCAAAGTCGCGACGCTGCCGGTGGTGGCGCTGGGTGTGGGGATCGGCGTGGACTACGGCATCTACATCTACAGCCGTCTGGAAAGTTTCCTGCGTGCCGGGCTGCCGTTGCAGGAAGCCTATTACCAGACGCTGAAGTCCACCGGTAAAGCGGTGCTGTTCACCGGCCTGTGTCTGGCGATCGGCGTGTGCACCTGGATCTTCTCGGCGATCAAGTTCCAGGCTGACATGGGCCTGATGCTGACCTTCATGCTGCTGTGGAACATGTTCGGCGCGCTGTGGCTGCTGCCAGCGCTGGCGAAGTTCCTGATCAAACCTGAGAAGCTGGCGGGGCAGAAGGGCAATTCGTTGTTTGCCCACTGATCTGACAGGCTGAAACGACAAAGCCGCAACCTTATGGGGTTGCGGCTTTTTTATCTTTTGAATTTCACTCAGTCCAAATGTGGGAGCGGGCTTGCTCGCGAATGCAGTGGGTCAGTAAAGAATGCTTTGACTGACACACCGCATTCGCGAGCAAGCCCGCTCCCACAGGGAATTTTCGCTGTGTCAGGAAAGCTCGGCGCCCAGCACCACACTCAATGCACTGCGCGCATCATCCAGCTGCACCAACGTCGCATGCCGGGCACCCAAGGCATCACGGTTCTCGATGGCGGTCAAAATTGCCTTGTGCCGCGGCAACGCCAGCTCATGCAGATTCGGTCGCTGATTGGAATGCTTCAACGCCTCGGCAATCGCCACCGCCAGCATGTTGCACAGGTTCGCCAGCAGGTCATTGTGCGTCGCATCGGCAATGCGGCTGTGGAAATCCAGGTCCGGCTGCAACAAGGCTTCCGGCGTCGGTGCGGCTTCCATGCGTTGGTAGGCTTCGTTGATCGCAGCGATGTCGGCATCGGTCGCATGCTGAGCGGCGAGGGCGGCTGCGGCGGGTTCGATGATGCTGCGTACGCTGGTCAGCACGTTGAAGAATTCATTCTGTGGGCTGCTCTGCATCAGCCAGTGCAGCACGTCCGGGTCGAGCATGTGCCATTCGCGCCGGGCCTTGACCACTGTGCCCACGCGCGGTTTGGAATACACCAGACCCTTGGCCACCAACACTCGCGTGGCCTCGCGCAGCACCGGCCGACTGACCGCGTACTCTTCGCACAGCAGGGCTTCGGCGGGCAGTTTGTCGTCGGGCAAAAAGCGTCCGGAGACGATCTGCATGCCCAGTTCCTGGACGATGCGCGAATGCATGCTTTTACGGTCGGAGGGTTTGCGGTAATCCATGGGGAGCGGCGCGATCCTGAGCGATGGAGATGCCGCGCATCATAGCAGGCACCGGACAATCTTGAGTCGGGTATAGAACAACTGTGGGAGCGGGCTTGCTCGCGAAAGCGGTGGGTCAAACAACATTACTGTTGAATGTGCCGCCGCCTTCGCGAGCAAGCCCGCTCCCACACGGATTTGCATTCCCGTGTAGGAGCTGCCGCAGGCTGCGATCTTTTGCTCTTAATGAGAGTGACGCGGAACCTCGGCACCACGGCAACCGACGAGGAAGTCAAAGTCGCAACCCTGATCCGCTTGCAGTACGTGGTCGATGTACAACTGACGATAGCCACCCACCAGCAATTGCTGCGGCGCTTGCAGATCGGCCATGCGAGCGGCCAGTTCCACGTCCGGAATGTCCAGATGCAAACGGCCGCTGGCGCAATCGAGTTCGATCCAGTCGCCTTCCTTTACTGCCGCCAAAGGCCCGCCCGCTGCCGCTTCCGGCGCAACGTGCAAAACCACCGTGCCGTACGCGGTGCCGCTCATGCGTGCGTCAGAAATGCGCACCATGTCGGTCACGCCTTCTGCCAACAACTTGGCCGGCAGGCCCATGTTGCCGACCTCGGCCATGCCCGGATAACCCTTCGGCCCGCAGTTTTTCATCACCAGAATCGAATCCTTATCGACGTCCAGTTCCGGATCGTTGATCCGCGCCTTGTACATGTCGAAGTTCTCGAACACCACGGCGCGACCGCGATGCTGCATCAGTTCAGCGCTAGCAGCGGACGGCTTGAGTACTGCCCCCAGCGGCGCGAGATTGCCACGCAGCACGCAGATGCCGCCGTCAGCGCGAATCGGATTGTCGAGGGTGCGGATCACTTGGTCTTCGCCGTAGATCGGCGCGTCCTTGGTGTTCTCGCCGATCGATTTGCCGTTGACCGTCAAGGCATTCGGATTGGGAATCAGATTGGCTTCGCCGAGGCGACGCAGCACCGCAGGCAAACCACCGGCGTAATAAAACTCTTCCATCAGGAAGCGCCCGGACGGCTGCAGGTCGACGATGGTCGGCATGCCGCGACCGATGCGCGTCCAGTCGTCCAGATCGAGTTCGACGCCGATGCGCCCGGCAATGGCTTTCAAGTGAATTACGGCGTTGGTCGAACCACCGATGGCGGCGTTGACGCGGATGGCGTTTTCGAAAGCTTCCTTGGTGAGGATCTTCGACAGTTTCAGGTCTTCACGCACCATTTCCACCGCACGCATGCCAGACATGTGCGCCAGCACGTAACGGCGCGCATCCACCGCTGGGATCGCTGCGTTATGGGGTAGGGAAGTGCCCAGTGCTTCGGCCATGCAGGCCATGGTCGAGGCGGTGCCCATGGTGTTGCAGGTGCCCGCCGAGCGCGACATGCCGCCTTCGGCCGCGAGGAAATCGTCGATGGTGATGGTGCCGGCCTTGACCTGTTCGCTGAGCTGCCAGACCACGGTGCCAGAACCGATGTCCTTGCCCTTGTGCTTGCCGTTGAGCATCGGGCCGCCAGTGACCACGATGGCCGGCACGTCGCAACTGGCCGCGCCCATCAGCAACGCCGGGGTGGTTTTATCGCAACCGGTGAGCAGCACCACGCCGTCGATCGGGTTGCCGCGAATCGCTTCCTCAACGTCCATGCTCGCCAAGTTGCGGGTGAGCATGGCGGTCGGGCGCAGGTTCGATTCGCCGTTGGAGAACACCGGAAACTCCACCGGAAAACCACCGGCCTCGATCACCCCGCGTTTGACGTGCTCCGCGATCTGGCGGAAGTGCGCGTTGCACGGCGTCAGCTCGGACCAGGTGTTGCAGATGCCGATGATCGGCTTGCCGTGAAACTGGTGGTCGGCGATGCCCTGATTCTTCATCCAGCTGCGGTACATGAAGCCGTTCTTGTCGGCCGTGCCAAACCATTGGGCGGAGCGCAGGGTGGGTTTCTTATCAGACATGATCGTTTCTCTTATTGTAAGACTATTGTTTGCGAGCTGACGCTTAATCTAAGCTCAAAATCCGCGCTTTGGAAGTGTTGTTGGGTAATTAGTATTACTATATAGTCGTTTTCGACGGAGGGATGGCCCTGGCTGTTTTAGCGAGAGGCGTCCCCCGAGGTTCTATAAAAACAACAATCGGAGACCGATCTCATGAGCCAGGAATTGCGGCTTATCCGGCGCATCACACTGAAACTGATTCCCTTCCTGATCCTGCTGTACCTGATCGCCTATGTGGATCGCTCCGCCGTTGGCTTCGCCAAGCTGCACATGGGCGCCGACATCGGCATTGGCGACGCGGCCTATGGCCTGGGTGCCGGGCTGTTCTTCATTGGTTACTTCCTGCTCGAAATTCCCAGCAACCTGATGCTCGAACGCTTCGGCGCGCGGCGTTGGTTCGCGCGGATCATGATCACTTGGGGCGCAATCACCATCGGCATGGCCTTTGTGCAAGGGCCGCACAGCTTCTATGTGATGCGCTTTCTGCTCGGCGCGGCCGAAGCGGGCTTCTTCCCAGGCGTGCTGTACTACATCACCCAATGGTTCCCGGTGCGCCATCGCGGCAAGATTCTGGGGCTGTTCATCCTGTCGCAACCGATCGCGATGATGATCACCGGACCCGTGTCCGGCGGTTTGCTCGGCATGGACGGCATCCTTGGCCTGCACGGCTGGCAGTGGCTGTTTATTGTCATCGGCACCCCGGCGATCCTGCTGACCTGGCCGGTGCTGCGCTGGCTGCCAGACGGCCCGCAGCAGGTGAAGTGGATGGATCAGGCGGAAAAGGACTGGCTGACCGGCGAGCTGAAAAAGGATCTGCAGGAGTACGGCCAGACCCGTCATGGCAATCCGTTGCACGCACTGAAGGACAAGCGCGTGTTACTGCTGGCGCTGTTCTATCTGCCAGTGACCCTGAGCATTTACGGCCTCGGCCTGTGGCTGCCGACGCTGATCAAACAGTTCGGTGGCAGCGACCTGGTGACCGGGTTCGTTTCTTCGGTGCCATACATTTTCGGGATCATCGGCCTGCTGATCATTCCGCGCAGTTCCGACCGCTTGAATGATCGCTACGGCCATCTCGCCGTCCTTTATGTGCTCGGCGCAATCGGCTTGTTCCTCAGTGCCTGGCTGTCCTTGCCGGTAGCGCAACTGGCGGCGCTGTGTCTGGTGGCGTTCGCGTTGTTTTCGTGCACGGCGGTGTTCTGGACCTTGCCCGGACGCTTCTTTGCCGGTGCCAGTGCGGCGGCGGGGATTGCCTTGATCAACTCGGTCGGCAACCTGGGCGGTTACATCGGCCCGTTCGTGATTGGCGCGTTGAAGGAGTACACCGGCAATCTGGCTTCGGGGCTGTACTTCCTTTCGGGCGTGATGGTCTTCGGGCTGATTCTGACCGGCATCGTCTACCGCGTGCTGGAACGCAAACACGTGTTGCCCGTCGACCAGTTCGCCGCGAGTGCCCGTGGCGCGACCCGCACCTGAACTGCAGGACTCCACAAAACCTATGTGGGAGCGGGCTTGCTCGCGAATGCGGTGGATCAGCCGCCATCACCGTTGAATGACACACCGCTTTCGCGAGCAAGCCCGCTCCCACACGGGCCCGCGTCATTTTCAAGTTTGTGCTTAAAGGAGAGGACATATGCATCTGGTGCAATTTGAATTACCCAACGGCGAGCGCCGTGTCGGCATGGTCGACAACGGTCAGGTTCGCGAAGTGCAGGACGCCCGCAGTGTCCGCGATCTGGCCCTGGCCGCAATCGAAGCCGGCGGCTCGCTTGAGCAGCAAGTGCAGCGCCTCGGCCTCGGCGCCGATCACGACTACGCGCAATTGCTCAAAGACCTGCGCATCCTGCCGCCACTCGATCACCCGGACCCGGCGCACATGCTGGTCAGCGGTACCGGCCTGACTCACCTGGGCAGCGCTTCGGCCCGCGACAAGATGCACCAGCAGGCCGGCGATGAAGCGGCAATGACCGACACCATGCGCATTTTCAAATGGGGCGTGGAGGGCGGCAAACCGGCGGCGGGGCAGGCCGGTGTGCAACCGGAGTGGTTCTACAAGGGCGACGGTAGCATCGTCGTGCGTCCGGGGCAGCCGTTCCCGCTGCCGCCGTTTGCCGAAGACGCCGGCGAAGAGCCGGAGATGGCCGGCCTGTACGTCATCGGCAACGACGGCAAGCCCTATCGCCTCGGTTTCGCGGTGGGCAACGAGTTCTCCGACCACGTCATGGAGCGCAAGAATTACCTGTACCTGGCGCACTCCAAATTGCGCAGTTGCAGTTATGGTCCGGAACTTCGCACCGGTGAATTGCCTCAACACCTTGCCGGCACCAGCCGAATCCTGCGTGACGGCGAAGTGCTCTGGCAGAACGAGTTTCTCAGCGGCGAGGCCAACATGTGCCACAGCCTGGCGAACCTCGAATACCACCACTTCAAATACAGTCAGTTCCTGCGTCCGGGCGACGTGCACATCCATTTTTTCGGCACCGCGACCCTGTCGTTTGCCGACGGCATCCGCACCCAGCCGGGCGACACGTTCGAGATCAGCCAAGCCGACTTCGGCGCTCCGCTGGTCAACGGCATCGCACCGGTCAAAGCGGCTTTTGAACCGGACAGCATTGGCACCCTTTAAGGAGATCCCATGACTCAGATTCTCGGTCACAACTACATCGGCGGTCAGCGCAGCGCCGCCGGCACCGTCAAATTGCACTCAGTCGACGCCAGTAGCGGCGAGGCGCTGCCGCACGATTTCATGCAGGCCACGGCCGAAGAAGTTGACGCCGCCGCCAAAGCCGCCGCTGCGGCTTACCCAACGTATCGCAGCCTCAGCGCCGAACGCCGCGCGCAATTTCTCGACGCGGTCGCGGATGAGCTTGATGCGCTTGGCGACGATTTCGTTGCTGTGGTCTGCCGCGAAACCGCACTGCCGGCCGGTCGCATTCAGGGCGAGCGCGGACGCACCAGCGGCCAGATGCGCCTGTTCGCCAAAGTCCTGCGTCGCGGTGATTTCTACGGCGCGCGCATCGATCTGGCATTGCCGGATCGTCAGCCATTGCCACGGCCCGATCTGCGTCAGTACCGCATCGGCCTCGGCCCGGTTGCGGTGTTTGGCGCGAGCAACTTCCCGCTGGCGTTCTCCACTGCCGGTGGCGATACCGCAGCGGCGCTGGCCGCCGGTTGCCCGGTAGTGTTCAAGGCCCACAGCGGCCATATGGCCACCGCTGAGCTGGTCGCCGACGCGATCATTCGTGCGGCGGAAAAAACCGCCATGCCCGCCGGCGTGTTCAACATGATCTACGGGGGCGGCGTCGGTGAATGGCTGGTCAAGCATCCGGCAATTCAGGCGGTTGGTTTCACCGGCTCGCTGAAGGGCGGTCGCGCGCTGTGCGACATGGCTGCCGCACGTCCGCAACCGATCCCGGTGTTCGCCGAGATGTCGAGCATCAACCCGGTGATTGTTCTGCCGCAGGCACTCGCCACGCGTTCGGAAACCGTCGCGCGCGATCTCACCGCCTCGGTGGTGCAGGGTTGCGGTCAATTCTGCACCAACCCGGGTCTGGTGATCGGTATCCGCTCGCCGCAGTTCAGCGCGTTTGTCCAACAAGTTGCTGCTGCAATCGGTGATCAACCGGCGCAAACCATGCTCAACGCCGGCACCCTCGGCAGCTATGGCAAAGGCCTGGAAAAACTTCTGGCGCACAGCGGCATCCAGCATCTGGCCGGTAATCCGCAGCAGGGCAATCAGGCGCAGCCGCAGTTGTTCAGGGCCGATGTCAGCCTGTTGATCAACGGTGACGAAGTGCTGCAGGAAGAAGTGTTCGGCCCGACCACAGTGATCGTCGAAGTGGCCGATCAGGCACAACTGAGCGCAGCGCTGCACGGCCTGCACGGTCAATTGACCGCGACGATCATCGGTGAGCCGGCTGACTTCGAGCAGTTCGCCGAACTGACGCCGCTGCTGGAACAGAAGGTCGGGCGTATTCTGCTCAACGGTTATCCGACCGGTGTCGAAGTGTGCGATTCGATGGTGCACGGCGGGCCATACCCGGCGACATCCGATGCCCGTGGCACGTCGGTGGGCACGCTGGCGATCGATCGCTTCCTGCGCCCGGTGTGCTTCCAGAACTACCCGGACAGCTTGCTGCCCGAACCGCTGAAAAACGCCAACCCGCTGCGGATTCAGCGTTTGGTGGATGGCAAGCCATCGCGTGAGGCGATCTAGCCAGCACCGCAATCCCTGTGTAGGAGCTGCCGAAGGCTGCGATCTTTTGATCTTGTTGTTAAAAGCAAAATCAAAAGATCGCAGCCTTCGGCAGCTCCTACATAAGGGGCAGGGCGCCATGAGCTATCATTGGCCCTTTCCCCCCAAAGAAAGACTGTTTGCCATGACTGCCCAAACCCTTCTCAACGCCCTCGAACACTGCGGTATGGTCGAAATCGACGGCCTGCACGCCTTCGAATTCGCCCTCGACGAGGACGATAACCTGCACATTGAATGCATTGATGGCCGTGAAGCCAAGCACTGGGAATTCACCCCGGCGCAGGTCGCGGCAGCGACGTTCGATGAGACGCTGCAGAGCTGGCTGGTCGTCGGTTACGCCAGCGACACCAAGACCACGGGCGAGCATCGTCTGGTGTGTCTCGGCGATGTGGTCAGCAGCAGCGACGATGAGGAAGAAACTGATGAAAATGCGTAACTTCTGGCCATTGCTGATGGCCGGCAGCGTCGGTGCGATGGGGCTTTCCAGCGCCTCTGCCGAAACCCTCCAGTTGCTGGTCGGCTCCTACACTGCCGGTTCCAGCCAGGGCATCTACCGCATGCAGTTCGACAGCGCCACCGGCCAGATCGACGCCAAGCCGCTGCAGGTGGTCAAGACTGAAAACCCGTCGTGGCTGACCCTTTCGAAAGATCAGAAACGCCTGTTCGTGGTCAACGAAAACGGCCCGGGCCAGACTGATCCGGTCGGCCGTGTCAGCAGCTACGCTATCGACCCGAAAACCCATGCCCTGAGCCTGATCAACCAAGTGCAGAGCCTGGGCAACGAGCCTACCCATTCCAGCCTTAGCGCTGATGCCAAACACCTGTTCGTCAGTAACTACTCGGTAATGGAAGATCCAGGCGGCACCCTGGCGGTATTGCCGGTCGATGCCGACGGCCAGCTGAAACCGGTAGTGCAGATGAGCGGGCATCCGGCCAGTCGGGTCAACGCTGAGCGTCAGGCCTCGAATCACGTGCACTCGACGGTGTCGTCGCCGGACGGGCGCTATGTGTTCTCCAATGATTTGGGCGCGGACAAGGTTTTCATCTATCAGTACGACCCGAAGGCCAACCCGCACTTGCCGCTAACGCCGGCGAAAACCGCCTCGGTAGCGCTGCCGGCCGGCAGTGGCCCGCGTCATCTGCTGTTCAGCGCTGATGGCAAACACGCCTGGCTGACCATGGAAATGAGCGCACAGGTCGCGGTGTTCGACTACAACGACGGCGTGCTGACCCAGACGCAACTGGTCGATCTGGCAGCGGGCCAGCCAACCTCCGACAAGGCCGGCGCGGCGCTGCATGCCTCGGCTGACGGCAAGTTTCTGTACGTGAGTAATCGCGGCACGGCCAATCAGCTCGTAGTGTTCGGCATTGATCCGGCGACCGGTCAGCTCAAAGAGCTGCAAAAGCGCTCGGTCGAGGGTGATCACCCGCGCGAGTTTGCCCTCGATCCGAGCGGTAAATTCGTCTTGATCGCTAACCAGAAGAGCAACCAGATTGTCGTCGTCGAGCGCGATGCCAAGACCGGTCTGCTTGGCAAAACCGTGCAAAAACTGCCGATCGACGCGCCAAGCGACTTGAAGTTTCTAGTGCGACAATAAGCCACAGGCCCCGGTCCATGGGGCCTGCATCGGTGTATTAATTGCACTGATATCGGCTAATGCTACAAAAGATTTCAAGCGAGTAACCCTCGAGCGGTACGTTTGTTTCACAGCCCGACCGGGCAAACCAAGCAAACGAACACGAGGGTTACCGCCATGAACTTCAATCTCTTCTCAGTCATCGCCGCTTCCGCCATTTCTGCCACCGTGGTATTGCCAGCCGGTGCCAACGTCGAAATCGCCAGCAAAAAATCCCACACCCAGAGCTACACCCAGAAATACCTGCAACAAAGCGCCAACTTCTACGCCGCGCTGGATCACAAAACCCAAGCTTGAAATGCTCGTCTCCTTGTAGGAGCTGCCGAAGGCTGCGATCTCTTGATCTTGTTTTTCAAAAGCAAAATCAAGAGATCGCAGCCTTCGGCAGCTCCTACGCGTGTGCGTGGCATTCGGTTATAGGTTTCTTCAAGCGAGGGAATAGAGCCGGTAAATAATCAACGAAGCTGATATTCACCATTGCAAACCCTGAGTGGTTGCTTCGGTTTTTTTGATTGATTCTGTGGCCATCGAAACCTTTGCCCACGGAGAACACCATGGCCAGCGCAATCCTCACTTCCGCCAAACGCGGCGCCTATCTGGCCATCGGTCTGTACCTGGCCGTGGTGCTGTTCGTCAGCATCGGCGCGCAGATGGAACACAGCTTCGACGCCCCGATCGACGTCGCCCACCCTGGCATCCAGTTCGAACTGCGCTCGCAAAGCGCGATGGTCGACAGGTCTGAACTGGCAGGAGTCGGCGGCGCATGAAAGGCTACAGACTCTGGGTCATCGCCAGCCTCGCGCTGATGACCAACGGCGCCTCACTCTTGGGGTTTGGCCAGGGCTCGGTGGGCGGTTTGGCCCGGGCCATAGAGGCCAACCACAACATCGCGCACAACATTGAACGCGCCAACACGCTGGGGCTGATGGCCGGCAATCCACCGGTCAAGGTCGCGGTGGATTTTCTCGGGCCGTTTGAAGTGGATTGCATGGCGCTGGGCATGTGCCAAGCACTGGCCTAATGATCGTTCCCACGCTCTGCGTGGGAATGCCTCAAGGGACGCTCCGCGTTCCAATGGGACGCAGAGCGTCCCCGGCTGCATTCCCACGCGGAGCTTGGGAACGATCAAGAGGGAGAGAGGGTTACTTCTTCATGATCGAGATGAACAGCTCGGATTCGAGCAAGCGCTGCAACCAGGCCTGCAAGCGGACATAAGGCGTCTGCGCAAACCACTCGCGATCGACGTGAGCGAACTGCCGCACAAAGGGCAGCAGGGCGATGTCGGCGAGGCTCGGATGATCGGCCAGCAAGTAGTCACGACTTGCAAGCAGTTCATCCAGTTTCTGCAGAAATAACGCACCTTCAGCCCGATAAGCTTCCATTGGCTGCTCAGGGTAACGCTCGGCGTACTTGTAGCGATTCAAAGCCGATTTGAAAATCTGATCATTACCCTCAATCAGTTTCTCCATCCACAGTGCGGCGAATGAGTTGCCTGCCAGCAACCAGTCATCCGGATCGTTCTGCGCCAACGCCCAGCGCATGATCTGCAGACTTTCATCAATCACCACGCCATCGGCATTCAGCACCGGCACCGTGCCCTTGGGCGAGAGCGCCAGCATATCTGCCGGTTTGTCCTTCAGGCTGACCTCGACAACCTCCAGCGGCACGCCCGCATAACGCAGCGCCATTCGCGCCCGCATCGCGTAGGGGCAGCGTCGGAACGAATACAGCGTGTTCATTTCACCTCCAGCGTGCTCAAGCCATTGCCCTGGCGCCGCACCTGAATCTGCACCGGGATCCGTTCGTGCATTTCCTGCACATGGGAAATCACCGCCACCTTGCGCCCCTGCGCCTGCAAGCCATCGAGCGCGTCCATAGCCAGCTGCAGTGATTCCGGATCGAGGCTGCCAAAGCCTTCATCGATAAACAGCGATTCGATTTTCAGCGTGCTCGACGCCATCGACGCCAGACCCAGCGCCAACGCCAGCGAGACCAGGAACGTCTCACCGCCCGACAACGAATGCACCGAGCGCAGTTCGTCGCCCATTTCCGTGTCCATCACCAGCAGGCCGAGCATGCTGCCGCCGCGTTTGAGGCGATAGCGTTTGACCAGTTGGCGCAGCTGCGCGTTGGCGTGATGTACCAGCAGGTCGAGGTTGTAGGCCTGGGCGATCTTGCGGAAGGTGTCGCCGGTGGCCGAGCCGATCAAGGCACTGAGCCGCGCCCAGCGCTGGTACTCGGCGTAGGCGTCGGCGATTTGCTGCGCCAATGCCTGATTGGCGTTCTGCCGGCGCTGGTCCTCCACCTGTTCGGCGCGCAGTTCGGCGCACTGCTGTTCGCTGACGGTGAACTGGTTTTGCAATCCGGCGAGGGCGCTGTCGAGCTGTTCGGCGTCAGGATTGCCGTCCTGCCGGGTCTGGTGATCGAGCAGCCGCTGATCGCGCTCCTGCAACAAGACCTGGGCCTGTTCGATGGCTTTTTCGTTGTGCTGAAGGGTTTGACGCAGTTCGGCGACTTGCGCGTCATCGAAGCGCAGCAAGTCTTCGAGGCCGCCGTCATCCAGCTCCGGATGGCTGGCGCGCCACTCGGCGATCTTGTCGGCGAGTGCCTGGTCTTCAGCTTGCAGTGCTTGCAGGCGTTCCTGTTGGGCCTTGAGCTCAGCGGCGATCTGCACCAGCTGCGTGCGCACGCTTTGCAGCTCCTCAGCGGTGCTGGTTTCGGCACTGCGCGCCTGTTCCACCGCGTGTTCCAGTTGCTGCTGCCAATGCTCGGCGCTGCTGTGCTCGCCCAGTAACTGCGCGAGTTTTTCCTGACAGTTTTGCTGTTGCTCGGTCAACGCCGTGAATTGCTGCTCGGCGCTGTGCAGTTGCTGAGTGCGCAGCTGCTGGCGATCCTGCTCTTTCTCCAGCGTTTGCTGGCGTTGCTGCTGTTCGCTCAGCTCTTCCTTTTGCTGCTCGAGCTGGGCCAAGCGCTCGGCGATCTGCCGATCCAGTTGCATGAACGTTGCCGCCGGCTCCAGGCGCATGGCTTCGAGCGTGTCAGCGGGCAGCAGCGGGCCGAACGCGCTGAGTTCTTCTTCACGGCGCTGACGGTCACTGTTGAGTTCATGCTGCTGATGGCTCAGCTGTTGCGCCGCTTGCTGATGCGCCACTTCGGCCTGACGCAATTGTTGCGACAAGCGCGCCGCGTCCTGTTGCAAGGTGAGCAGGGCGCTCTGGCGTTGTTCGTCCTGAGTGATGCTCTGGTTCAACTGCTCGCTCTGGCGGCTGAGCCAAGCGTCGCGTTTGTCGGCGTCCTGATTGAACAGTTGCGCGGCCAGCGGATGCGCCTCCAGGCTCGGCGCCAGGGCTTGTTGCTGCGCCGCGAGTTGTTCCTGTTGCTGGAGCAATTCTTTCTGTTGCGCGATCACGCCACCGACTTCGCCGCGCAGCTCGATCAGTTTTTCCTTGAGCTGATCGACCACTTGCTGGGCGTTGGCCTGTTCGTTTTCATCGTGACGGCCAAGGCTTTGCAACAGCGCTTCGGGCTGGTGATACGGGTGCTCGTTGCTGCCGCAGACCGGGCAGGGCTGAGCGTCCTGCAGCTGTGCACGCAACTCTTCGACACTGGCACTGCGCGCCAGCCGCTGCCGCTCAAGCAGTTCGCGAGTGACGTTGAGGGTTTGCTCGGCGACGGTCAGTTCGGCTTTGGTTTTCACACCGTCCTGGGTCAGGCGTTCGCGTTGCTGCTGCGCGTCGAGCTGGCGTTGTTGCAACTCGGCGCTGCGCTTGTCGAGATCCTGACGAGAGGCCCACAGGCGCGACAGGTCTTCGATTGCGCGCAGCTGTTTGCGGTTGTCCTGCAGCAAGGTGCCGAGCAGGCCGATCTGTTCGGCTACCGCATCGGGCTCGGCGCCAGCCTCTTTGAACAGCACATCCAGTTGCTGTTTGTGCGAGGCCAGTTGCTCAGCGCTGTGCGCGGCGTTCTGCTCGAGGGACGCCAGTTCGCTCTGCCCCTTGTTCAAGCGGTTGCCGATCAGCATCAGCTGTTGCAGACGATCGCGATAGGCGCTCCAGGCATCGCTCAAGGGCGCCAGATGCGCACGCTGCTCAAGCTCAGCGGCGATGCGCTGCAAACGCTCGGCGACTTCAGTCTGCTTTTCCTGAAAAGCCTGAATCGTGTTTTGGCCATCCTTGAACGCTTGCTCGGCCGCTTGCCGGGCTTCGGCGCTGCTGGCGGTGTCCTTGATCAGACGGGCGAGGGTGCTTTGCTCTTCGAATGCCTGACGCAGCAACGGCGCATTTTCGCTCTGCCATTGTTGCGCTGCGCTCAGGGCGACTTTCGCTGCGTCGAGGTCATGCGCCAGTTGCGTCTGCCGCTCGTCCAGCGCTGCGTGTTGTTGGGTGTGTGCGGCAATCTGCGCCGCCAGTGGCGTCAGCAGCGCATCGAGCTCGGCCTTGCGCGCGAACTGATGACGTTGCGGGCCAAGCTGTTCCAGACGCGTCAGTTTCACCCGCTCGCCGGCCAGTGCCTGCCATTGCTGTTGCGCGGTTTGCAGTTGTTCGCTGGCCGCTTGCTGCGCTTGCTGCAACAGACGCAAATCCTTCAGCCAGGCATGCTGTTGCTCAAGCTGTTTGAGCTGCGCCTGTTGCGCTTTCATCCGTTGCTGCGCAGTGTTGAAGCGTTCGTCCAGTTCGGCGCGGGCTTCCGGCGCCAGCGGCGTCACACCGGTCGCCTGATCCTGCAGCAACTTGTGCGCTTCGCGGGCCTCTTTGGTCTTGTCGAAGGCGCGGCGGCCGAGGCGCGTATACAGCGCGGTATCGGTGAGTTTTTCCAGCAGTTCACTGCGATCGTTATCGTCAGCCTTGAGGAACGCGCTGAACTCACTCTGCGCCAACAGCACGGCGCGGGTGAACTGTTCAAAGTTAAGGCCCAGCGCGGCTTCCAGCTGGGTTTTGTATTCGCCTTTCTGGCTGGCGAGCAGTTGATCCTGATCGATGTCGCGCAGGCTCTGCCGACTGGCCTGCAGCTTGCCGCCAGCCTTCTCGCGCGCGCGATTGGCTTCCCAGCGCGCACGATAGCGGCGGCCATCGACGCCGACGAAATCCACTTCGGCATAGCCTTCGCCGGTGCCACGACGCAACAGCGTACGAGGGTCGCCGGTGGCGATTTCACCATCGGCGTCGGGGACTTTGGCGTCGCGGCCAGTATTGTTGAGGCGCGGCACCGCGCCAAACAGCGCAAGGCACAACGCATCGAGCAGGGTGCTTTTGCCCGCGCCGGTCGGGCCGGTGATTGCGAACAGACCGGCGCTGGCCAGCGGTTCGGCGGTGAAGTCGATCTCGAACGGCCCGGCCAGCGAGGCCAGGTTCTTCAAACGAATGGCGAGAATTTTCATGGCTGCTCGCCCTCCAGTTGCACGTCTTGCAGCAGTTCGGCGAAGTCCTTGAGCGTCTGGTCGTCGACCTCGCTGCCGTAATTGTCGAGCCAGGCGCGGCTGAACAATTCCTGCGGGGTGAGCTGGTCGAGTTCGATCAACGCGGTGCCGTCATCGCTGCCATCGACGCCGCGATTGCCGGCGTATTCAGCAGCGATGCGCACCAGGCGCACGGCTTTGCCTTGCAGTGCGGTTTCCACTTGATGGCGCAGATCCGGCTGCGGCTCATCGAGGCGCACGCGCACTTCGAGCCATGGCTGGCGCTGGGTTTCGGCGAGCAGATCGATGTTCGGCAGGTCAGCCAGTTGCAACAGAATCTCGGCCAGCGGCGCCGGGCCGATGCGCTGCAGATTGACCGAGCGCGGGATCAGCTTCGGCTCGACGCTGACCAGGGTTTCACCGTCCAGGACCACATCGAGAATCTGGTGCTGATAACCGATCTCCGAAAATGACAGCGGAATCGGCGAGCCGCTGTAGCGAATGCGCTCCTCACCGTTGACCTTCTGCGGCTTGTGCAGATGGCCGAGGGCGACGTAGCTGATGCTTTCGCCGAACAGGCTGGCGGGCAGGGCTTCGGCATTGCCGATGATCAGGCTGCGCTCGGAATCCTCCGACACCGAACCCCCGGCCATGTGCGCGTGGCTGATAGCGATCAGCGCCTGCCCGGGCTGGCGCTTGGCGTTGGCCGCCGCGATCAGCCATTCATGCACCTGACCGATGCCGCGCAGATAGTTGTCGCCCAGTTGCGCGCCAGTGACTTCCGCCGGGCGCAAAAACGGCAGCGCCAGACACCATGCGGCGATTTCACCGGTTTTATCCGGCAACGGCAGCAGGAGCCGTTCGGCATCCAGTTGCCCGTCATCAAGCCACAAGACCCGACCCAACGCGTGAGTGCGCAAACGCCGCATCAACGGCGCCGGCAGCTCGATCCGCGAGCCGGAATCATGGTTGCCGGCGATCATGACGATGGTCAGCAACGGCTGCTGTTCGTGAGCGCTGACGATGAAGTCGTAGAGGCGTTCCTGAGCTTTGACCGGCGGATTGACCGTATCGAAGATATCGCCGGCAATCAGCAGCACATCCGGCTGCGCCAGGTGCAACTGGCGCAGCAGCCATTCGAGAAAACACGCGTGCTCGTAATCGCGCTCCTGGCCGTGCAGGTTTTGCCCAAGGTGCCAGTCGGAGGTGTGGAACAGACGCAAGGTGGACTCCGCATTTTGATCAAGAGGGTGGCCGCGAGGAACAAAGGGCGGCGAGAGGAGGGGAGTTTACTGGCAAATCACGCCCCTTGCCTTGTCGTGTGTCTGCTTGCATCGACAGCGGCGAATATTTCGGTAATCGGCCGATGCGGGTAGCGCTTGTGCATTTGCCGCACTTGTTCACTCAGTCGCAACAACTCTTCACTGGGCTTGGCCCATTGCTCTTTCGGCAATGGCTCGGACCAGTCGCGCATGACTTCCGGCAGCGCCTGCTTGCCGATTCTTTCCAGCCGACGAATTTCCCATTCGAGCAGACGGTTGGGAATCGTCCATAACGTCATGACGTGATACAGGTACCAGAAGAACCCCGACAACCGCGAGCGGCGGCCTTCATGGATCTCCTGATGCATCCGCGCGCGGGCATTGTGGAATGTATGCAGGCCTTCGTGGGGTGGGTCGTCCGGGCCTTGCAGGTCCTGCAAATCCTGGATCGATTTGAGGTCGTTGACCTCGTACTCCATGTAGCCGCGAATCGCTTCCCAATGGCTGATCGCGAGCTCCAGGCCGGCGCATTGGAGTTCGAGGCTGGTGAGAGTTTCGCCGTGATGAAAACCGATGCCCATGCCGTATTGGCGATGGACGCCGAACTGGGTGACGCCCTTGGCTTCGATGATCCACGCGCTGAGCGATTCCCATGGAACGAAGACTGGTTCGGACGCCCCTTCGGGCATGAAGCAGACTTCGCGGCGTTGGCGGTTGAAGCGGGTTGGGATGAGGTAGAGGCGTTTTTTGTGGTGGTGGTGCCAGACGCCTAGACTGATTGTTAGAGTGAGAAATAAAACCTCTAAGCCAAGTATTATGGACTCTCGAAAAATCTCTTGTACGTAGGTCCAACTTTCCCACCCGTCTCCGGACGCCAGCCCAAGAATGCCTCCTGCCACAGGTGTCAGACAGACGAACCAGAAAGCAAGACTGAAAGGACCGCCCAAGGTCATCTGCCAAGAAAATATCTGTGGTGAGCCTGTGCCAAGATCCATGTAGACCTGACTGAGTTCGCCTATATGAGGCCCATAGGGGGGTATGGAAGTTGGTAATGGAAGTGGTGCGAGATAAGTGATTTTTCCACTCGAAAATGGTTCGATGCTTCCAGCTTTTCTGGCTTGCTCACAGATCGTCGTGTTAATCGGCTTGTGGGGTTTAATCTGCATGGTCAGCCCGCTCAAGAAACTGGACTTCGACCAGCAGTATTGGTGGTTTCGTTTTTATTTGCTGGGCTCCTACTACCGGAAAGTGGCCCTTTCCCCGTGGATCAAGTTGAATGATACGAGTTCGCGATATCCCCTCACCTTTTTCATTCGTTGACTCAATGCAAACTGCCAACTCAAGGGTTTCTTTCGCGGGCGTGTATTCAGAATCGAGATTGACTGGATACTTAAGACACAGCACTAATCCATCGGAATCAGACTTAGCGATACTTAGACTGGCTAAAATCTCGTCGCTGATAACTTCTCGCTTTTCCCGTGGCACTCCTCGGCTATGCAGCGGAACGGAAATACGATGCGCTCCTATACCTAAACGGTGCTTGGATTTTCCGCCAAAGGGTGGCAGCAATTCACTTAGTGTCAGGCTGGGTATGACTAGATGGATATCGCCGGGTTTGGGTGTGAGCAACAGTTTTCTCAACCATGACACGTCCTGGTTCGAACCGATCTGAACATAGGGAGCGTTGATCAGAAAGGCTAAATAACTTTGATAGTCGTGAAGTGTATAATCGCCACGCATCTCGGCATCTCTACCCCATGGTGTGATCCGTAACCATTTGTCATGAGCACTGATGTTGTAGCGGTTGAACAGCCAGGCCCCGCTCAACTCAAGCAAGGTGAACAACGCGCCGGCAAGATTAAACCGGAAAAAGACTGTAGAGAGACGGGTTCCGGCGGCGGCCCATGCAGCTGTTCTCGCAGCGCTGTTTGATGCATTGAGTACCTTGTAGCTTGCAGACAAAGTTTGTCCCAGACCATAGGCATTAGCCGACGTCATTCCACTTGCGCCTAAAACTGCGAGCGCGGCGGCCCTCTGTGCCGACGGATTACCACTGCGAATTGACTGTTGCCAATTTTCGAGTTGTTTTGCGAGATTGACTGCTGAGGTTACCAACCCAAGACCGTAGGTAAGAAAGCCCAGTCCGATGTGCAACTTGCCCATTTGTATGTGTACGCTTTGCAATGCCTCGTGCCGAACCCTGGCAATCAGCGCATCGCTACGAGCCTGCAACGCAGTATTGGCGAGGCTTTGCCCTGCAGTGAATCCAGCAGCCCCCGTAGCAGCGAGCGCATTGGCGAAAGGCCCCCACACCCTTTTATTCGCTGTTTGCCTACGTAACTTATGGAAAACTGCTGCCAAATTCACCACCTGCACCATCACCACTACCAACCCCATCCCCTCCGTCCGCACCAGACTCGCTTTCGAAACCCCCGCCACCCCCGCGCGAATATTCTCCAGCAACCCACGTAACTCCCCCTGCTGCGCCGGCGGAAACACCACCGTCAATCCCGCTTTCGCCGGTGTGGCGCCAGACAGTCGCGCCGAGCGATCAGGCAACTCATCAATCGGGCTCAACGCCGCCGCCAGCCTTCCTTCGAACAAGGCCAATTGCGTGCGCACGCGGACGATTTCCTGCTGCAATTCCACCGCCCGGGCGGTTTTGTGGCCCTGGCGGTTTTTGTTGTGGGTGAGCTGGTTGCGCTCGCGGTTGAGGGTTTTCAGGTAGTCGCGTTCGCGCAGCACTTCCTTGATGCTGGTTTGCAGCGCCGATTGTTCCGCCGGGGTGGACACGGTGAAGGTCACGCCGCTGGTTCGCGCGGCGTCGAGCACGCGTAGGCGCAGCGCTTTGGGCAGGCGCTGGAACAGTTCGTCCAGTTCGGGGATTTTCTCCCCGGCAAGATCAAAGCCTTCCAGCGCCCGGCTCAGGCCGAGGTTCAGCGCCGGGCTGTAGGTGTCTTGCACCGCGTCCGCCAAGACGCGACTGTGTGCGGGCAGGTCGTCCAGTACTGGCAGCTGCGGCTGCTCGATGCTCTGCAACTTGGCCAGCCAGTCCGGCAGGTTGTTGAACATCGCCATGCCGGCGTTGAACAGCGTTGAATATTGCCCGGCGTGTTCGGTCTGCAGGCGCAGCGGCAAGGTGTAAAACAACGGGCGGGTCAGTTGCGGGTGTTGTTCGAGGTAACCGAGCATTTGCTCATTGGCCGCGTCGCTGCGGCCGATGTCCTTGAGGCAGGCGTATTCGCTGGCGAACGCCTGATCGATCTGCACTTGCCCATCGTAATACCACGCCGAGCGATGGAAACGCCCGGCGCACAGCAGTTGCGCGCGATCGGCGGTGATGCGTTCGAGCAGGCGATTCCAGCGTCCGAGATTGTCGCGATGACTGTTGAGCACCTCGTCCATGGCCGGGCGGTCGATCAGGTCGTTGATGCCGCGCTTGCCGCTGAGCAGCGGGCCGTCGAGCACGTCTTTCATGCGCCGGTTCTGATCCTTGCCCAGATCGACCAAGGTACTCAGGTGGCGCTCGACGAAATCGGCCGGGGCCACTTCAGCAAAATATTCGCGGGTGTAAAAGCGTCGGTCCGCCTCGGCGGTGACGCGAGCGTGTGCGGTGAAATCCGGGGCGACGCCGTCGAAACGGTTCAGCGCCAGTGACTGGTCCAGTGCCTTTTCGCGCTGTTGCTGCAGTTCAGGTCGAGCCTGGGTATCGGTCGGGACAACCTCACCACCCTTGTTCAAATAGTCGAGCAGCGCCTGCCGGGTATTTTCCCGATCCGGCTCGGGCAATTGCTCCAGTTCAGCAAACAATGCCTGAGCGCGCGGATCGTCGCTGGCCTTGGCCAGGGTGTCGAAATCCTGAGCGCCGAGCTGGCTCAGCGACTCGATGTAACTGGCCAGCAGATAGTCGCGCTCGTTGTTGTCGGTGTTGCTCCACTGCTCGATCCAGCCGACCACCAGGTCCTGATAATCAGCCAGGTCGCGCATCACCCCGAGGTCGTCGTTGACCAGCAGAAACAGCGTGTCGTCCTGATATGGCCCGCGCACCCGGCCGAGAAATTCGCCGATATGCGCCTCGCGAAAACGTCGCGGATTCTCCCACAGATAAGGTTCACGCTCGTGCTCCGGCGCGTCGCTGACCCGCACCACCGGCATCCGCGTGGCGTCCGCTTCGACCACCGGTTTCGCCGTGCAGGCCACTTCCGCCAGCCACTGTTTGGCCTGGGCCACGGTGAGCAGATGTTCGCCGCCGACCAGGCAATGCACCGGGCCGAGATCGACCGCCTGCATGAAGTGCTCACGTTCCTCCGCGCTGTCCAGCACCTGTTGGCATTTCGCCGCGCTCAACTGCACGTCGGCGAAGGTCACGTACAGGGTGCTTTTGCGCGAAAAGATCAACGCCGGACGTTCTTCAATGGCGCTGCGCTGATCCTCGCTGACGCTTTTGCCGCGATGCAGCAATGCGCTGATCACGCCTTCAAGCACGCGGTATTCATAGAGCTCGCCGCTGAGGCTGTCGACGATGTACAGCCAGCCATCGCGCAGGCGGCGGATGCCCATCGGGCGCGCGGTCAGGGTGTACGGCAGCGTGAGTTCGGTGCTGGGGTCGAAGGGTTTTTCCACCAGGCCGTACGCGAGGGGCAGCAGTTGCACGTGGGTGTTGCGCAAGGGGCAGGCGGCGGGGCCGATGATCGGGGCTTTGGACGCGGCGGCTGCCGCAAGGTCGGCGGGGTGCATCATTGAGCACATTTCCCTGTGTCTGTTTGTGACAGAGAAATGTGCGTGGATCTGTAAAACGACAGCAGTCAGATCTTTCTGTGTTTTGCGTAGGAATCGAACACTCGGGATGAAACCTACAAGGGATCGTCCGAAATCTTACAGAGAGTGCTTCGGATGAATCGTGAGTAACCCTGAAGGCGTACCCGCGCTCGCAAACCGACGCAGGGCAAACAGAGCCTTTAACAGGCGCATTGCCCGAGGATAGGAGCTGTACCGCTTATCGAAACCGATTGTTCAATCACTCCATTGATTGATGCCAAAATAGCGGCCACCTAATATCATGCCGACTGATGCGCTTTTGCAGAGACGCCAGCGACTCTTTGCGCTCATCCGCGCCGCTGTCCGGCCGAGCATGGCACTCTACTACGACGAGCGAGACATGGTTAAAGGGGTAGAATTTTTCGAAAGAAGTACGGTGTCCTGGAGCGGCCACAAGCTAGTAGGCGAAACATCCACGGACGTGTTGGCTTTGTTTCGTCACCACGGTTTTGACCCCGTCATTGACGATGACGGATTTGAAGTCGGTGAGTTGGATAGGGGTTTTACGTTGACGATGACGACGACTTGATCACCACTTTATATATCAATCTGCGCCGCGAAAATTCATGTACCGACCGACACTTACGATGATTCAGGCGTGCACGTTTACTTTGATGAGCGCTACAGGGTCGTTGGCGTTGAGTTTTTGAAATGGAGTGAGCTTGTTTGGCACAACCAGAAACTGGTCGGTGAGAATGCGCTTGTGGTTCGACAGTTTTTGGCCAAGCGAGGAGAGGTTCTGGTTTTCAATGATTCAGGCAATTGCCCAATACTCCGGGCATTGTGATCGCCTGCTTGAGTCTTTAACGTCAGTAATGAACGGCACTCAGCTATCGGTCTGTGAAGGCGGAAATGATGTTGTCCTGAATATTGATGCGAGTGATGTACAGGTCGATATAAACATAAACGATGACTGGATCGGTCAGCCGGAAAGCAAATTCAGCTTGCAAAAGTGGAAGAAAATTATTGAAAGCTGGAAGTATTTGCTGGAGTTGCCAAAGGGCTCCGATGAAATTGTGCTGGTCAAGTTGCCCTAGGTTCGACGGTACTCAGGAATCAGCACTTATGAGAATCAAAAGATCGCAGTCTTCGGCAGCTCCTACACACTATCGGCAGGCGCTGCCGAAGGCTGCGATCTTTTGCTTTTACTTGGGATAAAGCGGCGGCAACCCACTTTCATTCACCGGGTCCTGCACTCGTTCCGCCGCCGGAATAGTGCGAATCGCCCGCCACAAATCCTCACCCTGCCAATGCTGCCCGGTCTCGCTGTACAGCGCGCCGTTCAGCCCGTCCAACGCATCCGACAGCGGCACAAACCGCGCGGCCATGTCTGCCAGCGTTTCCGGTTGTTGCCGCGCCCAGGCGTCCAGTGCCTGGCGGGTGGCATGCGGGTCGTTGGCCTGGCTGGCGCGTTTGATGTCGTCGAGCAGGGTGCGTGGGCTCGGGCCGGTCTGGGCGGCGCGGTGGATTGCCGGTTGCCAGCGGGCGCGCCACCAGAGGCCAAAACCGGTGAGAGTGGTGCAGGCGAGGATCAAAGTGCTGAGTTTCCACCACCACAGGGTGTCGTTGTCGGGCGTGCTCGGTTGCAGGGTGCCGGCCGGGGTGTCGATTTGCAGGCTGGGGTTGTTCGCCACTTGCAGGGTGCGAGCGGGCAGGCTGCTGTGTTCAAGGTGGTCTTCGAAGGTGTTCCACCAGACCACGTCGACGGTTGGCAGGTCGATCGCGCCGCTGCGGCTTGGCACCAGGGCTTCGCGTTCTTCGCGGCTGCCGATGATGCCGCGGTCGCTGCTCTGGTTGCTCAGCACCGGTTGGTCGGGGTAGCGGCGCAGGCCGTTGACGTCGGTGGCGGGCAGGGCTGGCAGTTGCGAGCTGGCGAGGCCTTCGACTTTCAGGGTCAGGCTGCGGGTCAGGGAGTCGCCGACCTGAGTGTGGTCGGGTTCCGGGCTCCAGCTTTCGCTGAGGCTGAGGCTTCGCGCTGGCAGCCAGGGTGCATCAACCGGGTAAGTCAGCGGTTTCGGTTTGACCGTCAGCGGAATCGACGCCGAGCTCACGCGCATCAATTTACCGGGCTTGGGCCCCGAGGCGTCTGCCGATGGCGCGGTATCGACCAGCGTGGCGCTGAACGTCTGCGGGGCGATCATCAGCAGGCCGCTGTGTTGCGGATAGATCGCGTAGCGCATCTCGATTACGCCGTGGCGCAGACCGTTGATGTCTTTCTCGTAGGTGCGCGTGTCGCCGAGCTGTTCGATGCGCGCATCAGTGATTTGCAGCGGGCTCAGGCTGCTGTCGTCGTAGAGCGAAACCGAGTGATAAATGCGCAAAGTCAGGATGGCCTGGGCCTGCACATAGACGCTGGTCTGATCGAGGCTGGCTTCGATGAACACCGGATCGAGGCTGTTTTTGTCTTCGCGGTTGTCGCTGGCGATCACCTGCACGGTGATCGGCTCGCTCTGCGCTTCGCCCAGTTGCAGCGGCGGAATCACTACGCTGCCGTTTTCTTTCGGCAGCAGGGTGATGATCCAGCGAGTGGTCGCGCGGTTG
The DNA here is from genome assembly GCF_044542195.1 of Pseudomonas sp. NPDC079367. NCBI lineage: Bacteria > Pseudomonadati > Pseudomonadota > Gammaproteobacteria > Pseudomonadales > Pseudomonadaceae > Pseudomonas > Pseudomonas sp. NPDC079367. The sequence goes on from NZ_JBITTW010000003.1 coordinate 122,276, forward strand.
TCGCCGTTGAGGGTGTTGAGCTGGTTGACCTGGCGCGTGCCGCGCACTTCGAACAGCGCTTCCAGCGCCGACAGGTCGGGCTTGCCGAACTGGGTGACGTCGTCAGTTTCGAGGGTGAGCTCGACCGTCTCGCCGGAGTTCAGGCGACTGCGATCCACGCTGGCGGTCAGCTCGGCCGCCTGAGCGGAAGCCGTGCAGATCAGCAGGGGCAGCAAGAGAGCGGTGAAGCGGGTCATCGATTGTTTTCCTGATCCTGATGTTGTTGCTGTTCGTACCAGAATTTGCGCCTGAGCAGTTCGCCCGGGTCGTCCGGGATCTTGCCCAGCCATTGCTCGAGCGCCTGACGCTGCTCGCCTTCGAGGTTGTTCTCGCTCGGGCGCAGGGTCGGCACCGTGTCGGTTTCCTCTTCCTCGGTGCTGCCGGGTATTTCGTTGGGGCCTGGCAGCGGCGGGGCGGTGGGTGGCGGTTCGCTGGCGGATTCGCCCGGTTGCGCCTCGCTTTGGGTTTCGCTGCTCACCGCCGGAGGGGGCGCGGTGGCAGGCGAAGGCTCATCGCCGGGCAGACTTTGTTCGTTCGGCTGGTTGTCCGGCTCGGGCGGCGGCGGGGCGGTTTTCTGCTTCAGCAGGTTTTCCACCAGCGCCTTGTTGGTCTGCGCCGGACGCAGATCCGGTTGCAGTTCCAATGCTTGGTCATACGCGTCGATTGCTGCTTCCAGCTCACCGCTTTTTGCCAGAGCATTGCCACGATTGTAGTGGGCGCGGGCATCGCTGCCCTCGGCGAAGCGCTGAGCGGCGCCACTGTAGTCGCCGGCCTCGTACAACGCCACCCCTTGCCACTGATGATCTTCGAAATGCTGCGCAGCTTCGGCCGGGCGTTTCTGCTTGAGCAGGTGCAAACCCTGCTGGTCGGGGCGCAACCACAAGTCTTCGAAGTCCAAAGCGTAGCTCGGTTGCGGCAGGCACCACAGCAGCGGCAGGCAGAACAGCCAGCCGCGACGTCCGGCACAAGCAGCGAGCAACAGCAGCGGCAACAGCAGCCAGTAACCCTGATCGGCCCACGTGTCGAGGCGCACGGTCTGGCCGTCATCGCGCAGGCTGCGCGGGCCGTTGAGCAGGCCAAGGGCACCGAGATCAGCCTCGTCGAGTCGCGCGGGGTGATACTCGCCGCCCACACTATTGAGGAAAGTCGCCAGGCCCGGGCTGTCGAGTTGCGGCACGCGGATCGCGCCTTGCTCGTCCTTGAGGAAACTGCCGTCCTCCTGAGCAATCGGCGCACCTTCGGCGGTACCGATGCCGAGCATCAGCAGTTGCGTCGACTCGCCATTGAGCGCGCGGCGAATACCGCGCCGTTCTTCTTCATTGAGCGACGAACCGATCAACAGAATCCGCCCCTGACCCAGTGCCCCTTGCTTGAGCAAATCCAGAGCCTTGCTCACCGCCAGATCGGCGCGGTGGCCGCTTTGCGGCATCAGCGACGGCTTGAGCGCATCGAGCAAATTGCGGCTCGTGGCCAAGTCATCCGACAGCGGCACCAGCGTGTGCGCGCTGCCGGCATAAACGACGATGGCGGTCTGCGCATCGCTGCGCGCCTGCAACAGGTCGAAGAGCTTGCGCCGCGCCTGTTCCAGACGTGTCGGTGGTGAGTCGGTGGCAAGCATTTCCGGGGTCAGTTCGAGCAGCACCACCAGCGGATCGGCGGGTTTCTGGCTGGTCTGCTCGACGCGCTCCCAGCTCGGCCCGAGCAAGGCCAGAATGGTCAGCAACCACGCCACGCCAAGGGCGATCCACGGCAATTTGCTCTGGCGCCCGCTGCCGCCACTGAGCAATGCCGCATGGAATGCCGGCGGCAGAATCATCTGCCAGCGACCGGCGCGTTTTTGCCGGTGCCAGAGTTGCCAGAGCAGCCAGCCGAGCAGCGGCAACAGCAACAGCCACCAAGGGCGGAACCAGTGCGGCCAGAGCGCGATCATCGGCGCCTCCGCAGGCGCAAACGCTGCAAGCGCTCACGCCAGTCCGGCAGCGGGCTTTGCAAATACAGTCGCTTGGTAAACAGGCGGTGCAGCGGGTTGTCCGGCCACAACTCGCGGACGACCAGCAACAGGCTCAACCACAGTGCCAACGCCAGAGGCCAGTGATACAAGGCTTGCGCCGGGCGTGCCTGCGTCGGTTGCTGGGTCACCGGTTCGAGCTGATCGAGGGTGTCCTTGATCGCTTGCAACTCTTTGCCATCATGGGCGCGGAAGTACTGGCCGCCGGTGATTTCGGCGATGGCTTTGAGCGCCGGTTCATCCAGATCAAGGCTCGGATTGACCCCGAGCAGGCCGGTCGAGCCGCTGTCCTCGGGATTGGCGCCGATGCCGATCGGATAGATTCTGACGCCTTCGCTGGCGGCCAGTTTTGCGGCCGTCAGCGGATTGATTTCGCCGCCGTTGTTGGCGCCGTCGGTGACCAGAATCAGCACGCGACTTTGCGCCGGACGCAGACGCAGGCGTTTCAAGGCCAGGCCGATGGCATCGCCAATCGCAGTGTTCTTGCCGGCAATGCCGATCCGCGCTTCGTCGAGCCACACGCGCACGGTGCGCCGGTCAAAGGTCAGCGGCGCTTGCAGGTAGGCCTGACTGCCAAACAGAATCAAACCCACGCGGTCGCCGTCGCGGCTTTCAAGGAAATCGCCGAGCAAGTGCTGCACCAGCGACAGGCGACTGACTTCTTCGTCCTGCCATTGCATGTCGGGAAAATCCATCGATCCGGACACGTCCACCGCCACCAGCAGATCACGGCCACTGGCGGCAATCGGCAGCGGTTCGCCGAGCCATTGCGGGCGCGCGGCGGCGGTCAGCAAAATCAGCCACAGCAAGATAAATGGCGCCTGCTGCCGCCACGCCGGCAAGTTCGCACGCGCGCGGCGGCGGGCGAGGCCTTCGAGGTCGGCGAGGAAACTGACTTTCAGCGCCGGCTCGCCGCTGTCGGCCACCGGCAGAACAAGACGCATCAACCACGGCAGCGGCAACAGCACGAAGATCCACGGCCAGGCGAACTCAAACATGTTTGCGAATCCACGTATCGACTGCCTGGGTCAGGCCGGCGATGGCTTTGTCATCGAGTTTGCATTCCGGTTTGTACGCGCCTTCGACCAGCACCATCCAGCGCGTCAGGCCGGCGGCCGGGCAGCGGTTATCGAGGAAGGCCAGCCATTTGCGCCCGTTGAGGGTGTGGCTCTGGCTGTACGGATAGTGGTTGCGGCACAGGCGTTTGAGCAGGCCGTTGAGTTGTTGCAGCCAGGCGCCGGCCGGAGCGCCGTCGTAAGGCTTGGGCATTTGCGCCAGTTCGGCGAGCGCGGCGATGCGTACCGGATCCAGCGGCTGCTCGGCGCGTACCACCGGGCGTTTTTTCATCGGGATGAAGCGGCGCAGCTTCCACACAGCGAAACCCAGCAGCGGTAACAGCAAAAGCAGCAGCCACCAGCCCGGCGCCGGCGGCCAGAAGGCGATCGGCGGCGGCGAGATCAGCGGTTGCAGGTGCTCGAGGCCGTTCATCGACCTTTCCCCGGACGCTGCGGGTTCAGGAACTCGCGCATCTGCTCGACCATTTCGCTTTGCGTGCTCAACGGCATCAGCAACACCCGCAGCTTTTGCGCGAGCAATTCCCAGCGAGCGATGCGCGCTTCGGCCTGGGCGCGGTAGGTCTGGCGCAGGTCGAAGTTCAGCGTGTCGATTTCCAGCTGCGCGCCACGTTCGGCAAAGCGCAGCAGGCCGGCGGCGGGCAGCGCATGATCGAGCGGATCGGACAGCGGCAACATCAGCAGATCGCAATGCCGCGCCAGCAAACTCAACTGCTGCTCGGCGCTGTCGGACAACGCGCGTTCGTCGCAAATGACGATGGCCAGGCTGCCCGGCCGCAGCACTTCCCGCGCGCGGCGCAGGGCGACGCCGAAGGCATCGCGATCCGGCTCGCGCTCGCTGTGCAGCGATTGATTGACCTTGACCAGGCGGTTGAGCAATTGCAGCAGGCTCTGCTTGCTGCGCCGAGGCTTGATTTCGTAGTGCTCGTTGTCGCCGAACACCAGCCCGCCGACGCGATCGTTGTGCCCCAGTGCCGCCCAGCCAATCAACGCTGCCACCTGCGCCGCCAACACCGACTTGAACATCAGCCCCGAGCCGAAAAACAGCCGCGTGCTTTGCTCGACCATGATGAAAATCGGTCGCTCGCGTTCTTCATGGAACAGCTTGGTGTGCGGCTCCTGCGTGCGCGCAGTGACGCGCCAGTCGATGGTGCGCACGTCGTCACCGGCCTGATACACCCGCACTTGGTCGAAGTCGACGCCACGGCCACGGAATTTCGAGTGATGCAGGCCGATCAGCGGGCTGCGCTGACTCGGCGTGGAAAACAGCTGCACCTCGCGCACGCGGTGACGCATCTCGATCAGCTCGGCGAGGCTGATGCGGATACCGGGTTCGGAGGGCAGGGCGGCGTTCATGGGGGTCAAGCGACGGCGACGACGTCGAGAATCCGCTGCACCACGCGGTCCTGATCGATGCCCGCGGCTTCGGCTTCGAACGACAGGATGATGCGGTGGCGCAACACGTCGAACAGCACAGCCTGAATGTCTTCCGGGCTGACGAAATCGCGACCGGCCAGCCAGGCATGGGCGCGGGCACAGCGATCAAGGGCGATCGAGCCGCGCGGACTGGCGCCGTAGGCGATCCATTCGGCCATTTCCGGATCAAACTTGGCCGGGTTGCGCGTGGCCATGACCAGCTGCACCAGGTATTCCTCCACGGCGTCGGCCATGTACAAACCGAGGATTTCCTTGCGTGCGGCGAAGATCGCCTGCTGGCTGACCCGTCGCTCAGGCTTGGTCTCGCCGTTCAACGCCTCGCCACGGGCCTGTTGCAGGATGCGCCGTTCGACGGCGGCGTCGGGGAAGCCGATCTTGACGTGCATGAGGAAACGGTCGAGCTGGGCTTCCGGCAGCGGATAGGTGCCTTCCTGTTCGATCGGGTTCTGCGTGGCCATCACCAGAAACAGCGGCGACAGCTCGTAGGTGCTGCGCCCGACGCTGACCTGACGCTCGGCCATCGCTTCGAGCAAGGCCGATTGCACCTTGGCCGGCGCACGGTTGATTTCGTCGGCCAGCACCAGGTTGTGGAAGATCGGCCCTTGCTGGAAGACGAAACTGCCGGTTTCCGGACGGTAGATTTCGGTGCCGGTGATGTCGGCCGGCAGCAGGTCGGGGGTGAACTGAATACGATGGAACTGGGCTTCGATGCCCTCGGCGAGTTCTTTGATCGCTTTGGTCTTGGCCAGACCAGGAGCGCCCTCGACCAGCATATGGCCGTCGGCAAGCAGGGCGATGAGCAAGCGCTCGATGAGTTTTTCCTGGCCGAGAATCTGCGTTGAAAGAAAGGTTCGCAGCGCCAGCAGCGCTTCACGATGTTCCATCGGTGACTGTTCCTGGAAAGGGGGTGGCCGGGGCGTTCGGATAACGCCGGGGCTGGGGGCGTTACTTTAATCCATCGTGGGGGGCGGCGACTAACGGCATTTGCGCGATTTGTGGGTATTGGCCTCAGTTTGCACTGTGCGGGGCCGTTTCCCGGACATTGCAACTGTTCAAGCCTGCGCGTGCAAGCTGTTCAATATGGCCTCGATGGCGGGGCGCTCAAGCAGTTCGCAACATGTGCCTTCATCCACGATGACGCCTCGCTGCATGACGAGCACGCGGTCAAAACGATGGAGATGTTCCACATCATGGGTGACACAAATAAAGCCCTGTCCAGCGAATGTCTCGAATAGTAAATCCCACACCGGTGTGGCGAGTTTCGGTTCAATCGAAGCGCTCGGCTCATCAAACAGATTGAATTTGCCCGGTCGATTCAGGAGTCGCAGCAACGAAAGCCGCTTCGCTTCACCCCCAGAGATATTGGTGGCGTTTTCAGCGATGTGACCTCGGCCAATGATTTCGTCTAGCTGGAGACATTGAATTGCCTCGTTCAATGTTCTCGACTGCTCAACACCGAAAAGTACGGACTGTTCAATACTGCCTTCCAGGAACTGTGGAGACTGGGGGCTGTAACGCACCGTTTCCAGATGAGCGCGAGCATTTATGCGATCTATGCACAGATCGTCGATGAACAGCCGAGACCGCACCGAAGAATCCAGTCCTGCCAGCGCTTCGAGTAACGTCGATTTGCCAGCGCCGCTGGGCCCGATGATCGCAACGGATTCGCCCTGCCGGAAGCTGATCTCGCTGGCAATTGATAGCTGCGCAACACCGTTATGGGTGATCTCGCACGGCTCGAGCCGTAATGTTGATAGGTTATGCAACGCATGAGAGTAATTGCGGCGATCGTTATCGAAGTCAGCAGTTGCAAGTAATTCTTTGAGTCGCCGTTGATCAGCCGAAAATTGATCCAGCACCCGATAGCCTTCGGTCAGCGCCGATACATTCAACAGGAACGTACCAGCAATAGAGAAGATGGCCACCAATTGACCGACGCTGATACTTGCTTGTCCGGACGTCTGATCCATGACTCCCCAAGCTAACAGACCTCCTGTGGACAGGCTGATAAACAAAATCTTCGCCGCGCTCAACAGTCCGCCCGAGCCTGCTACGGTTACAGCAGCGTTGGCGTAGCGCTCAAACGCTCGGTTCAAGGGTTGCAGGGCCGTGCGTTCGGCGCGTTCCAGTTTTATCGATTTACCAGCCCTCAAAGTATTGACCAAGGTTGCACTCAGCTCATCCTCCTGGTCATTAACAGCATCGATGTGTTTTCTGCGCCATCGAATGATCCGGTGAGTTGCATAGAGATAACAGCCACCGAGGCCTGCTAGCGCGCAGAAAACCCAGGCTCCGCCCATATACCAGAATGCGCCGGCCACAATAAGAAATTCCAGACACATCGGAAGACCCGTAGTGACGAAGAACATCAGCAACTGTTCGTGGGCAGTGATTCCGCGCTCGACCGACTTGATGAACTGTCCTATTCGCCACGTGCCGAACTGGGAAAAGTCCTTACCCATCAACCGTGCCATCCAATGGATGGAAGCATCCATGACAATTCGCTGGACGAGCTTTGAGAGCAGCAGTGTCTGTAGAGGGGTGGTCATCGACTGAATGCAACCGGCCAGCGTAAAAGCTGCGGTGAAAAAAAGCAGCGTCCGCAGCGTTGTGTGATCGGCATCGTTTAGTGAATCGACGATCTTGCCCAATAACAAAGGAGGGGCCAGGGCCAGGATTTTCAGGGTGATGGTTGCGCCTATTGTCATCACCAGCAGGAGTCGATGTTTCTCGCAGGCTGTTCTTATAAATGTCTGCATGAGTGTGTGCCTGGGGTCGACTTATATTATCCAATCGGCAATCTCTCGGCGCCGAGCTAGTGGTTGTAATAGCAATGAAGGTTTTGATTCACAATCAGACGACGTCCGATGATTGCGTAGGGCGGTTCTTGAGGAGTAGTAGGAGCTTACTTGGTGCTGTTGAACGCGTTAACTTTGCATGTGGAAAGTTCGCGTGAATGATGATTTATAGAGAGCTGGATTTCAGCGAAGGTGTCCATCAAGAGGAGCAGTGACGATGGCTTGAGAATCAATCAGTCGCCACCGTCGTTTATCCTGTTAATAGCCGAGCTGACTCTTTCAGATTTGCATGAAAGTCCCGGTGCCATCGAGAATATTCTTCAAAGTCTCAACAACCTCATCCATATCCACCATGTCCGGATTAAAACTGATCTCCAGCACATCATCCCCATTTAACGCATCGGCATCGGCTGCGGCGATTTCGATTTTCAGCAGATTGGACGTCAGCGTGACCTTCACCCCCTCAAGCGTGGAAGGCTCGCCATCCAGAGTGATCTCCAGTTCATCCTCGTCCGGATAACGGCTCATCAGGAACATCTCGCCCTTATCGCTGTGGCAGCAGAGCATGGCCATGTTGTCTTCTTCGTCGTCGCACGGGTTGACGATCAGTAGGGCGGTGGTCATTTGCATGGGGAATTCCTGGGCAGTGGCGGCAGTGGATCTGTTCGTAGGCGCGATTTTGCCAGTCTGCGCGTGTTTGCGCTGCCTTCTCATTTCAGAAATTGGCAAAGCGGGAAATTTCCGTCATGCACTTCCGGGTTACCAGAAGGAAAGGTCGGACGCCGGTGTAGGGATATTAATGATCGCTACAAATAAGGCCGTTTTGCTGATTATTGCTTGTGATAGCCGCCAGGTTGCCGTTAAGTTCGCCGCTCTTGCGCAAGGGAGTGCGTTACGACAATTCATAAAAAGGACCTTTGCGATGACTCAGTATTTCCAACGCGCCGAAGAAATCCGTCATCTCTCGGATGAACAGATCGAAGAGATCTATAAGCGCTATCTCGAAGGCGAAAAAACCGCCGCACTGATGGCCGAGTTCCAGATTCCTTTGACAGTCCGCAGTCTGCTTAAAGTTCTGCCACCGATCGTCAGTGCAGACCTCACTTGTCCATACTGCGAACTGCCGATGTGGATACCTCGGCACGCCAGAGGCAGTTCGCTCTCGCTGCGCAGTCCGTTCAAGTGCGTGCGCTGTGAACATTTGCACTGTGTTCCCGGCGCCAATCGCCGCCGCACAACCTGTGACTGCAAAGAATGTTTCACGGTGCGCCAGCAGCAAGTGGCCGCACGGGCAGCACGGGACCGCCTGGAGCTGGAGGCTCGCTATGGCGCGCGATCTCCGGCAGTGCCTTACGCAAACCTGGGGTTTGTGCAGAAGTTGACGCTGCTCGCCTTGCTGGATGACGGTCATGGCGCAAACGTCGAATGGATTGCACCCTTGAATACGCCATCCAGGCAGGAGCTGCTTGCCCTGACTGACGAGGCTCGAGAAGAGCTGCTCAAAAGTCTGCACGAAACCGGGGTGCTGGCAGTCTCCACCGATTCCGACATCAACGCCTTCGATCGCAGCGAGGGCTGCAATATCCGCGAGTACAGCGCGGTGCGCTGGTTGCCCAGCGTCACGCTCGACGGCGTGGCGCGCAGCAGCCGCGAGAGTTTGTATCGGGCGCTGTATCAGGAGTTGTCGGGCAGCGTAAAAGCCGTCTGGAAGAGCGAAATCTATTCGCTGGTCTTCAGTCTCGCCCGCGAGGAGTCGATTCAATACATTCGTGTGCTGGCCGGCGAAGTGGATTTTGCCTTCACGGCCGAAGCCCGTGCCTCGGAGGTGGTCGGGCAGTTGCTGCAGGACTTCTCGGTGAGTCAGCTGTATTACTTCGCCCGATTGGCGGTGCGCAACGCCGCGCACTTCTACGCCACTGGCAACTCCAAAGGGCGCAGTCATGCCTCCAACACCATTCCGCGCAATATGCTGGGCACGGCGCAGGACGCGCTCGCGCGCAACTGGCGCAAGAATGCGCCTCGCGATGCGCGGGTGCCGCAAACGGCTTTGCAGCGGCTGCTATATGACGTGGTACTCAAGGACAGCGGCGCCGGATTTTCCAAATCGCCGGGCATGTACTGGCGTGACGAGCTGGTTCCGCAATTTTTCTCCGCCGTAGCGTTCGACAGCGACTTGCTCAGCCACCTGCGCCTGTTTTGCCGCGAATGCGATTCGAGCAACATCGACGCCAGCATGGACAAGCAGATCCTGCAGACGATGTGCTACGACTGCGCCACGGTGAGCAAATTCCGAGCCTTTGAGGAACTGCCGGACTGATCCGCGTCAACCGCCTGCGCTGAACCGGATGCCACGCTCAGGGTCGATTAAAGGGCCTTGGGCGTTTTCGTTTCCGGGTATGTAACGTTCTCGGCGACCGACGTGGCACGAAAGTCCCGTGAAGCCGGGGTTTCGAACCTGCATTTCAGCTCACGCCTGCTAGTGTTGATGCAGGCCAAACCCTGCATTTACGTGCCAATGACCGAATATGTCGCAGCACCGCAAGCAGACACATTGTCGCACCCATTAAGCTGCGCAACGGATGAGCACCCGTAAAGGCATTGTCAGCGTCGTTGGCAGTCGCTTTTGCAGATGCTCATTCATGGAAGGTGAATGTGACCTGAGTGTCCCGTCCAGCTTCACCCACCTGTCTCCCTGTTTCCTCTGCCCGAGAATCAGGAACAGGGCGACACCAACCCCGAAAGGGGTGTTGCACGCGACGCTTTCCATCAATAACAAGCTTAAGCGGAGTACCACAGATGGCGTTCTTCACCGCAGCCAGCAAAGCCGACTTCCAGCATCAACTGCAAGCGGCACTGGCGCAGCACATCAGTGAACAGGCACTGCCACAAGTGGCGCTGATCGCAGAAAAATTCTTCGGCATCATTTCACTGGACGAGCTGACTCAACGTAGCCACTCCGACCTCTCTGGCTGTACTCTCTCTGCGTGGCGCCTGCTTGAGCGCTTCGATCACGCGCAACCGCAAGTGCGTGTCTACAACCCCGATTACGAACGCCACGGCTGGCAGTCGACCCACACCGCGGTCGAAGTGCTGCACCACGACCTGCCATTTCTGGTCGATTCGGTGCGTACCGAGCTGAACCGTCGCGGCTACAGCATTCACACCCTGCAAACCACCGTGCTCAGCGTGCGTCGTGGCAGCAAGGGTGAACTGCTGGAAATCCTGCCAAAGGGCAGCACCGGCGAAGGCGTGCTGCACGAATCGCTGATGTACCTGGAAATCGACCGCTGCGCCAACGCGGCCGAGCTGAATGTGCTGAGCAAAGAGCTGGAGCAAGTGCTCGGTGAAGTGCGCGTCGCCGTCGCTGATTTCGAGCCAATGAAAGCCAAGGTGCAGGATATCCTCACCCAGCTCGACAACAGCGCCTACCCGGTCGATGCCGACGAAAAGAACGAAATCAAAAGTTTTCTGGAATGGCTGGTGGGCAACCACTTCACCTTCCTCGGCTACGAAGAGTTCGTGGTCACCGATCAGGCCGATGGCGGCCACATCGAATACGACCAGAGCTCCTTCCTCGGCCTGACCAAACTGCTGCGTACCGGCCTGACCTACGAAGACCTGCGCATCGAAGACTACGCCGTCGCCTACCTGCGCGAACCGACCCTGCTGTCGTTCGCCAAGGCTGCGCACCCGAGCCGCGTCCACCGTCCGGCTTATCCGGACTACGTGTCGATCCGCGAGATCGATGCTGACGGCAAAGTCATCAAGGAGCACCGTTTCATGGGCCTTTACACCTCCTCGGTGTACGGCGAGAGCGTGCGGGTCATCCCGTTCATCCGCCGCAAGGTCGAAGAAATCGAGCGCCGCTCCGGCTTCCAGTCCAAGGCTCACCTGGGCAAGGAACTGGCGCAGGTCCTCGAAGTGCTGCCGCGTGACGACCTGTTCCAGACCCCGGTCGACGAGCTGTTCACCACCGTGATGTCGATCGTGCAGATCCAGGAACGCAACAAGATCCGCGTGTTCCTGCGCAAAGACCCGTACGGTCGCTTCTGCTACTGCCTGGCGTACGTGCCGCGCGACATCTATTCAACCGAAGTGCGCCAGAAGATCCAGCAAGTGCTGATGGAGCGCCTGAAGGCCTCCGACTGCGAATTCTGGACCTTCTTCTCAGAGTCCGTGCTGGCTCGCGTGCAACTGATCCTGCGCGTCGATCCGAAGAACCGCCTCGACATCGACCCGTTGCTGCTGGAAAAAGAAGTGGTCCAGGCCTGCCGCAGCTGGCAGGACGACTACGCTGCCCTGACCGTCGAAAGCTTCGGCGAAGCTCACGGCACCAACGTGCTGGCCGACTTCCCGAAAGGCTTCCCGGCCGGTTACCGCGAGCGTTTTGCAGCGCATTCGGCCGTGGTCGACATGCAACACCTGCTGAGCCTCAACGAAAAAAATCCGCTGGTGATGAGCTTCTATCAGCCGCTCGGCCAGGTTTCCGGCCAGCGCGAGCTGCATTGCAAGCTGTATCACGCCGACACGCCGCTCGCGCTGTCCGACGTCCTGCCGATTCTGGAAAACCTCGGCCTGCGCGTGCTGGGTGAATTCCCGTACCGTCTGCGTCACACCAATGGCCGCGAGTTCTGGATTCACGACTTTGCGTTCACCGCCGCCGAAGGTCTGGACCTCGACATCCAGCAACTCAACGACACCCTGCAGGATGCGTTCGTGCACATCGTGCGTGGCGATGCCGAGAACGATGCGTTCAACCGTCTGGTGCTGACCGCCGGTCTGCCATGGCGCGACGTCGCGCTGCTGCGTGCCTACGCCCGTTACCTGAAGCAGATTCGTCTGGGCTTCGACCTGGGTTACATCGCCAGCACCCTGAACAACCACACCGACATCGCTCGCGAGCTGACCCGGTTGTTCAAGACCCGTTTCTACCTGGCGCGCAAACTCGGCAGCGATGATCTGGAAGACAAGCAACAGCGTCTGGAACAAGCGATTCTGACCGCACTGGACGATGTTCAGGTGCTCAACGAAGACCGCATCCTGCGTCGTTATCTGGACCTGATCAAAGCCACCCTGCGCACCAACTTCTATCAGACTGATGCCAGCGGCCAGAACAAGTCGTACTTCAGCTTCAAGTTCAACCCGCATGCCATCCCTGAGCTGCCCAAGCCAGTGCCGAAGTTTGAAATCTTCGTCTACTCGCCACGCGTCGAAGGCGTGCACCTGCGCTTCGGCAACGTTGCGCGCGGTGGTCTGCGCTGGTCCGATCGTGAAGAAGACTTCCGTACCGAAGTGCTCGGCCTGGTAAAAGCCCAGCAAGTGAAGAACTCGGTCATCGTGCCAGTGGGCGCGAAGGGCGGCTTCCTGCCGCGTCGCCTGCCACTGGGCGGCAGCCGTGACGAGATCGCGGCCGAGGGCATCGCCTGCTACCGCATCTTCATTTCCGGCCTGCTGGACATCACCGACAACCTGAAGGACGGCGCATTGGTGCCGCCGGTCAATGTCGTGCGTCATGACGACGATGACCCGTACCTGGTGGTTGCGGCGGACAAGGGCACTGCAACCTTCTCCGACATCGCCAACGGTATCGCCATCGACTACGGCTTCTGGCTGGGTGACGCGTTTGCGTCCGGTGGTTCGGCCGGTTACGACCACAAGAAAATGGGCATCACCGCCAAGGGCGCGTGGGTCGGCGTACAGCGTCACTTCCGCGAGCGCGGCATCAATGTTCAGGAAGACAGCATCACTGTGGTGGGCGTCGGCGACATGGCCGGCGACGTGTTCGGTAACGGCCTGTTGATGTCCGACAAGCTGCAACTGGTGGCCGCGTTCAACCACATGCACATCTTCATCGACCCGAACCCGAACCCGGCGACCAGCTTCGTCGAGCGTCAGCGTCTGTTCGACCTGCCGCGTTCGGCCTGGACTGACTACGACACCAGCATCATGTCCGAAGGTGGCGGGATCTTCTCGCGCAGCGCGAAGAGCATCGCGATCTCGCCGCAAATGAAGGAACGCTTCGACATCAAGGCTGACAAGCTGACCCCGACCGAACTGCTCAACGCCTTGCTCAAGGCCCCGGTGGATCTGTTGTGGAACGGCGGTATCGGCACTTACGTCAAGGCCAGCACCGAAAGCCACGCCGATGTCGGCGACAAAGCCAACGACGCGCTGCGCGTCAACGGCAACGAGCTGCGCTGCAAAGTCGTGGGCGAGGGCGGTAACCTCGGCATGACCCAACTGGGTCGTGTGGAATTCGGTCTCAATGGTGGCGGTTCCAACACCGACTTCATCGACAACGCCGGTGGCGTGGACTGCTCCGACCACGAAGTGAACATCAAGATCCTGCTGAACGAAGTGGTTCAGGCCGGTGACATGACCGACAAGCAACGCAACCAGTTGCTGGCGAGCATGACCGACGAAGTCGGCAATCTGGTGCTGGGCAACAACTACAAGCAGACTCAAGCCCTGTCCCTGGCGGCGCGCCGTGCCTACGCACGCATCGCTGAGTACAAGCGTCTGATGAGCGATCTGGAAGGCCGTGGCAAGCTGGACCGTGCAATCGAGTTCCTGCCGACCGAAGAGCAACTGACCGAGCGCGTCGCTGAGGGCCACGGCCTGACCCGTCCTGAGCTGTCCGTGCTGATCTCCTACAGCAAGATCGACCTCAAGGAGCAACTGCTGGGCTCGCAGGTACCGGATGACGATTACCTGACCCGCGACATGGAAACGGCGTTCCCGCCGACCCTGGTCAGCAAGTTCTCCGAAGCCATGCGTCGCCATCGTCTGAAGCGAGAGATCGTCAGCACGCAGATCGCCAACGATCTGGTCAACCACATGGGCATTACTTTCGTGCAACGACTCAAAGAGTCGACTGGCATGAGCCCGGCGAACGTGGCTGGCGCTTATGTGATCGTGCGCGACATCTTCCATCTCCCGCACTGGTTCCGTCAGATCGAAGCACTGGATTACCAGGTTTCCGCTGACGTGCAGCTGGAGCTGATGGACGAACTGATGCGTCTGGGTCGCCGTGCCACGCGCTGGTTCCTGCGTGCCCGTCGCAACGAGCAGAACGCTGCCCGTGACGTCGCGCATTTCGGTCCGCACCTGAAAGAACTGGGTCTGAAACTCGACGAACTGCTCAGCGGCGAAATCCGCGAGAACTGGCAGTCGCGCTATCAGGCGTACGTCGAAGCCGGTGTGCCGGAGTTGCTGGCGCGTATGGTTGCGGGCACTTCGCACCTGTACACGCTGCTGCCGATCATCGAAGCGGCTGACGTCACCGGGCAGAAGCCGGCCGAAGTGGCCAAGGCTTACTTCGCTGTGGGTTCTGCGCTGGACATCACCTGGTACCTGCAACAGATCAGCGCTCTGCCGGTAGAAAACAACTGGCAGGCTCTGGCTCGTGAAGCGTTCCGTGATGACGTCGACTGGCAGCAACGGGCGATCACCATCTCCGTCCTGCAGCAGGGCGACGGCACTCAGGACGTGGAAGCACGCCTGGCGCTGTGGATGGCCCAGCACGAAAGCATGATCGAGCGCTGGCGCGCGATGCTGGTGGAAATCCGCGCCGCAAGCGGCACGGACTACGCCATGTACGCGGTGGCCAACCGTGAACTGCTGGATCTGGCGCTGAGCGGTCAAGTGATCGTGCCTGCGGTCACCGCCAATGCCGCGCTTGAATTGGCGTAAGTAGTGGCCTGAATGAAAAGCCCCGGTATCGCGAGATCCCGGGGCTTTTTTATTCTTGGTTACTTATTGAATGAGTTGATTACGCTTAAGCGTAGGGCACGTTGGAAGTCGGGTAATCGACATTCCGCTCAAGAATCTCCAGATTGAACGTAACCGGGTCACCCGGTGCATCGCCGTAGGTGTATACGTATGGGTCTTCGCGTAATTGTCTATTGATGAAGCCCTGATTTCGAGCTCGCAGATAAACCGTTGCGTGACTACCTTTGAGGTTGTCCAGGGTTACAAGCTCGCTGTTGGAATTAAAAAGATTGAACGACGTAGTATCACCACCCGCTGGCGGGAATGCGCCGAGAATACGATCAGCATTCTTACTGAAAAAATTCCCAAAATATTGACTGCTACGAATCTGAATATTGTAGTAATCATCGTAACAACGAAAGTAAGCCACTATGTGGATGTTGTTGATGGCATTGTTGTAATAGCGCGCCATCATGTTCAGTCGGGAATAGGCATGAGCGGTCGTAAGAAGATGCCCTGACCCCTTCACCTGCTCGGCATCAGGGTGTTGGTCGAAGTAGGTCATGCGCGTCTCGCTGCATGCGATTCTGGCAATGAAAGATTTTTCTACGTTAGTGCTCATAAAGGTCTCGTCCAATCCTTGGCGATGGTTAGAAGTGAATGTCTGTGTTGAATTCACGCAGGGACATTAATTGGACGTAATGATGAAGTCCAAAAGGATTACGTGTGGGGATATGTATGCGGGTGAACCTTCGTAAGTAGAACGCCCAAAAGTGGAATGCGACCCCTTGCAGGAGTGAGCCTGATCGCAATGCCGTTCTAACTTTCAATACAACTTTTGCCGTTGTTGACCTTGGAGCATCGACATCTTACCCGTCGGCCTCGCCACTGGATTGCTGCGTTTCCAACTATTGCCGGAACGCAATAAAAAGGCGCAGATGCTCGATCTGCGCCTTTTGTTTATGGCTGATCAGGCAGCCATCAGTTTTCCAGCGGGATCAGCACCTGCTCATCCGGGGCCAGCACCATGAACACCAGCAATTTGGCAGGCCTGGTCGAGCTGGCGTTTTTCGACACCAAGTGCTCGGAGCCCGCAGGCTCATACCAGAACTGGCCCTTCTTGTAAGTGATCGCCTGTTCACCCTTGACCTGCGAAATCACTTCGCCTTCGAGCACGTAAGCCATCGCGGTGCCCTCGTGTTTGTGCGCGATCGAAGACTGGCCGGGTTTGTAGTCGACCTCGATCATCATGGCTTTCTTGCCGGGGGCGTTTTTCAGCAGTTGTTCCTGCAAGACGGTGATTTTCTCAGAAGGATCGTGGGCCATCGCCGATGCGGACAGGGTGAGGGCGAGGGCAGCGGCGAGGAAGGGCAGGGCTTTCATGGCGGGTTACCTGTGATGGTTGGGGTGTGATCACAGTAGGCCGCAATGTGGCCGGTTCAAACGGCCAATATCCGCGAAGATCAGGTGACCAATTGCGGGGCTTCAGAAAGATTATCGGTGTGGCGAAATATGCCTTCGCGAGCAAGCCCGCTCCCACAGGGCGGGCGCATTTCTACTGTGGGAGCGGGCTTGCTCGCGAAGGGGCCAGTTCAGACGATGGGAAAGCTGTTGAAATCCACGCTATTGGCCAGGCGGCTATCGATCAGGTCGATGAACCCCTGCGCCTCGGGCCGGTTGAAATGCGCTTGCATCGCCGCTTCCGATTGCCAGCGTGCGCTGACCGTCCAGCGGTGGGTGTCTTCGGGGCAGCGATCGACCAGGTAGGAATCGCAGCCCGGGGTTTCGCGCAGGGTGTCGACAATTTTCTGCAATTGCTTGCCGAGCTCTTCCGAGCGGCCCGCAGCAGCCTTGACCTCAACCGTATTGATCACTTCGCTGGACATTGCTCACACTCCTGAATCAGGCCGGACGAATCCTGCTCACTGAGGGATAACGCCTGTGCAGAATAGGCCTGCGACCATGAATCACCAATAACCAATTGGCGGTAAAAGCCTTATACCAACGGCTCATGACACCTGTTCGAGGATGTCGCGCAGGCGATCCAGAGCAATATCGATGTCGAGGGTTTCGATGGCGCCGAAGCCGAAGTACAGGCCTTCTTTCGCCGGTTGCTGGTAGTAGAAACCACTGATTGCATACAGGCCGACCTCGACCTTTTTTGCCAGCTCAATGACCAGCGGCAAATCGATCGGCACCTTGCACAACACCGCCATGTGAAACCCGGCACTGGCCGGCACAGCTTGCAGCCATGGCGCGAGGTCAGTCGCCATGCGTTCCAAAATTCGCTCGCGGCGTTGCGCGTAGATCGTATGGCAGCGGCGAATGTGCTTGAGCAGGCAGCCCTCTGCGATGAACTTGGCCAGCGCCCATTGCGGCAGGGTCGAGGCGTGCAGATCGGTGAGCTGTTTGGCGCGAATCACCGCCTCGATGATCGACGGCGGCAGGATCGCGTAACCCAGGCGCAGCTCCGGCAGCAGGGTTTTTGAAAAGGTGCCGACGTAGGCGACGATGCCGCGCTGATCGAGGTTGTACAGCGAATCGGTGGGCCGGCCTTCGTAGCGGAATTCACTGTCGTAATCGTCCTCGATGATGATCGCACCGAGCTCATGAGCACGGGCGAGCAAGGCCTCGCGGCGCGCCTGACTCATCGCCATGCCCAGCGGAAACTGGTGCGACGGCGTGACGTATATCAGCCGCGTGTCATCGGGAATGTGCTCGACCTGAATGCCCTCGGCATCCACCGGCACGCCGACCACTTCGGCGCCGTGCGTACCAAACAGCAAGCGTGCGGGCGGATAACCTGGATCCTCCATCGCCACCCGCGTGCCGGGGCGGGTCAGTACGCGCGTAATCAGGTCGAGTGCCTGTTGCGCGCCGTTGCAGACAACGATGTCTTCGTCCTGACAGTTGATGCCGCGAGAAAAGGCGATGTGCCGGGCAATCGCATTGCGTAGCGCCGGCAAACCCTCAGCAACGCTGTAAAAGCCTTTCGATTGCGCCATCTGCCGCATCGCATGGGCGACGCAGCGGCGCCAGTCGTCGTGGGGGAACTGGCCCTTGCTGGTGGCGCCGCCGATAAAGTCGTAGCGCAGCGAACCTTCCAGCGTCGGGTGACGGAGGAACACCGGCAGATTGCGCCAGCTCTCGATCACCTCGGCACTGGCCAGCTCGGTGTGGCTCTGCTTGCGCTGCACTTGCGCCGGGCGGGCGTTGACGTAAGTGCCTTTGCCGATGACGCCGGTGAGGAAGTTTTCGTAGGTCAACTGCGCATAAGTGTCGGAAATGGTCTTGCGCGAGATGCCCAATTGCTCGGCCAGCAAGCGGCTCGGCGGCAACTGCGTACCCGCCGCCAGCCGCCCGGATTCAATCGCCGCGCGCAGCTGCTGATACAACTGACCGGCGAGATCCTTGCGGCCATTGATCACGACATGAAGTTCCATACCGACAAGGCTCCCGAGGCTATTTGGCGTGCCGGCCAGATTACCGCTGTTGTCTGATCGGCAATAGTTGCCTACCCGAAAAACCCGAAATTGGCATAAACACTTCAACGCACTGGCACAAATCTCCTGTGGGAGCGGGCTTGCTCGCGAAGGCGGTCTGTCAGCCAGCCAGGATTTGTCTGGCACACCGCCTTCGCGAGCAAGCCCGCTCCCACAGGTATCGTGTTTGGTCGACGTTTAGTGGTGTACCCACAATTCGTGGAATTGGGGCTGTAACACAGCCCGCACGGCCCTTACCGTGAGCTCATCATTCCGCCTGCCGAGAGCCGCGCCATGTCCTTGCGTCTGGATTACTACAACGCGTCGCCCAAGGCGATGAAAGCGATGATTGCCATGGAGGCGCTGACCGGCCACCTGAGTATCGAAGCGCCGCTGCTGCAACTGATCAGGATCCGCGCCTCGCAACTCAACGGCTGCGCGTTCTGCACTGACATGCATTCGGTGGACGCACGGCGAGCCGGGGAGAGTGATCGGCGCCTTTATGCGATCGCGGTGTGGCGCGACAGCAACTTCTTCAACCCCCGCGAACGGGCCGCGCTGGCCTGGGCCGAGGCGGTGACGCTGTTGGCCGAGAGCCACGTGCCGGATGACGTCTACCAGCAGGCGCGCGAGCAATTTGATGAAGGGGAACTGGTGGACCTGACGGTTGCAGTCAGCACCATCAATAGCTGGAATCGGTTGGCCGTGAGCTTCCGCCAGACCCCAAGTGACTGAAGATCAAAAGATCGCAGCCTTCGGCAGCTCCTACATGGCGTCATGCGCATTTCCCTGTAGGAGCTGCCGAAGGCTGCGATCTTTTGATGTTGACCTTGCCTAATTCGCCGGCCGCTGCGGTTTCACCGAGGTGCCAAACGTATTCCCCATCCGCGTACTGGTCGCGGCCGGGGTCGCCAGCCCGACCTGATTCGGCGCGCGCTGGTGCACCGGCACATTCAACGCCTCCATATTCTTCTGCGCCGCCGCCGCGCCGTCGGGATTGTTGCCCATCTGCTGGCTCAGACAATCGTAATTCGGCGCCTTGTAACCGCCGACCGTGACCTCGACACAGCCCAGCGGCTCCTCCGCCTGCGCTGCACCCACCGTCATCAGCAAGACCCACATCCACCGTGTTTTCATGTCCGCCTCCTGGCCCGCCCGAATGGGCCGCTCTGGGTTTGAGTCTAGTGCAAGCGCGGCGCGAAACCCGTGATGATTTTTTTGCACCGCCCGTCATACCAGAGTCATAAATGCCCCGCAGGATAGCGATTTTCAGGGGTGCGCCAGTCGTGCAGCGAGGCAGTTCGCGGATCAGTCTTCAGCGCTCGGCGACGCTTGTGCGCCGCGCGGGTCTGGGGTGGCTGCTCGGTCTGCTGGCCAATGCGGCCAGTGCTGACCCGGCGCCGGCGGATATGCGACTGACCTTGCACATCCCGGCACAGGAGCTCGCCCAGGCGCTGGATCAATACAGCCGCGCTACCGGCGTTGCAGTGCTGGTCGACAGCCAGTTGAGCCGGGGCCGACGCTCCCTCGCCGTGGATGGTGAATACACCGCCGCCGACGCCTTGCGCCATCTGCTCGGCGGCACCGGGTTGATGGCGCGCTACGCCCGCGCCGACGCGTTCACCCTGCAAGCGGCGCAAGTGGAAGATCTGCCAGTGCCGACGGACAAACCCACGCCGGCCGCTGTCGCGGTCAACCGCAGTTATGCGACGGCTGTGCAAGCGGCGATCGAGCGCAAATTGTGCCGTTCGCCGCTGACCCGGCCGGGCAGTTATCGCGCGGTGTTGCAGGTGTGGGTCGGGCGCGACGGCGTGGTGCAGCACAACCGGTTGGTGACGTCGACCGGCGATGTACGGCGCGATAACGCGCTGGTGGAAAGTTTTCGCAACCTCACAATCGATCGGCCGACGCCCAGCGCCTTGCGCCAGCCGGTCACGTTGCTGTTGTTACCGGAGTCGTCAGGGAAACGCATGGAATGCACGAGATGGGAAGGAGTTTCCGGGGGATGAAAGACGCCGGACAAAGCACGATGGGCCAGCTGTTCCTCAGCTCCTACGAGGATTTTCGCGTGCGCCTGCGCCGCCGCCTCGGCTCCGAGGACCTGGCCAACGACGTGCTGCACGAAACCTGGCTGCGGGTCGATCGCATGGAGACCCCGCCCAACCTGCTCAAGCCCAACGCCTACCTGTATCGCATGGCCCTCAACATTGCCGCCGACCGTCGACAGGCCGATGCGCGTCTGCTCACCGGCACCGAAGTCGAGGAACTGCTGCAACTGAGCGACGAAGCCCTCGACCCGGCGCGGGTGGTCGGTGGGCAAAAAGAGATGCAGGCCCTGCTCAGCGCCTTGTACGAACTGCCCGCACGGCGTCGACGGATCTTCATCGCCGCGCGGCTGGAAGAGGCGCCACACCTGGAAATCTCCCAGCGTTTCGGCATTTCCACGCGCATGGTCGAAAAGGAAATCAAAGCCGCGTTGGGCTTTTGCGCAGCGAAACTTGAAAGAAAAGTGTTTCAGCGGTTCGGTCGCGGGGCCGGAAAACCGTCTAGCGAATAGTGACCCGATTAATCCGTTGAGAATTTGCGCGTTTGAACATCTTTCGACTGAAACCCGCCGAGCCTTCGGCCACCGAGTCTCTGCACAGCGAAGCCCACGACTGGCTGATCCTGCTGACCTCGGGCCGCGCCACCGTCGCCGACGCCCGCGCCTTGCGTGAATGGTGCGCGCAGAGCGGTGAACATGCCCGGGCGTTCGAAGAAGCCAAGCGGCTATGGCATCACCTGCAACCGGCCGCCGAAGCGCTGCAGGGCCGACGCAGTTTCGGTCGACGGGCACTTCTCGGCGGTGCGATTGCCGCCTCCGCCGCATTCCTGCTGGTGCGCGGCACGATTCCCGGTGGCTTCGAAGGGCTGGGCGCCGACTACATCACCGAAGTCGGCCAGCAGCGCCGGGTCGAACCGGCACAAGGCGTCAGCCTCGAACTCAACACCCAGACCCGCATCAACCAGCGCAGCGTCGAAAACGGCGTGCAGGGCTTCGAACTGGTCAGCGGCGAAGTCGAAGTGCAAACCGCACGCCTGCCGCTGGCGATGCAGGCCGGAGCAGGGTGGTTGCTCGCCAGTCAGGCGCGCTTCAACCTGCGCAACACCGACCAGCAAGTCTGCGTGACCTGCCTAGACGGCGCGGTCGACGTCGCCATCGAAGGCCGCAACCTGCGCCTCGAAGCGGGCCAGCAAGTCACCTACGACGCACGGCAAATCGGCAACGTGCAAACCGTCGACACCGTCGCCGTGATGAACTGGCGCCAACAAGTGCTGGTGTTCAACGGCGCGACCCTCAGCCAGATGATCGACGAAATCAACCGCTACCGCCCCGGCATGCTCCTGCTGCTTAATCGCGAACTCGGCCAACGCCGCGTCCAGGCGCGCTTCAACCTCGACCAACTCGCCGGCGTCGCCCTGCTGATCCGCGATGCCTACGGCGTCAAATGCACCGAACTGCCCGGCGGCGTGGTCGTCCTCAGCTAACCAAAGCCCACCGCAATCCCAATGTAGGAGCCGCCGAAGGCTGCGATCTCTTGATCTTGCTCCTGCTTGCTGTGGGAGCGGGCTTGCTCGCGAAAGCTGTTCTCCAGCCCCCCAAACCCCAACTGGCTACACCCAATCCTGTAGGAGTGAGCCTGCTCGCGATGACGGCCTCGCAGACAACCAATCCACTGACCCACCACCTATCCACTGTGGGAGCGGGCTTGCTCGCGAATGCGGTCTATCCATAACCACAAATTCAACTGACCCACTGCATTCGCGAGCAAGCCCGGTCCCACAAAGTTACTTGGCCACCGATATCAATTCACCAATCCAATTACCTGCCGATACCGCTCAACCCCCTGCGCCGTCTGCCGACTCAAGCGAATCTCCAACCCCAACGGATCCTCCCGCCGATTGCCACTCAGTTGCCGCCAACCCTTGTCCACCTCCCAAACCCGCACCTGCACATCACTCACCTCACTCAACACCGCCACCCCATTCCCAGGCGCCGGCAACGGATAGCGACTGCGCGCCTCAGCCACCGCCCGATACAACGTATCCCCCTTGACCCACCACCGTACCCGCTGCAACGCCCCCGGCTGATCCGCCGCGCTACGAATAATGTCCAGCCGAAACCCCTTGCTGTCGCTACTGCGCACCGTCACCGCCGGCGGCGCAGTCGGCGCCTCATCCTCAGCCCCGACCTTGCGCGGCTCGCTCAACTCCACCCCCGCGCGCATGTCCACATCCCGCTGCAACTGATTCAACACCCGCAACAACCCATCGCTCTGCTCACTGCTGGCCTGCAAATGGCTGTCCGCCCGCGTCACACTGTCCAGCCCGCGCCAGGCAATCAGACTCACCACCGCCATCAGCAGAATCGCGACCATCACCTCAATCAGAGTGAACCCTTGCTGAGTCTTCATTGAATACTGATCCGCCCAGTGCCATCGCGCAGCACACTCAGCCGATTGGCCCCATCAGACAAAATCAGCCGCAACGGCGGATTGATCCACTCGGCATTCAGCAACACCGTCTGCCGAGGCTCCACACGCACCTCCACTTTCGGGCTCTGCCACGCACGCGGGCGCAACTGCGCATCCTCCTTGAACGACTCAAACCCCGCGCCATCATCCCCGCGCCGCCCAAACCGAAACCCCTTGGCATCCGTCACCCACACAATCGGCCGCCCATCCGCGCGAGCCTCCGCCTGCGCTACCTGCAACAACTGCGCAACCCGCTCGGCATCCTTGCGCAACAACTGCAACGGATCGGGCCTGATACTCAAACTGATAGCCGAACTGGCAATCCCGATGATCACCAGCACCACCATCAACTCGATCAACGTAAAACCCTGCTGCCTGCTCATCACCCACGCGCTCCTTGGCGTCCCACCCCATCGTGCCCGGCGAACATGTAAGGCATGTGAAATAAAACGGAGAGAATTGCCGCGTAGGCTGGCAACAGGGACAACAAGGAGCGACAACCCATGAAATTCACCGCACGGATCACCCCGGCGCAAACCGTCCAGGCGCTGGCACTGCTCGCCGCCCTGGTTGGCGTCGCGACATGGTCGTCGCTGCTGCTGACCACAGCGGAATCCCACACCCCCGCAGCCGCCCCGCAAGTGCTCGCGGCGAGAAGTGATAGCCCGGCGTTGCAGTGGTTCTCCAATGAGACCGCGCCGGTGGATATCAAGGTGAGCGGGGTGATCGCGGGAGGGAGCGGGACGGTGGCGATATTGAGTTTGAATGGTGGTGCGCCGAGGAGTTTTTTGGTGGGGGAGAAGGTTGGGGTTGGGGTGAAGTTGGTGGGGGTTGAGGGGGATGGAGTGGTGATTGAGCGGGGTGGGGAGAGGGTTAGGTTGGGGGTGGAGAGGTTGGGGGAGGGGGTGGTTTTGCCGAGGTTGGTGAGGCCGTGATTTATAGGGTTGAAGTCACTATCTTTGCCGTTTGCTGGGTTGCCAGCAAAAGTAGCTTGTTAAGGATTAGACTTACAGACGAAGAATACTAATGCTTGCTCTCGGGTAGAAAAAGTATCATATAAGTGAAAACTGTCGGCCGAAAAGGAACTATCGTTGTTATTTTAAACTGTGACGCTTTATTAACTAGTAAAGCTGAGAAGACTAAAAAATTATGGGCGATGCCACTGTCTGTAGTCCATCGGTAAACACGATAAGGCAAGTGAAAGTGCTCAATAGGCGGGTGCACTGCGCTCGCGTATATTCGAGTTTTTTTCGCAGTCGCACCACAATGGCCCGATGACGCAGTTATAAATCATGTCTACTTATGGTTTGTATATTTTGGTTTAGTAGTTGGATAGAATAGTTGTGATGACCGAATGCTAATGTATTTTTCATTGCCGTAACCTTACATATAAGAAAGAGCGTGCTTCAAAATGTGCGTTTCAAATTCAGTAAGATATGTAAGGTTTTTCATAGGGATTGACTTTAGTTTTGTTATATATTGGTCTATATTCATGTCGTCAAAATTATTATTATCAAGAATCTTCTTTGTAATCTGAATCGGAATGCCGAATTCCTCAAGCGAGTTCACAGCAGGGGGGAAGTAGAAATTTTCAAGCGTGGAAGCGAAAGGTTTGTAGTCGCCAAATGGATAGGAAAATCGTTTGAATATCAGTTCTTGAATATCACTTATTGCATAAATTATTTTCGGAAGGTTGTAGTTTATTAAATTTTTCTTAAAGTTAAAAACAGCCTGTATCGCATCATCAATGTTGTAGCTGGCCGAGCGATTAGCCCAAAATTTTTGGTCTTGGATGATCAGTACCTTGTCGTCAACCTTGTTGATGATATCAATCATTTTTTTATGTAATTGTGTGTCGGTGCGGACGGCGCCCCCGCCCATTGATGATACATTGAAATATTTGAATAATATCTTGGATAGATGCATCAGTTGGCTGCTAGTTGGGTATATGCCATCCCAGCGCATAAGACTGTTCCAGGTATTGCACTTTTCGATCAGTGCATTAGCAAACTCGACAAGCTTGCTCGGATGGATTCCCTGGTGCTTAAGAATTAACGAAATAGGAATGGCTTCCTGCTCATAATATCTTTGTATCTTTTCTTTGTTCGATCCGCTAACTTCATTGCCCATATGCAAAAGGAGTGAATCAGATGCATTTTCACTCTGCGTGATTATCGGCATGTCGATGAACGGCAGTTCATTTTGAGGCTTTTCACCAAGGATAAATACATTTCCCACAAAGTGCTCAAACATCCTTCCAGATCTGCCCGCGATATTGTTAAATGTAAACATATCAAGCTTGGTTCTTCTGGTAATGCAGTCGTCATATATAATGATATTCTTGGCGTTGGTGTTGACTCCCTCGATAAGCGTAGAAGTGCAAATGATAATATTGATATCCGAGCTGTTAAAGTAGTCTACTATCAAAGAAGCAACTGCTCTCGGTAATTGCGAGTGATGATAGGCGATGCCGTGTTTGAGTCCTTCAACTAGCGACCAGTCAAAATGAAAGTTTTCGCCAAGCCAGATTGAAAAATCTTCATTGCGATTTTTTTTATTGAACAGTCCAGAGTCAAGTAACTTGACTAACAGGGAACTAGCTCTTTTTGGGGACTTGCAGTAGATAACAGTTTGCTCATCCTTCTCAAAGGATTTTAAAATATGTAAAAGTATGGCATCCCTTTCCAAGTCCTTATCAGCGTCTTTCCCCTTGCTAACTATCGGATGGAAAAATTCGTTAGTAGCTACAGTAGCGTAAGAGTCAAATTTCAAAAAAGTACATCTAAGCTCGTCTTCAATTCCCGCCGCTAACCCATTTATTCTCGGGCCCAGCATGTAAAAGCGTTTGCATTTCGCATAGAGCTTTTTGAAAGCAAGGTTCAATCTATCACATCGCTCATCATTCTTTGTTGTAGGTCCTAATTTGTAAAATTCGTCTATTATAAAGAAATCTATTTTCCCAAGATCTATATGTTCAAGTACTCTTTCTTGAGTCAGGATGTATATATTGCTCTGATCTGATCTTTGCGTAACCTGAGTAATGATTTTATAGGTTTTACTATACTTATATAGCTTCTTTTTAAGCTCGTCCATCAATGCGATCGTAGGAACAACAATGGCAATATTAGTAAATTTCCGACTTGCAATTAGTGCTTCTATGATTAAGCTTTTCCCAAAGCTGGTAGGCGCACTCAGGATAATATTCTCGCCATTTATTATTCTGTGAAATACCTCGGCTTGGCGGATGTGAAATATTTTGTTTTCATCTTGAGGTGTGGTAAAAATGCTACGCCTAAATAAATCCTTACTTGTATTATCGGTGGTTTCAACGTAAGGATATAATCCTAATTCACCTAGCAAATGATCCAAAATGAAAGAATTTTCTATCTCGCCCTTTCGCTCCATTGATCTGATAACAATATCTTGTATTAAGTGCTGCTGCTCGTGTCTGTTATATTCGTTCACAAGCGATATCAGAAAATCATCCCATTGATCGAACTCAGGATTGCTTAAGCTGGCTTTTGAATCTTCGTACCAAGAGGTCATGAATTAAGCTCCTTTACTAAGGCCTCATTTACGATTGAAACATCCGATACGGGAAAATAAAAAATTCGTAAATTTATTAGATCAATTAGATCTGATCTGATTGCCTTGACAAGGATGTTTCTACACTCTTGTATGCGGTCGTTGAAAAGTTGGATGAATGAGTTTTGGTCGTAATTAGTGATTATTGAACTATCATGCATCAAAAACACTGGGATAATTATTTTGTCGAATCTTTCGTCAATGGTGAGGCCAGAGTTAGCCAGTCTTTTAAGCTTATCTGTATGTGGCCAAGACTCGTCGATTTCCGCTGTAAGCATAAATAATCGCTGCTTTAATGTTGTCAAGCTTACTATGTACTCAATGTTTCTAATGGCAGCAGTTACGGCTTCATCGATGTTGGTGCTAACTGAGGAGGCGCCGATCCATAATTCAATGTCGTCAAGATTTAATACGACATGAGTGCAAGAGAAAGTCTTGTTGTTCATGTCGAATACTTTGTTCATAATAGGAATTGTTTTATATGAATCACGTATGGCGATATGCAAAAATAAATCGCCTAATGCATTCATGTCGTTGGCGGGATAATTAGCTCTTGCGTGTTTGAATAGACCTCTTTCGGGGCCACTAAAATTTGCCTTCTCTTTATGTGAAAGGCAATAGTCAATGATCCAGTCATAAACAGTTTCTGTCAAACTACTAAGATTCCACACTTTCATCGTGAATCCGATATCGATCCCTTTAATGTTTGGTTGTCCGACATTGCAATTTATGCAGTAAGTGAATGGTGATGCCGGATGATCAGGAGCTGTATAATGTATTCCCTCTTGGATCCTGACATCTAGATTCAAGGCATGGGTGATCTCAAGCGCGGCCGAGTCGGCTAAAATATCTTTGACTGATACAGCATATAAGGTGTTACTGCCCTGTTGTACGAGCAGAAGACCTACGCATAATCCGTCATGCAACACCGGGGAACCCGACATACCCTTGTATACGCTAACGTAATCCGACTGCGAAACTTCAAAGCTGTATTGCCTGCTGGTAATGTGCTCAAATACGTTAGATACCTTTACGCTTATGGGGGTGCAATAATGCTGTTTCTCAATTGGAAATCCACAAGATTTAACTTCTACATCTAAGCTAATGCTGGTTGAGTATAGTCCGATAGAGTTTGGTGCTACGTCCTCAGCTTCAAGAATGCAGAAGTCCTTTGATTCATTCGAATAAACGCATTTGGCAAATGAAAAGATACTTTCATCAAAGTTGTTACTTGAGAAATAGATTCTAAGTTCGTCTGAATCAGCAATTATATGATTGGCGGTAAGTAGAAATGTCGGTGATATCGCAAAGCAAGTGCCGCGCACTTCATTTAGGATGTTGCCGCTGTCATCCTTTTTGATCGCCTCTAGAATATACACTGAATCGGATTTGTATTCGCTTGGGATTGTAGTGTTCACAGCTCAATCTCGCGGTCATTTATCTCTATGGTAACGTTTGAGTATTTGTCTTGGATTTCTTTAAAGAACCATTGAGGGATATTCTCAAGCCTATAGTTTGTTATTATTCGCGTGGTTTTTGATTTATTTGTTTCTGCAATTCTAGCTAAAGTTTCAAGGTTTGGGTGCCCGTGAGACTTGCCGTTTGTGCTGATCATATAAATGGAGCAGTCGAGACGATCTAGCAACTCCATGCTTGTACTGCTTCTACTCCCGTGATGAGAAACTTTTACAGCGTCCACTTTTAGCTTTTGAATATTATTGTCGTCAAGCCACGAAATTACTGTGCTTGGATAGCAGTCGCCAAGACACAAAATGCGTTTATCGCCATCCTCTATTAATAAGGAAAGGCTGCTCATGTTGGTTGGTGACGTGTCTTCCACAAAAGGTTCGCTAGCCAGCGATTTAATAGTGCGCGATGTTATGTTGGATATCGGATAGTCGGTTGGCGATGGGGTTAGAGAACTGGCATATAAATCAAAGGCTTCATAATATGTTTTGTTTATTATTTTAGGTTTAATTAGCTTTGAGTTTAGTTGGTCCTTCCAGCTTTCTATTAATGCGTCGAGTGAAGATTTTTGTGGTCCAATAATTGTGAATTTAATCAGGCCTATATTGAATTGGGGGAGTTTTTCCCTGTAAATAGCCTCGCCGGAGACTACCTCATTGCACTTGAGTCCTCTTGTGTTGATAGTATACGAGAGCGATGTTCCCTCTGAGTACCCTATGCGTATGTTTTCCTCTGGGGTTGTTAGCTCACAAGCGAGTGCTTGCAATTTGCGATCTGTCAAGTAACTTGTTGCACGATCTTCGTGTGGCTTACCAAAAAATTGTTCGGCGCCATTAAATAAGATGTTTAGGATTTCAGGGCATTTTTCGTGCTGAAGAAGCTTTATAATGCCATTGACATGATCGTTATCTATATGCGTTACAATGAGAGTGTTTATAACCTTTGTTTTATCAATTATATGTTCTTTCCAATCCTCAAATGATTGAGCGGTGCCTCCGTCAATCAAGATAAATTCAGATTCGGTGGTTATGCTGATGCAGTCGCCATTGCCAGCTTTAAGCATGCGTATTTTGAGCATGTGCGTCATCCCTGATTCTTAGATGATAGCATTGTAGCACCATCAGCAATGGGCTCGCGCTGGATGGTTCTCTATCCCCATCAGATGAATAGCTCTGCTTTTTAGCGACATAATGATCGCTTGTGGCCCGGTGCGGTCCTCCGTGATGCTCCGCTCTTGGCCAAGGGCGGCATAATTTTGAGCGATCCGAACAATCCGCCGCGTGCACGTAACGAAGTGTTGGTCATGGAAGAGCCACGGAAAGGGGGGGATGCGGCACTCAAGCCCATGGCTGACGAAGAAGAGAGCTTCATGGTTCGCTATCAGAACCAGACAGAACCCGTCTTTCGCAAGGCTCGACATCAATCGGTGTTGATGAATCGATCTTCGTCAAGGTCGTGGGCGACGTTAAAACCTCTCTGAAGGCAATCGAAATTCTGCATCAGAAAATTTTCCGCGATACGGTCACTTGCGTAGCTCAGAGTTTTCCGATAGGCGCGCTCGACTGTTTGCCAAGATTAAAAGGCAACTCACCAGGTTGGCGAAAAAGGGCATCGTTTTACCCCACCACCCGATTCTTAAATCAGTCCTCGGCATGAAGGTCCCGATAAACGCCAACGTTTAGAAAGACATCTCCAGTCACTCTCCTAGGCTACGCATCCTTGCGCCTTTGCCTACAGCTACGCCAGAATCCGCCGGCTTGTGCGCCTAGGGGGCGGGTTCTATTGTGGGCCTGTCGCTGACGAATCAGCGATCGGGTTTCGCAGCCCGGATCAATCAAGGCGCACAGCGCTCCAGTTCGTTGTCATTCTTGGCAATGGTGCTTTATGGCGGCTGTGCGCGGGATACCTTCGGGTATGCCGGGTTCCTTGATTCCCGGTCTGCGAACCTGCGTACAGCTGCCACCTCTCTTCGTTTCGCAGCGAAACGTGGCGGCTCCAATAATCAAGGAGCTTCACCATGATCAAACCAACCCCCAACCCGCCCGAAACCGATCCCACGTCTCCCTACGAATCCCTCGATTCCAACAAACTCCACGAAGCCGCTGACCGCGCGCTCGATCATTACCTGTCGCCAAACAATCTCCTGCCTCCGCCACGTAAGGCGCGGGGGATGTATGCGGTGACGGCGGATACCAAGAATGAAGAACTGCTGGCGGATGCGAGTGAAACGCTTGCTTCGGCGAAGGCGATTGCTCAGGACATTTCCAGTTTGTTGCCGGCGCCGCAGCGGCGGGCGTTGTTGGGGGTTGCTCAACTGATCATGTTGGGGGAGCTGGCGGTGAATCGGGTGATGGATAATTTGGAGGTGGCGGGGTGAGGTAGATGTCTGTGGGCGCCAGAAAGATGATTTGTTATCAGGGCTGGCGCTTTCGCGAGCAAGTTCGCTCCCACAGGGTTTTATGCTGATTGCAGATGTTGTGTAGGACGCTGACACCTGTGGGAGCAAACATTGGTGACGGATCTATTTTCTGCCCCACCCAGTGCCGCCATAAAACATTGATGATTTGAGCGCGGCGTCTGTAAGTCAGAAAGCCGGATTTTCCCTACAACGGACACCGATCCGTCCTGCATTCAAACCTGAGTCCGTTCGCCAAAGTCCTGCGTTTTCAGAACGGGACACGGATGTGACCAGACTCATCCCGCTAAGCGAGTTCCATGGGCAGCGAGAGCAGATCCTCGATGCCTACGAAGCCATGGAGCAGTTCCGACAGGCATTGAGTCGTCCGGACGACTTGCCCGGATTCGACGACTTGTTAAACGCCATGGGCCTGCACCGTAGCAACTACATGCAAGGCGCAAATGAGCGAAAACTCATCGATGCTGTGCGTAACGGTGATTGGGCACTGGTGAAGCCGCGCATGGCTACAGACAACGGCGGCGCCTCCTGGAATGCCTTCAACCCCAAACCCGAGCCACCTCCTGCACAACACTTGGTGGAGGAACACGCCTACACCTTGCCGCAACCGGCTGAATCGGGTTTTCACATCGTTCAGAAACCCATGACGCTAGCGGCGCTTGAACGGGAGTTGTACGAAATCAGTCCCGGCGACTCACTGCGTCGCGAATTCCGTTCACTCAATCGACATCTCGGTGAGCGGGTCAAGCCTGGGCAAATGGTCTTGTTCAGCGACTCACGTAACTACATGTGCCGACGCGAAGAAGCACAAATGATGGCGGCTGCGGAGAAGGTGAACGAGGCGTTGAAAGATCTTTCGGATGAAGAAGCTTCGTTCATGGTTGAGCATCATGAGGTCATTGAGCCGTTTCTGGAGGTGTCGGCAGGCACATTGGGCGTTGCGTCATTCATGATCGGGCAGCATCTGGAAGGATTGAAAAACACCCTCAAAGCGTTGGAGCAACTGCATCAGCAGCAATACACCCAACATCGCCATCTGCATTCGCCGGAGTTCTTTGCCAAACGCAAACGCCTGATGGTGAAACTGGATGCCAGCCTTGGGCCGCTGGTACGCAAAGGTTCCGGTCTGCCAGATCATCCAAAACTCAAACGTGCACTGGGATTGTCCACCCGCCGAATTGTTCACCGGTGGGGTAAAGCAGGTGCACCGGCACAACTGCCCGGATATGCGACCAACATTGCGGGCGTTGCCAGAGCAGCGAAGTTCATGAAGGGAGGTGGTTATCTCGGCATAGGTCTGCAACTGGGCGCATCCAGCTCAAAAATCTACGAGGTCTGCGCGTCCGACCGCGAGGCGGAATGCAGGCAAGTGAGGTTTGTCGAGGGAGGGAAAATGGTCGGCGGTACCGCTGGAGCTCTTGCTGGTGGATATATCGGAGGGAAAGTAGGTTTGGCGGTGTGTGCGAAATTGAAAGGAATGGGAAAACTTGTGTGTGTGCTTGTGGTCGGTGCGGCAGGTTCCGTGGAGACAGGAACAAAGATGACAGAGCTAGGAGAGTTAGTGGGACAAGAAATTCATGAGTATTCCGAGTAATGGAAATCACCAGCACAGTATTTGCCTGGGCATGTGGGGTGCAAATCTTGATGGGCGTGATCAACTGCGCAATGATTTTTTATGCCGTTTATACAAAACTCGATGCTCTGGAAAAACACTTTGCTGAGTGGCTGTACCTATCCATGGACTGTGGTTCGTCAGGGGGAAGTTTTTACTCGAGAACTCAGCGGATGACCGCTGTCAGTCGGTTGATTACATCCAAGAGTATCCAACGGCAGGAACCCTTGCTGATCGACGCCGTTCAACGCCTTCCCAGAGGACTCAGGTTCTGGGCGACGAGTCCATTTCATGTCGGCTATTTCGTGTGCGGCGGGACGTCACTGCTTTGGCTGTATGGGAAATACAGAGGTTTTTTGTAGGATCAGGTTAGTTTGATGGTTCGACGTTTCGGGAGAATCAGGGCGATTGGTTTTCCGGGCGGCTTAGCAACGTCTCAAGCTTGGCCAACGGTGGGGCGTCTTGGTTGCGGTCGAATACTTGGATTCCAATCCTGAGCAGCCGCCCATTCTCTGCGCTGGCGATCACCTGTTCACAGCGCAACATAAGCCGTCCTTGATCACATTCAACAGCCTTCACCCCATTCGGCAATCGCCCCTCCAACCGCAACTCCGCCATCCGACTCTGCGCGGCAATCAGCGCGATCGATCTATCGCGCAACAGCCCATTACTCTGCGTCATCAACCCCGCCACACGCACGGCGGCGGACATGGCGACGGCGATGATCGCCAGTGCCACCAGCACTTCAATCAGGGTGAATCCTTCCTCTCGCGTTCGCGCGCGCATACATGGCCCAAAATCGAAACCCAGCCCTCGACGCTAACCCCCGTCCTTGACGGCTTGACGACGAAAACACCCGAGGATTTTCAACATCCCTGACATATCTTCTTGCAACACTGCGCGTCGAATTCGGATCAAGCCAGGGAATGTCGAGATGGATATCGCACCTTTGAACACGCTCAGTCAGTCGCCGCGCATGCCGCGTAGCCAGCAGGGTTTTACCTTGATCGAGATCATGGTGGTGGTGGTGATTCTGGGGATTCTGGCGGCGATGGTGGTGCCCAAGGTGCTCGACCGGCCGGATCAGGCACGGGCGACGGCGGCGAAGCAGGATATTGGTGGGTTGATGCAGGCGTTGAAGTTGTATCGCCTCGATCACGGCACGTATCCGAGCATGAATCAGGGGCTGAAGGTGTTGGTCGAGCGACCGGCGGATGCGAAGAACAGCAACTGGCGTTCGTATCTGGAGCGTTTGCCTAATGACCCGTGGGGCCGGCCTTATCAGTACCTCAACCCGGGCGCGAATGGTGAGGTCGATATCTTTTCCCTC
Source organism: Pseudomonas sp. NPDC079367 (assembly GCF_044542195.1). Lineage (NCBI taxonomy): Bacteria > Pseudomonadati > Pseudomonadota > Gammaproteobacteria > Pseudomonadales > Pseudomonadaceae > Pseudomonas > Pseudomonas sp. NPDC079367. Next base: position 155,747 of record NZ_JBITTW010000003.1, read on the forward strand.
GGCGCCGATGGCCAGCCGGACGGCGATGGCGTGAATGCCGATATCGGTTCCTGGCAGTTGTAAGGCCGGCCGTGAACACAGGTTCGCTCAACGGGGCGAAGCAACGGGGTATGGCGATTATCAGCGCGTTGTTGATTGCCGCCGTGGTGGCGGTGATTGCGGCGGGGATGTTGACGCGTCAGAGCGTGGCGACCCGGGCGCTGGAGGCCGATCAGCAGCGGGTGCAGGGGCGTTGGGTCGCGCAGGGTGGTCTGGAGATCAGCCGGCAGTTGCTCTGGGATGCGCGCCTGCGTGATCCGTTGACCCGGCGTGATCAGCCCTGGGCGCAGCCGTTGCTGGCGGCGGGTTTTGCCGGGCGGCTGGAGGACGAGCAGGGCAAGTTCAACCTGCGCAATCTGGTCGCCAATGAGCGCATCGATGAGGCGCAGGTGCAGGCGTTCGAGCGCTTGTGCGAGCTGATTGGTGTGAGTGCCGTTGTCGGCCAGCGCATTCGTCAGCGGGTGATTGCCGGTTATCCGCATTTGCTGAATGCGCAGATTGGCGCGACGGGCAAAGCCGGTTTCGACAGCGGCCGCGCCACTTCGCCGGATGCCGATCACAAACCGCCACCGCCGAAGGTGCCGATGCTGCGCACGCTGGAGGATTTGCGCAGCGTCGAAGGCGTGACGGATGCGCTGATCGGCCAATTGACGCCTTACGTGACGGTGATTCCCGCGACGACGTGGATCAACGGCAACACCGCCACGGCGCAGGTGCTGGCGGCGTACGTGCCGGGGCTTTCGCTGGAGCGGGCGACGGCGTTGATCGCCGAGCGTGACGCCGGGCGCTGGTTTATCAATCGCGGCGATTTTGTCAACCGCTTGCGCATGCCGCAGCTGGAAATGAGCAGCGTCAAAGTCGGCATCACCAGCGACTGGTTTCGTTTGCGCGGTGAGGCGCGGCGTGATCAGCGTCGGGTCAGCCTCGACGCATTGCTGCACCGCAGCGAGGATCGGCTGCCGCAGGTGATCTGGTCGCGGGTGGGCGCATGAGCCAGTTGCGCGTCGCGTTGCCGCCGTTGGCGGAGCTGGCATTGCATAGCGAAGTGAGCTGCGCCTGGCTGGATCGTCAGGGGCAGGTCAGCCGTGAGGATCGGCTCACTTTGAGTCAGTTAGGGCAACTGCCGAAGCAACCACCGCTGCTGTGTTTTCTGCATCCGGCCGACAGCCTGCTCGCCAGCATTGATCTGCCGCCGTTGCCCGCGAACAAAACGGCGGCCGCTGTGCAGTGCGCGGCGCAGGCATTGATGCTCGGCGACAGCAGCCAGATGCATATCGGCCACAGCCCTCGCGATGCGAGCGGGCAGGTGCAGATTGCCTGGGTTTCGCGGCAGCATTTGCAGCGCTTATCCGCTGTGCTCAAGCAGGCGGGGTTGAGTCTGCGCGGTTTGTATCCGGCGCCTTATAGCCTGCCGGTGCTGCCGGATGTTGTCGTGTGTATGGCGGACGGTCACGTACTCAGACGCGAGAGTTTGAACAGCGCGCAGGTTGAGCCGTTGCTCGGTGACGAAGTGGACGAGGCATCGTTCGCAGCTGACGCGACACAACGCTGGGTCGGCCCCTTGCCAAGTTGGGGTTTGCACGGTGGCCTGCAGCAAACCGCCGGCGAGCAGCGTGGCTGGGGTCGTGCTGTCGGGTGTGTGGCTTTGGCCGTGGCAGTCTGGGTGATCGGGCTGAATATGTACGCCGCTCGCGAAGCTCGGCAGGGCCAGCAGCTCAAGGCGCAGATGAGTCAGCGGGTGAAACAGGCGTTTCCTGAATTGCCGGTGATTCTCAACCCGCTGCAACAGGCGCGTCAGCAACTGGAGCAGCGGCAAAAAGGCGCGGTCGATGACCCGGCGCAGCACTTCAATCGGCTGGTGTTGCAGGCCGGCACGGGCATGCCGTTCATGGCCGGCAGTGTCGAGCGCCTGAGTTACCGCGACGGCGCTTTGCAGCTGGCGCTGGTGAGCGATGCAAACCGTGGCGGCAACGACAAGGATTGGCAAAGCACATTGGCCCAGGCCGGCATCAGCGTGACTGCCGATGACGCAGGCTGGACCTTGCGCCCGAGCGATGAAACCACCGCCAACACCAACGATGACGACGACAGCGGAGCAGACGATGAGTAGGACGACGCTGGCGATTTACCGTGCGCGCTTGCAGCGTTTCAGCAGCCAGTTGCAGGCGCGGTGGCAGCCGTTGGCGCTGCGCGAAAAACGCATGGTCGCCGCCATGGCTGTGGTGCTGATCGGTCTGCTGATCTGGCTGACGCTGGTCAAGCCGCCGTTGGCCAGGATCACTTTTTGGCAGAGCGAAACGCCCAAGTTGCGCGCGCAAACCGAGGCGCTGCAAGTGCTGTTGCGTAGCGTCAACGTGCGACCGCAGGGGCAGAGCGTTGGCCAGTCGCTGGAGCAAAGTCTGCAAGCGGCGGGGCTGGCCGGGCATTACCAATTACAAGCGGCGGAGGGTGGCGCGTGGCAGCTGAATGTCGACGCCGCGCCGGCCGATGCGCTGCTCGACTGGCTGCTCAGCCAGCCATCACAACTTTCTCTGCAGGTGGTCGAGGCGCAGTTGCAGCGCGCAAACGAAACCTCGACCGATGTCACCGCCGGCATTTTGTCAGGCACCGTTCGCATGGATCAGGCGCAGGGCGCTAAGGAAGCTTCATGAAGGAGTCACGCTGCAAACCGGCACGTCTGGCGCTGCCGTTGTTGCTGATGGCATTGAGCGCGTGCAACAGCACCACGGCGCCGCAAAACCAGCCGCCGCTGTTGGTCGACAGTGAACTCGGCCGGCCGCTGGCCAACACCCAGCGCAGCGGCGATGCGGTGGCCGATCGCGAACGGGCGCAGGCTCAGGCGCGGCCGGTGCCCAAGCAGTTGCACAACATCAGTCAGCGCGGGCGCGGTGCTGGCGCTGCGCCGGGCAATGCGACCCCGCGCAATCCGTTGGGCGAGCAACCGGTGACGCTGAATTTTGTCGAGGCGGATATTCAAGCGGTGGTGCGGGCGTTGTCGCGGGCCACCGGGCAGCAGTTTCTCGTCGATCCACGGGTCAAGGGCAATCTGACCCTGGTCTCGGAAGGCCAGGTGCCGGCTCGTCAGGCCTACGACATGCTGCTCGCGGCGTTGCGCATGCAAGGCTTCAGCGTGGTCGATGTCGGCGGCGTGGCGCAGGTGGTTCCCGAGGCCGATGCAAAACTGCTCGGCGGGCCGATCTACAGCGCCGACAAACCGGCCGGCAACGGCATGCTCACGCGCACGTTTCGCCTGCAATATGAGAACGCGGTGAACCTGATCCCGGTGCTGCGCCCGATTGTCTCGCCGAACAATCCGATCAATGCCTATCCCGGCAACAACACCGTGGTCATCACCGATTACGCCGAGAACCTTACCCGCGTCGCGCAGTTGATCGAGAGCATCGACACGCCGAGCGCGATCGACACCGATGTGGTGCAGATCCAGAACGGCATCGCTGCCGATATCGCGCCGATGGTGGCCGACTTGCTCGACGCGCCGGGCAATGATCCGACGCAGAAAATCGCCGTGATTGGCGACCCGCGCTCGAACTCCATCATCATCCGCGCCGGCAGCCCCGAGCGTACCGAGTTGGCGCGCAATTTGATCTACAAACTCGACAACGCGCAGAGCAATCCGAGCAATCTGCATGTGGTTTACCTGCGCAACGCCCAGGCGGCGAAACTTGCGCAGGCGTTGCGTGGTTTGCTCACCGGTGAGAGTGACAGCGGCAGCAGCGACGCGGCGCGTTCGGTGCTCAGCGCGATGGGCAGCAGCACCGGCGGCAACGCCGGGCAGAACGGCCAGAGCAGCACACCGAGCACTGGCACTTCAACGACGACTGGCAGCGGCGCAACCGGCGGCAGTTATGCGCAGGGCAGTGGTGGCGGCACCGGCAGTGGCGGTACGCAGAGCAACGAACAGAACGTCGCTTTCAGCGCTGGCGGCGTGACGATTCAGGCCGACGCCACCACCAACACGCTGCTGATTTCTGCACCGGAACCGCTGTATCGCAACTTGCGTGAAGTCATCGATTTGCTTGACCAGCGTCGCGCGCAGGTGGTGATCGAGAGCCTGATCGTCGAGGTCGGCGAGGACGATGCCAGTGAATTCGGTGTGCAATGGCAGACCGGCGATCTCGGCGGCAAAGGTGTGATCGGTGGCGCCAATCTGGGTGGCGCGGGTCTCAACACGGGGGCGAAGAACAGCATCGACGTACTACCGCAGGGTTTGAACCTTGGCTACGTCAACGGCACGGTCGACATCCCCGGCATCGGCAAGATTCTCGACCTGAAAGTGTTGGCGCGGGCGCTGAAGAGCAAGGGCGGCACCAATGTGCTGTCGACGCCGAATCTGCTGACGCTGGACAACGAAGCGGCGAGCATTTTTGTCGGCCAGACCATCCCGTTTGTCAGCGGCAGCTACGTCACCGGCGGCGGGGGCACCAGCAACAACCCGTTCCAGACCGTGACCCGCGAAGAGGTCGGCCTCAAGCTCAACGTACGCCCGCAGATTTCCGAGGGCGGCACGGTGAAGCTGGATATCTATCAGGAAGTCAGCAGCATTGATGAGCGTGCATCCAACAGCGTGACCTCGGCGGGCATTGTCACCAACAAGCGGGCGATCGACACCAGCATTCTGCTCGACGATGGGCAGATCATGGTGCTCGGCGGGTTGCTGCAGGACGGTTACAGCCAGAGCAATGATGCGGTGCCGTGGCTGTCGACGATTCCGGGCATCGGCGCGTTGTTTCGCAACGAACGCCGGGCGATCAGCAAGACCAACCTGATGGTGTTTCTGCGCCCGTACATCATCCGCGACAGCGAAGCAGGGCGCAGCATCACCCTCAACCGCTACGACTTCATGCGCCGCGCGCAGGGCGGCTTGCAACCGGAACGCAGTTGGGCGATGCCGGACATGCAGGCGCCGCAATTGCCGGCATCTGCGCAAGGCGTGCCGGCGGTTTTACCCACATCAGGCCCGCGCGCAACGATCAAAGCGGTGCCCATCCAATGACTCTGACACCACCTCTTGATGTGGAAATCGGACCTGTAGGAGCTGCCGAAGGCTGCGATCTTTTGATCTCTGGCCGTTTGGGTCCGTCGAAGAGCAAGATCAAAAGATCGCAGCCTTCGGCAGCTCCTACAGGGAGGTGTTTGTCTTGAGTCGGTTGCCGTATGCCTGGGCCAAGGCGCAGCGCATTCTCTTGTGCAATGGTGTGCTGACCGTGTGCCCGTCAACGCCCGGCTGGTCGATCAGCGAAGTGCGTCGGCAGTTCGGCGCGACGCAGGTTGAGCGGGTGCGCGATGACGAACTCGACGGCTTGCTCGCCGCCGCGTACTCCGACACCGGCAGCGCCGCTGCGGTGGTCGGTGCTGCGGAAAACGAAGTCGACCTTGATCGGCTGATGCAGGACATGCCGGAAATCACCGACCTGCTCGACACCCAGGACGGTGCGCCGGTGATCCGCATGATCAATGCCTTGCTGACTCAGGCGGCGCGCGACGAGGCCAGCGACATTCACATCGAACCGTTCGAAACCCATTCGGTGGTGCGCTATCGCGTCGACGGCACCCTGCGCGATGTGGTCTCGCCGCGCAAGGCGTTGCACGGTGCGCTGGTGTCGCGGATCAAGATCATGGCCCAGCTCGACATCGCCGAAAAACGCCTGCCGCAGGATGGTCGAATCGCCTTGCGCGTAGCGGGGCGGCCGATCGATATTCGTGTGTCGACGGTGCCGACCGGCCACGGCGAACGGGTAGTGATGCGCCTGCTCGACAAACAGGCCGGGCGCTTGCATCTGGAAACCTTGGGCATGGATGCGCAGGTGCTGGCCAAACTCGACCATTTGATTCGCCAGCCCCACGGCATCGTCCTGGTCACCGGGCCGACCGGCAGCGGCAAAACCACCAGCCTCTATGCGGCGCTGGCGCGGCTGGATGCGAGCACCAGCAACATTCTCACCGTGGAAGATCCGGTGGAATACGACCTGCCGGGGATCAGCCAGATTCAGGTCAACGCCAAGATCGACATGACCTTTGCTCTCGCGCTGCGGGCGATTTTGCGCCAGGACCCGGACATCATCATGATCGGTGAAATTCGCGATCTCGAGACCGCGCAAATCGCTGTGCAGGCCTCGCTCACCGGGCATCTGGTGCTGGCGACGCTGCACACTAACGACGCCGTGTCGGCGGTCAATCGCCTGATCGACATGGGTGTTGAGCCGTTTTTGCTCGCGTCATCGATGCTAGGCGTCCTCGCGCAGCGCTTGGTGCGGCGCCTGTGCAATCAATGCAAACAGGAAGATCCGGCCACGCCCGGAACCTGGCGTCCGGTCGGTTGCCCGGCGTGCAACCAAACCGGTTACAGCGGCCGCACCGGCATCCACGAATTGTTCTGCATCGACGACGACATCCGCACGCTGATTCACCAAGGGGCAGGGGAGCAGGCCTTGCGCGCGGCGGCGTCGAAAGCCGGTATGTTCAGCCTGCGTGAGGACGGTGAGCGCTGGATTCGCAGCGGCGCCACCGCTCCCGAAGAAATCCTTCGCGTGACACGGGACGCCTGATGAATCGCTATCGCTTTGAAGCGGCGGATGCCACGGGAAAAATCGAGTCCGGGCACCTTGAGGCGGACAGCCAGAGCGCGGCGTTCAGTGCCTTGCGCGGGCGCGGATTGACAGCGCTGTCGGTGCACGAGCAAAGCAATATCGCCCGACACGGTGGCGGCGGTTTGTTCAGCGCCAAACTCTCGGACAACGACCTCGCCTGGGCCACACGCCAATTGGCGAGCCTGCTTGGTGCCAGCCTGCCATTGGAAGCAGCGCTGAGCGCGACGGTTGAGCAGGCCGAGAAAAAGCACATCGCCCAAACCCTCAGCGCCGTGCGCGCCGACGTGCGCAGCGGCATGCGTCTGGCGGAATCGCTGGCGTCGCGGCCACGGGATTTTCCCGAGATTTACCGGGCGCTGATCGCCGCTGGCGAAGAGTCTGGCGATCTGGCCCAGGTGATGGAACGGTTGGCCGATTACATCGAGGAACGCAACAACCTGCGCGGCAAGATTCTGACCGCATTCATCTATCCGGGCGTGGTCGGGCTGGTGTCGATCGGCATTGTGATTTTCCTGCTCAGTTACGTGGTGCCGCAGGTGGTCAGCGCGTTCTCTCAAGCGCGGCAGGATTTGCCGGGGTTGACCCTGGCGATGCTCACCGCCAGTGATTTCATTCGCGCGTGGGGTTGGTTGTGCGCGGCGCTCATGGCCGGGGCGTTCTGGAGTTGGCGTTTGTATTTGCGTAATCCGGCGGCGCGGTTGAGTTGGCATCACCGGGTGCTGAAGTTGCCGCTGTTTGGGCGTTTTATCCTGGGTTTGAACACTGCGCGATTCGCCTCGACCCTGGCGATTCTCGGCGGGGCCGGCGTGCCACTGTTGCGCGCACTGGAAGCGGCACGGCAGACGCTGTCCAACGACCGCTTGAGCCTGAGCGTCAGCGAGGCCACGGCGAAAGTGCGCGAAGGCGTCAATCTCGCCGCCGCGCTGCGGGTGGAGAATGTGTTCCCGCCGGTGCTGATTCACCTGATCGCCAGCGGCGAGAAAACCGGCTCGCTACCGCCGATGCTCGAGCGCGCGGCGCAGACGTTGTCGCGGGATATCGAACGGCGGGCAATGGGCATGACGGCGTTGCTCGAGCCGCTGATGATCGTGGTGATGGGCGGGGTGGTGCTGGTGATTGTGATGGCGGTGTTGTTGCCGATCATTGAGATCAACCAGTTGGTGCAGTAGTGGTGTACCTGGTGATTTGATGGTGTCTGGGCGGGCCTCTTCGCGAGCAAGCCCGCTCCCACAGGGGAACGCATTTTCAAATGTGGGAGCGGGCTTGCTCGCGAAGAGGTCGGCAGGGACGATAAATAATCCAGTCTTTTTTCCAAGGCTCAGGCATCACCCGACCCTTGATTCCACCATTCTCGGGTTCTCCATTCTGTCATCTGCAACCACGCGCCAACGGCTCCAGCCCGATTCAGTCAAACCCGCGATCCAGACGCCCCACAAGACCCCGCAAACACCCGAGAAATCCGCACAAAAATCCCCCCGCAGCTCCCGAGGTTTTTTCCTTTATCTGTCACCGGAAGCTGCGAATTTCTCCCTGCGGCTCCACTGCGGTGGACCCTCCCGGTGTCATGCAAGCCTTCCGAAACCTGTGTTCCAAACCAAGTTGAAAAGGAGATTCTTCATGTTCAAGCGCACTCTGATCGCCGCCTCACTGACCGTCGCCGCTCTGGCTTCCGCCCAGGCCATGGCCGTAACCGGTGGTGGCGCCTCGCTGCCTGCCGCGCTGTACAAAGGTTCTGCCAACAGCATCCTGCCTGCCAACTTCAGCTACGCCGTGACCGGTAGCGGCGTCGGCAAAAGCGCTTTCCTGACCAACAACGCTGCCCAGTTCAGCACCACCGGCACTGTGCACTTCGCCGCGAGCGACTCGATTCTCAGCGCTGCGGAACTGAACACCTACACCACCAACTTCGGTGCTTCTTACGGCCCGTTGATCCAGCTGCCATCGGTGGCCACTTCGGTTGCCATTCCCTATAAAAAATCCGGCCAGACCGCGCTTAACCTGACCAGCGCTCAACTGTGCGATGCGCTGTCGGGCACCAAAACTACCTGGGGCGCGCTGTTGGGTACTGCCGACACCACCGCCATCCGCGTGGTTTATCGCAGCACTTCGAGCGGCACCACTGAAATCCTCAGCCGTCACTTGAACGCGATCTGCCCGACCAAATTCGCGGTCAACACGACCTTCACCAACGCGCGTCTGCCAGCCGGTTCGACGTTGCCATCGACTTGGGTTGGCGTCGCCAACACGGCTGATGTGGCAACTGCGGTGAACGCCGTGGACGGTTCGATCGGCTATGTGGGGCCGGACGGCGTGAATGCCGCCAGCAACGCCGTGGTTGCCCGCGTCAATGGCGTCCAGCCAACCAACGCTAACGTGACGCTGGCACTGAGCACCGCAGCGCTGCCAACCGCACCGGCCAACCCGGCTCAGTGGGCGCCAGTCGTGCCTAACCCGGCCAGCGGTTACCCGATTGTGGCTTACACCAACTTCATCTTCGGCCAGTGCTACAAGGATGCTGCCGTAGCCACCGCTGTGCGCAACTTCCTGACCACCCACTACAGCAACCCAGGCAACAACGTTGCCACCGTGGCCCACAGCTTCACGCCAGTACCCAACAACTGGAAAACCGCTGTGACCGCCAACTTCATCACCAACAGCTCGGGCAACAACCTGGACATCAACAACGCCAACGCCTGCAACGGCATCGGTCGTCCTTTGTAAGCCTTGCATCAAGCGCAATGAAACGGCAGCGGCCTTCGGGCTGCTGCTTTTTTTTGGCCGACGTACACCTGGATCATGAAGTTTGTGTGACATCCGTTCGGTCGTGAGGCGCGTCAACCGCCTATGTCGTAACAGCAGGGCTGACCCGACCTGCCACCAAAAGGACCTGTAGTGATGCTTGCTCGCACCTCCCGTCGCAGTACCCGTATTCAGCCGATCAAACGTGGCGCGGGCGATCCCGCACAGTGGCTGCTCAAGCCATTGGCGCAAGCCGTTGCCTTGTGTCTGGTGGCGGGCAGTGCCGAGGCGGCGACAGCATTCAGTTCTACCTGGTTTGCCGCCAAGGGCGCGGCGCAGCAGGCTTCGGCGTCGCGTCCGGGTGGGGGCGGTCTGCCGGGGATGACCCCACCGCTGGCACAGCAGCAACGGGCCAGCCAGCAATTGCAGCGCTCTTTGCAGACACTTAACAACACCGTGGCAGCGATTGCCGCGCAGCAGGCCGCACAAGCCGCTGGACGTGCCGCCGCATTGGGCAGCGTGCAAGTCGTTCCGGATGGATTGGGCGAGGGCGGCCTGAAGATCGATAACAGCCTGACCCAGGGCTGGCTGAACGCCAAAGGCCCGCAACAAACCCAGGCCGACGGCAAGACCACGGTGAAGATCGAGCAGACCGCCGACAAGGCGATTCTCAATTGGGAAACGTTCAACGTCGGCCGCAATACCACAGTGGAATTCGCCCAGCAGGCCAACTGGGCGGTGCTCAACCGCGTCAATGATCCGAGCGCACGGGCCAGCCAGATTCAGGGACAGATCAAAGCGGACGGCACGGTGATGCTGATCAACCGCAACGGCATCGTGTTCAGCGGTGGCAGTCAGGTCAATGTGCGAAATCTGGTGGCGGCAGCCGCGAACATGACCGATGCGCAATTTCGTGATCGTGGTCTGTATTTCGACAGCACCGGCAGTCAGCCAACCTTTACCGATGCTGCTGGCCAGGTGCTGGTGGAGCGTGGCGCTGCCATACAAACGCATCAACCTGCGCTCTCCACCGATGCCGGTGGCTATACCTTGTTGCTTGGCCAGGACGTGCAGAACGACGGCTCGATCAGCACGGCCAAAGGTCAGACGGTGATGGGGGCGGGCGACCGTTTCTACATTCGCAAGGGCTCAGGCACCGACGGCAATGTTTATTCCACCACCTTCGGCAGCGAGGTCATTCCCGGTTTCAAGGCTGACAGCTCGGGCAAGGTCAGCAATACCGGTCTGATCCAGGCATCCACCGGCGACATCACCCTGACTGGCCGCGACGTTCTGCAGAACGGCGTGCTGCTGGCAAGCACTTCGGTGGCGACGCGCGGCACCGTGCATTTGCTCAATCCGGCCAGCGATGCCCAGGGCCGTGTGACCCTGGGCGAGAACGGCGTCAGTGCGATTCTGCTCGACAGCAGCGATCTCACGGCCCTGGACAGCCAGCGCGAGGCGGCGTTGATCGGCGTGAATGCCGACAACCGGATCCGCAGCGATCAGTCCCGCATCGACATCGCCAGCGGTGGCACCGTTGAATTCAAAAGTGGTTCGATCACCCTTGCGACCGGTGGGCAGGTGGCGGTTGCCGCCGGGCGACGCAGTCTGCTGCGCGAGGGGGCGGTGGTCGACGTGTCCGGCGCCCTCGGCGTGAAAGTGGCCATGGAAGCCAACAACATCAAGATCAACGTGCAGGGCAACGAGCAGCGGGATGCGCCGCTCAATCGCGAGAACGGCGCGCTCAACAGCAGCGATATCTGGGTCGATGTCCGCGAACTGGTATTCGTGCCGGCGGGCACCAACGGTTACGCCACCGACCGCTGGTACACCGCCGGTGGGTTGTTGGAGGTCGGCGGATACCTCGGCACTCAGGGCCATGGCGTCGGTGAATGGATGGCTCAGGGCGGTGAGGTGCGGTTTTCCGGAAATGATGTGATCAGCGAAAACGGTTCGCTGATCAATGTGTCCGGCGGCACGCTCGATGTGCAGGGCGGCGAGATTCGCCAGAGTTGGCTGCGCGGTGCGGACGGGCGGTTATACGAAGTGTCGCGTGCGCCGGGCGATATTCTCTACAGCGGTCTTTACAAAGGTTACGAAAGTCACAGCGAGCGCTGGGGTCAGACGGATTATTTCCATAGCCCACTGATTGCACCGACGCGCCGTCAGGAAACGGGGTACACCGTTGGCCGGGATGCCGGGCAACTGGTGATCGCCACGCGCAACGCCGTGCTGGAAGGCCAGCTGTTGGGCGAGGTGTTTCAGGGCGAACGACAAAACCAGGCGCCGCGAGCGGCCCTGGACGGCTATGCCCAGCCTCAGACCGCCCGGGCGCGGCGGGGGCAGTTGGTCGTTGGCAATTACGATGCGGCTTATGTCGCCGCCAGTGCGGGCCTGCTCTATCAACTCGACCCGTTGCTCGATCAGGTGCAAGTGGGGAGCGCGCGTGCCAGCGCAGCGAACGCAGGGCTGACCGACGCGGTCGCTGCTGAGCGCGCCGGCAAACTGTTTCTCGACGCCGGGCTGCTCAATGGTTTCCAGCTGGGCGCGCTGAAGATCTCGGCGAAAAACACGATTGAAGTCGATGAAGGCGTAACCGTGGATCACGGGGGCGACATCACCCTGTTCAGCCCAGATGTGCAGGTCAATGCCGATTTGATTGCGCAAGGGGGCAGCCTGCAGCTGGGCAACGTTTTGAACCAGCTCGCCACCGATCGGCGCGATGACACCAGTCTTCAGGTGCCAACAGGCAAGCAGGCCCGCGTGACGGTTGCGCAGGGCGTGCAGCTGCAGGCGCGCGGTCTGTGGAGCAACCTGTCGAGTAACCCGGACGACGCGGACGGCCTGGCGTACCTCAATGGCGGGACGGTGTCGATCCGCAGCAGCGGCGACATTGTGCTGGCCAGTGGCAGTCTGGTCGATGTCACGTCGGGCGGCGCGATATTGGCCAGCGGCAAGACGCGTGGTGGTAAGGGTGGCGACGTGACCCTTGAGTCCAGCGCCAACAGCGCGCCGGGCCAGTCACGCCTGGTGCTTGATGGCGAGGTGCAGGGTTATGGCGTGAACGGCGGTGGGACGCTCACTGTGCAGGCCAGCAAGGTCCGGATCGGCGGTGCTGGCGCCGTCGCCGAAGAACAGTCCTTGCGGCTGACGCCGGAACTGTTTCAGACGGGGTTCAGCGCCTACAACATCATCGGTCTGAAGGGCATGGAAGTAGCCGATGAAACGATTATCGATGTGCAGATGCCGGTCTATCGATTCGGCGAATCCGCCTCGACCATTGCGTCCGGCACGTCGCCGCGCGCTGCGCTGGAGCTATGGACGCCGACGTTGTTCCAGGAAGACCCGCTCAAGGGTGTATTGACGCAAAGGGCCGGTGCATCAGTTGCATTGCAGGCCGGTGCGACGCTGGCTGGCTTGATTGACCCTGCCAACAGCCCGTTGTCGCTTGGCGAAGGCGCACGGATCAGTGTCGATCCCGGCCAGCGCATCGGTTTGCGCGGGGCAGGGCAGATCACGGTTGACGGTGAGCTCAACGCCTGGGGCGGCACTGTCGATATCCGTCAACAACAATTCGGCGCGATCGATGTGGCGACATCCTTGCAAGAGGCTGATCCGACCCTGCACAACCGTTCGATCTGGATCGGTGACCATGCCTCGATCGATGTCGCCGGTCGGGCAGTGACCGCCGTCGATGCGCTGGGCCGCGTCTACGGCCAGGTCGGCAAGGGTGGCTCGATCATCGTCGGCGGCGAAATTGATGCGAAGAAAGTCACCGCGACCGCCGCCGATGCTTACGTCATCGTTCGTCAGGGGGCGCGCCTGGAAGCGTCCGGTGCGCAAGCCGTGCTCGATAGCGGTGAACAAGGCCCCGTTCGAGTCGCCACCGATGGCGGGCGGATCAGTTTGAGTGCCTACAATGGTCTGTTCATCGAGGGCAGCTTGCAGGCCAATGCCGGTGGTGCAGGTGCGGCGGGCGGGCGTCTGGAAATCGCTCTGGATACGCCGGCCTACGGTGCCGGGGGATTGACCAACGCCGTGCGGGTGCCGCGGGAATTGATCATTGGCCAAGGGCCCGGATCGGCACTGCCGCAGGCGCTGCAGGCAGGGGAAGCTTCGTCACTTTTACGCTACGGGCGTACGCGCCTGAGTGCTGATCAGCTGATGAGCGGCGGCTTCGACAGCCTGAGTCTGCTGAGCAACGGTCTGATGACGTTCGACGGCGATGTTGACTTGCACATGGGGCAGAGCCTGAGTCTGTTCGCCGGTTCCCTTTCATTGGCCGATTCCGCGCAAGACAGCGCTCGGGTCAACCTCAGCGCACCTTACCTGCGCCTGTCGGGGCCGGGCACCTACTTGAGTTCGGATGTCAAAGTGCGTCCGCGGGTAATGAGCAATCCGACAGCGCAGTTGTCCAGCGCGCAATTCACCGCCAGCGCGAACCTGCTGGATCTGGGCAACTCGCTTTCATTCGGCACCGAAGGGACGCTCGTGCAAACGGCCGCACCCGCGCTTGCAGTCAGCCGTCGTGGCTTTGGTCTGGTCACACTCGACAGCCAGGGTGACATGCGCTTCCTCGAGCCAACCGATGAACAGCAGCGCAGCCGTCTGTGGACTCCGGGTGACATGCACTTGCGTGCTGCGCAGATCTACCCCGCCAGCGGTGTCTCGGCTGATGTGCGAGTGGGTTATCAGACCCAGGCCGGATCGGTGCCGGAGCATACGTTGCGTATCGGCAGCTACGGGCCGGCGCCGACTTTATTGCCTTACTCGGTGTTCGGCAGCCTGACATTCAGCGCGGGACAGATCGAACAGGGGGGCGTCATTCGTGCGCCTTTGGGGCTGATTTCCCTGGGTGATGACTCCATCGTCAAGACCGGTGAGCTTCACCTTCTCCCGGGTAGTGTGACGTCAGTCAGCGCCGCCGGACTGGTCATGCCGTATGGGGGCACCACCGACGGTATCGACTATCGATACAACGACAAGTCGGTTTTCTTGAATGGCATTGCCAGTGCTGCATCCGGGGTCATACTCGATGCGCAATACACCGATGTGCAGGCCGGGGCGGTGATCGATCTTTCGGGCGGCGGCGATCTGCGTGGGGCCGGTTTTGTCTCCGGACGAGGCGGTTCCACCGATGCACGTTTCAATCCGCTGGTACGCAATGCCACCGATGGCACGTTCAGTTTGCCCGGGCTGGCCAGTAATCCCGTGTATGCAATCGTTGCCGGTGATCAGAGCCGCTATGCGCCGATGCTCGCCGAGGCTGGCGCAGTCGATCCGCGCATCGGCCAGCAGATCACCCTCGGTGCCGGCGTTACCGGACTGGCGCCCGGCACCTACACTTTGTTGCCATCGACCTTTGCCTTGTTGCCGGGCGCCTTCCGGGTCGAAATCAATGGTCAAGCGATGGCGGGTTCCATGGACGGTGCGCTGAAGTTGCGCAATGGCTCGTGGACCACGGCCGGACAGCTGTCGATTGCCAACACCGGTATTCGCGACAGTCTGCCCAGCCAGGTCATCGTGACGTCTGCCGACGTGCTGCGGCGCTATTCGCAGTACAACGAAACCGGGTTTACCCAATTTGTGCTCAACGATGCTGCCCGCCGCGGTCTGCCTCGCGCCCGCACACCGCTGGACGGCAACACGCTGCAGCTGCGCATGGTCAGTGGCGGCGAGCACGACACAGCCCTGGATTTCGACGGGCAAGTGCTGTTCAAGCCTGCCGAAGGGGGGGTTATTGGTACGGCGGTGGTTCAGGGCGGTTATACCGGCGGTGACTTTGAAATTCTCGGTGCCGGGCACACGCGTACGCCCGGGTTCGACGGTGTTTCGCTGTATGCCGACACCCTCAACCGCTTGAATGCCGGACGTTTGACCATCGGTGGCACCCCGACTGTGTATTACGGCTCCGAGGGCGGCTCGATCAAGGTGATCGGCAATATCGCGGCGATTCGTCTGCGCGAGGGCGCGATTCTCTCCGCGCCAGAGGTCGTGCTGAGCAGCAACAGTGCCAGTGGCGGCATCACCATCGATGCGGGCGCAGGCATCAATACCTTGGGACGAGGCGCCGTTCCGTACGATGCCGCAGCCGGTTTCGTCTACGCACCTGAGCGGTCTAGTCTGCTGGTGGTCTCCAATGGCTGGACACCGGTGCTTGCGCCTGCCGAGGGCGGGGGCGGGAGCATTCGTATCGGCAACTGTCCGACGGCCGATTGCACCGCTGCGGCGTTGCTGTATTCCAACGGCAGCATCATCGCCGCCACCGACAAGGACTTCGAACTGGGCGAAAGCGTGCGCTTTGGCACTCGCCAACTGGGGCTTTCGGTCGGCGTGGTCAATGCCGGCAGTCAGCAAGCACTGGCCGCAGCCAGCGGCCGTGTACCCGCGGGCCTGACGCTTAACCAGAGCGTGCTGGATCGCCTGTTGCAGGGCGACACGCAATTTGGCGCCCCCGCCCTGGAGACCCTGAGTCTGGTGGCCCGCGATGCGTTCAACTTTTTCGGCAGCGTTACCCTCGACACCCTTGATCCGAAGACCGGCCAGAGCCGCTTGCAGAATCTGGTACTGGGCAGCCCGGCCATCTACGGCTCGGGCGCTGCCACCGATGTTGCGACGATCCGCACCCGCAATCTGATCTGGAACGGGGCCACTCAGGCCCCGGGTACGGTGGTCAAGGATGGCGCCGGCACCGGCCACGGTACGCTGGATATCCAGGCGCAGCGGATCGAACTGGGTTATGGCCCGAATCCGCAGCCCAATGGCCTGGATCGCAATGACCGACTCACCCTGGGTTTTGCCAGCGTCAACCTCAACGCCAGCGAACGCATCACCGCCAACCACAAGGGCAGTCTGGCGGTGTACGAATCCCAAGGGGCTTATGACGCGGTCAAGGGGTTCAGCTACAGCGGCGGTAACCTCAATCTGCACACGCCACTGCTGACCGGCGAAGCTGCCTCGGTCAGTGATCTCAAGGCCGGCAACCGTCTGACCCTCAGCGGCACCGCCACAACGGCTGTGGCGGACGCGCTTGGCGCACAACTGAGCCTGACGGCACGCAACGTTGTGCTCGACAGCCGCATCGTTCTGGCCAGCGGCAAACTGCTGGTCAATGCCGAGGATGATCTGACCCTTGGCAGCGGCGCGCAGGTGGACATGGCGGGCCGGGTTCTGCCGTTCAACGACGTGAAGAAATACAGCTGGGGCGGCGATGTGTCGTTGCAGAGCAACAACGGCAATATTCGTCAGTCGGCGGGTTCGCGAATCGATCTGTCGGCCGTCAACAATCAGGCCGGGCAACTGAGCGTCGTGGCCCTGGGCACTGACGCCGGACAGGTTGACCTGCAAGGACAGATCAGCGGAACCAGCAGTGGCTATTACGATGCGGGCGGCACATGGGTGCCGTACAAGGCCGGTGGCGTGGACATTCGCGCCCAGCGCCTGGAAGGTGATTTGAGCCAGGCCTTTGCCAGTCTCAATCAGCGCTTGAACGCGGGCGGGGTGGTGGGCAGTCGCAGCTTCCAGTTCAAGCAGGGCAATCTGCTTGTCGGTAACGGACTCAAAGCAGGCGAGGTCAATGTCTCGGTGGACAACGGCAACCTGACCGTGGACGGGTTGATCGATGCCAGCGGCGAACGGGTCGGCTCTATCCGGCTGGCCGCGAAGAACGCGTTGACACTGACTGGCAACGCGGTGCTGGATGCCCATGGCCGCGTACTGCGCGTCGACAGCTACGGCAAGATCATCGACGCACCGAACCGCGCCATGGTTGAACTCAATTCGGCTGACGGCGTGCTGACACTGGCCGCTGGTGCACGGATTGACTTGCGGCACGGCACCGACGCACTGACGGGTAACCAGGCGGGACAACGCGACGGCCTGTCGCGCGGGACGCTGGAGCTCAATGCACCGCGTCTGGGCAGCGGTGATATTGCGGTTGATGCCAGCGGTACGTTGACTGTTCAAGGCGCCCGCTCCATCGGGTTGAATGCCGTTCGCCGTTACAGCGATGCCGCCGATGGCACCGATCCGGCGGCCAGCGGTCGCCCGTATCAAGTGATCGATCAAGCCTATCTGGACGCCATTCATGCCGACAGCAGCGGTTTCATCGATGCGGCACTGAACAACAGTGATCTGCTGCAGCGCAAATTGGCCGGCCTCAACAACGCGACCTATGCCGATGCGTTTCATCTGCGCCCGGGGGTCGAAATCGTCAGCAAAACCGCCGACGGCGATCTGGTGGTGCAGGGCGATCTCGACTTGTCCGGCTACCGTTACGCCAGCCTTAACCCCCACACTCGGCTCACCTCGGTGTACGGCAGCGGGGAAGCGGGCAATCTGTTGATCCGTGCCGGTGGCAACCTTGATATCTACGGCAGCATCAACGACGGTTTTGCGCCCCCACCGGGGACCGTGGACGACGCCGGCTGGAAACTGTTGCCGGGGATACAGCCGTTCGGCGGCGACCTGATCGTACCGGGCAGTGGTGTCAGCCTTGCCGAAGGGACGCTCTTCCCGGTCGGTGCGACCTTGAATTACGACCTGCCGATTCAAGCCGCCACGTTGGCCGCAGGCACGGTGTTGCCGGTACAAGCCACGCTTGCCGAACCCTACTCGCTACAGGGTGGAACGGTGCTGGCCGGCGATGTGCACGACGCGACGGGAAACCTGATATATGCCGCCGGTACGCTGCTCGACAATGCCGTGACCCTCCCGGCAGGCAGCCGATTGGGCGCCGGCCTCCGCTTGAACAACGCCACCGCCCTGCAGACCCTGCTCTGGCCCAAAGGCGTGCCGTTGCCGGGTGCCGTTGATGCCGATAATAGAACGGTGGGTGTTGGGTTGAACGGTACGTTGGCGCTGTTGCGCGGTTCGCTGATTCCATCCATGACCAACGTGAAGTTGGTGGATGGCACGGTCTACCTCGACCTGCGTCCCGCCAATGGCGAACTACAGGGGCGTAACTGGGCGATCGCCAGCATGCTGCCGGCGGGGAGTGCGTCGTGGTCGATGCGCATGGTCGCAGGCGCCGATCTGTCCGCAGCCGACAGCCGTAGCGTGAAACCTCAGGCCAGCGTCGGCAACTTGCAGATGGCCGACACCCATTATGGTGTGAGCATGACTGAGGTGGCTGGCAAACTGGTCTGGGCCGTGGATAACGAGTATGGCTTTACACCGTACGAACCGGTTCCCGAGGAATATCTTGTGCTCTGTGAGATTGCTCCCGGTGCCTGCGCCCCGATGGCGCGCAGTGTATGGGCCCCTGGCAACTGGATGGGCATGCCGGATTACACACCGATGAACGATGACGAATTGTTCTGGTGCTCCATCGACCCGGCACTGTGCATTGAAAACAATCCGAGCAAGAGCGCCCAGGCCCACACGCAGATGTTCAGCGTTTTGCGTACCGGTACCGGTGACCTGGACTTGATGGCGGCCGGTAATCTGAGCATGGCTTCACCTTTCGGTGTGTACACCGCCGGCACCCAATCGGGTGACGTCGATGCGCGTTATAACCAGGCGCGCGGCCGGCTATCGGCTGATGGATCGGTATTGGGCAGCGCTGGCAGCGATTACGAAAAATGGGTCGATGGCGGCAGTGCCAGCCTTTATCAGGCCTGGTATCCACAGATGGGCGGTAACCTGACGATCAATGCTGGCGGGTCTGTGTCCGGCGACGTGCTCGGGCGTCGCTCGGTCGCCACGGGCGACGGTACGCGGGAGCAGGTGCCGAGTGTGGCAGTGGGCAATTGGCTGTGGCGCCAGGGCACCGGCAACAACGATGTACCGACTGCCTGGTGGATCAACTTCGGCAGCTACGCTGCGCAGCCAATGCCGGCACAGGGCGTGGAAACCAAGCCTTATCTGGTGGGTTTTACCGGGTTCGGTACGCTGGGCGGCGGCAACATCAGTCTGAGCGCTGGCGCAGATGCCGGCATGCTAAAGCCCATGGGCGATGACAAGTATGCGTCGTATCCACGTAGTCAGGGGTTGATCGTGGCAGTCGGCAGTACGGGACGCGTGGGCAGCGACGGTAACCTGCAACTGACCGGTGGCGGAGATCTGGATATTCGTCTGGGCGGTGGCCTCAATCCGTCTCTGCAAGCACGTGCCGGCCTGCAAGGTACCGGCACGCCGACCCACGATTTGCAGGGCGCGCTCATCAACCTGCGCGGCGCGGCGCAACTGACGGGCGCAGCGTTGGGCGGAATCAATCTGCAGTACGGCGCTTCTGCGCTGTTTCATGACCCAAGGGAAACGCGCGCTTTCGATCCGTTCAACTCGACGGCCAGCAATGCCAGTGGTGGGCTGGTGCTGATTCCCGGCGACTCCGGCATGCGCCTCAACACTCGGGGTGATCTGGTGCTGGGTGGCGCCACGGATCCGGGTCGCGTGCGGTTACAAAACTCCACACCGTTTACCACGGCCGATGGCGTTTACCATGCGGGTGGCGGCTTGAGTGGTTTCTCGCTGTGGACCGATCACACCGCCATCGATTTATTCTCGGCGGGCGGTAACCTGACACCGAGCACTCAATTGATGGAGACCACCGGGCAGGACCCCGTCGCCGGGCTTAACACGTCACCTACGGATGACCGCTTCGTCATTCCTTCGATATTGCGTGCGGTGGCCGGCCAAGGCTCTATTTACGCGGGACCATCAGCCACTTACGGCGTAGGCAACCCGGCACCGGTCGTGGGCTATTCGTTGCTATTGGCACCTTCCAGCGCGGGGCAACTTGAACTGATCGCAGGGGATTCGATCTATGCCGGTGGCTACGCGATCAATCAGTCAGGGGCCAGCCCGGCGGCACTCGCCACGCCGTTGACACCTGCGTTCAATGGCTACGCCAACAACCAGTTCAGTCGCCCTGTCATGACCAATGCCGGCAGCGACGGCGTATTGGCGGATACCAATTCGCGCTATCCGCTGTTTGCCTTTGGTCCCGATAGCTATTCGGGGTTGAGCAGGGTTCAGGGGCCGGCGCGCTTCTATGCACTGACCGGTGACCTGGTGGGTATTCGCACGGGTGAAACGCTGGCGTTCGCGACCACAAAGCGCACCTGGTACGAATCGGCAGGCCCGGTCTGGATGGTGGCAGGGCGCGACATCGTGGCGTCCGGTACCAACCTGGGCCAACCCACGAATGCGCCCACCGGCGGCATGGGGCGCAATAACGAACAGGTCGCATCGACCGGCAATCTGTTCGTGCATAACGATGCGCGCGACATTTCGAGGGTTTCGGCCGGGCGCGACATTCTGTACAGCAGCTTCGACATTGCCGGCCCAGGGGTTCTGGACGTCAGTGCAGGGCGCAATATCATGATGGAAGATCGCGCCAGCATCACCAGCCTCGGCCCTCTCGCGGCGGGTGATCATCGCTCCGGTGCAACTATTGTGATGCAATCAGGCGCGGGCGCGCAGGGGCCGAATTACTCGCGGTTCGTTGCGCGTTATCTGAACCCGCAAAACGTCGCGGATTCGGCTGTGGCCCTGAGCGCGCAACCGGGCAAAGTGGTCAAGACCTATGTCGAAGAACTGCAGAGTTGGCTGAGCCTCGGTTATGGCTTCAAGGGTAGCGATGAACAAGCGCAAGCCTTCTTCGCCGCACTGCCGAGTACCGAGCAGGCGATCTTCGCCCGCCAGGTGTACTTCGCCGAACTGCGCGCCGGCGGCCTGGAATATACCGATGCCAATGGCCCGCGCACCGGCAGTTACCTGCGCGGTCGCAATGCCATTGCGGCGTTGTTTCCGAACACCGATGTGGCGGGCAATCCGATTCGCTACGACGGCGATATCACCCTGTACGGCGGCGCCGGGGTCAAGACGCTGTTTGGCGGCGATATCCAGATGCTCACGCCGGGCGGTGGTCAGGTGTTCGGCATCGAAGGCGCGGCGCCACCGTCGACGGCGGGGATCATCACTCAGGGCTCGGGCGATATTCAACTGTACTCGCAAGGCAGCATTCTGCTCGGCCAGAGCAGGATCATGACGACGTTCGGCGGCTCGATTCTCGGCTGGTCCGCCGAGGGCGACATCAACGCCGGTCGCGGCTCGAAAACCACTGTGGTCTACACGCCGCCAAAACGCGTCTATGACACCTGGGGCAACGTCACGCTGTCGCCGTCGGTGCCGAGCACCGGCGCCGGTATCGCCACGCTCAACCCGATCGCCGAAGTGGCGCCGGGCAACATCGACCTGATCGCGCCGCTGGGCACCATCGATGCCGGCGAAGCGGGGATTCGCGTGTCGGGCAACGTCAACATCGCTGCGCTGACGGTAGTCAACGCCGCGAACATTTCGGTGCAGGGCAAGGCGACCGGCGTGCCCGTGGTGTCGGCGGTCAACACCGGCGCAATCACCTCGGCCAGTTCGGCAGCATCCTCGGCGACCCAAGCGGCGGAAGACGTCGCCCGTCAGCAACAGGCGGCGGCGCGGCAGAATCAGGCCTCGGTGTTTACCGTGCAGGTATTGAGCTTCGGCAACGAGCAACTGGCGCCGTCGCGCGATGGTGCCAGCCGGGCACCGGCGACGGGCTACAACCCCGACAGCCCGGTGCAGGTACTCGGCGCCGGCGCGCTGGATGAACAGGCGAAACAGCAGCTGACCGAGGAGGAACGTGGGCAGCTGACGTTGTAAAAGACTCTCGTGCAGTACGTTTGGGCGGCCGGTTGGCCGCCTTTTTTTTAGAGTGATGGGGTTCGGGGATATTTTTGTCGAGCGTGAAGTACCCTGAGTATGTCGATCTCCCCATTCACCCGATAATCCAGCAGATAGTTCGGATGAATCACCATTGCTCGAGTGCCAGGCACCCGACCGGATCGGTAGCCATCGGGTATGGAAGAAAGTTTCTGCGCTGCGGTAACGGTTTTGCGTTGAAAGGAAACCGAAGCAATGGAGTTGTGCTGGTCGATGTAATCAATGATGTCAGCCAGTTGACGAATAGCCTTGTAGCTCCATTTAACCGCAGCGCGGCGTGTCCTGCGGTTTTCTTCATTCATCTGATCGAGCAACACCATTGCTTCGGCATGGGGAATGCCTGGGTGCGGGTCATCAAGTGCTTCCTGGACCTGCGCACGAAACCAAAGGTCGTAATCCGCAGCCTCTTCTTCGGTTTCGAAGTCTGAAACGATAAGTGAAAGTTCAGCGTTCATCATGACCTCCAACATCAATGTGAAGCAGTCTGAGGGGATGTGGGCTCGTTGTAGTCACTGGCGGGACGAGGGAGACATCATCCCCAAACCGACGATTCAGATCTGTCAGACGCTTCGCCTGTGATGCGCGTGAAGTCGATCAGCTGTGTAGTTCGATTCTGTGGGAAATCAGCTTTTGATCATCGGGCTGACGGCCGCCGCTCAAAGCCGCGGCCACAGCCACGCCGCAATCAATTGCCGTCCGCCACCTTGCGCTCGATCTCATCGACTTTGCGCTGCAGCTCTTCAGCTTCCTGCTCTTTGACCCGAGTGGAAGAGGGCGTGATGATTTTGTCCACGCCTTCGGTCTTGCCATCGCGGTCCTGCAGATCGCGTTCGACCACGTTCACTGGTTTGCCGCTGGCATCGGTGGGCGGGGCGTTGGGGGTTTTGTCGTCGTTGGGGTTCATGGCGCTGGCCTCCTGTGGGTGTACATATTGGAGACAGCGCGGCGGCAGACGTTCGAAATTTTTCAGCTGCGAGGCCCTCTCCCGCAGGAGAGGGCACAGCGGTTGTTTCAGTCCTTAAGAATGTCGCGATCCTTGGTTTCCGGCAGGAAGAACGTGCCGAGTATTGCCGTCGCCACTGCAATCACGATCGGGTACCAGAGCCCGTAGTAGATGTCACCGGTGGCGGCGACCATGGCGAACGCCACGGTCGGCAGGAAGCCGCCGAACCAGCCGTTGCCGATGTGGTAGGGCAGCGACATCGAGGTGTAGCGGATGCGCGTCGGGAACAGTTCGACCAGCCACGCGGCGATCGGGCCATAAACCATGGTCACGTAGATCACCAGCACGGTGAGCAGGAGCAGCATCATTGGGTAATTGATTTTCGCCGGATCGGCTTTTTCCGGATAACCGGCGTCTTTCAACGCTGCGCCGAGGCTGGCGGTGAAGGCGTCGTTGCGGGCCTTGAAGTCGGCGGCGGTGAGGGCGCTGCCTTCGAAACTTTCGATGACGCGATCACCTATGCGCACCTGCGCGACCGTGTTCGGTTCGGCAGCAACGTTCTCATAAGGAATCGCGCGTTTCGCCAGCAAGGTTTTCGCCAAGTCACAGGAGCTGGTGAATTTGGCCTTGCCCACCGGATCGAACTGGAATGAACACTGATCAGGATTGGCGATCACTTTGACCGGATTTTTCTCCTGCGCGACGAACACGTCCGGGTTGCCGTACTGGGTCAGCGCAGTAAAGATCGGAAAGTAGGTCAAAGCAGCCAGAATGCACCCGGCCATGATGATCGGTTTGCGCCCGATGCGATCGGACAGGCTGCCGAAAATCACGAAGAACGGTGTGCCGATCAGCAGCGATCCGGCGATCAGCAGATTGGCGGTCTGCGCGTCGATCTTCAATGTTTGCAACAGGAAGAACAGCGCATAGAACTGCCCGGTGTACCAGACCACCGCTTGCCCGGCGGTGCCGCCCAGCAACGACATGATCACCACTTTGAGGTTGTCCCAGCGTGCAAAGGATTCGGTCAGCGGCGCTTTCGAGGCCTTGCCTTCATCCTTCATTTTCTGGAATACCGGCGACTCGCTCAGTTGCAGGCGGATGTACACCGACACGGCCAGCAGAATGATCGACAGCAGAAACGGAATCCGCCAGCCCCACGCCTCGAACGCCTCGTTACCCAGCGCCGTGCGGCAGGCGAGAATCACCAGCAACGACATGAACAGGCCGAGGGTGGCGGTGGTTTGAATCCACGAAGTGAAAAAGCCACGGCGGTTGCGTGGCGCGTGCTCGGCCACGTAGGTCGCCGCGCCGCCGTATTCACCACCCAGCGCCAGGCCTTGCAGCAGACGCAGGGTAATCAGGATGACCGGGGCGGCGACACCGATGGTCGCGTAGCCGGGCAGCAGACCGACGATTGCCGTGGACACGCCCATGATCACGATGGTGATCAGAAACGTGTGTTTGCGCCCGATCATGTCACCCAGACGCCCGAAGACGATGGCGCCGAACGGCCGCACCGCAAACCCGGCGGCGAAGGCCAGCAGGGCAAAGATGAACGCGGTGGTTTCGTTGACGCCGGCGAAGAAGTGCTTGGCGATGATCGCCGCCAGCGAGCCGTAGAGATAAAAGTCGTACCACTCGAAAACCGTGCCCAGTGAGGAAGCGAAGATGACCTTGCGCTCCTCCTTGGTGATGCCGCCGCTGCGCGGTGGCGTGCCGGTGGATGCTGTGTCGATTGTGGCCATGGGTGTTCTCCGTCGTGCTTATTGTTGTAGGCCGGAGTCCCCCGTTACTGCCTGTCGCACTCTGGCCCGTTGGCATCTGCCGCCGTTGCTCTAGCGTGAAGCTTGCACAGTCTGACCGCCTCGCAGGGCTGCAAGGTTTCCTGAAGCATAATCAGCTTTTGCCAGATATCCACTCGGCCTACGCTTTGACCCAGCGCTGCCGGCTCCAGGCACTCAACCAGTCGACCAGAAACACCAGCAGCAGCATCGCCAGAATCACCGTGCTGGCCTGCGCTTCCTGGAACAGGCTCAAACTGACATAGAGCATCTGGCCCAGACCGCCAGCGCCGACAAAACCCAGCACGCTGGCCATGCGGATATTGTTCTCCCAGCGATACAGGCAGTAGGCGAGCAATTGCGGCGCGAGGTTCGGCAGGGTGCCGTAGCAGAACGCGTCAATCGGATTGCCGCCCTGCAGGCGGATCGCCTCGGCCGGTTGCGGCGGCGTGTTTTCCAGCGCTTCGGCGAACAACCGACCGAGCACGCCAGTGGTGTGCAGAGCGAGGGCGAGGGTGCCGGCGTTCGGTCCGAGTCCGGCGGCAAGCACCATCAGCGCCGCCCAAACCAGCTCTGGAATCGCCCGCAAGCCGTTGAGCAGCAGACGCGCCGCGCTTTGCAGCGGCCAGCCGAAACGCCCGGCAGCGGGCAGCGCGAGGACGATGCCGAACAGCGCCGCGAGCAGGGTGCCCAGCGCGGACATCGCCAGTGTTTCCAAAGAGCCGTGGACGATGGCTTTGAGGTAGCCCGCGCTCAAGTCAGGGCTGAGAAAACGCTGCACATAACTGCCCATCTGCTTGAGGCTGTTGGCGCTGCCGAGTTCGGCAAGATCCAGTTCCAGATAAGCGAAGGAAGCGAACGCCGCAAATGCGATCACGACGATCAGCAGCAGGTTGATCAGGCGTCTCATGTCAGCCTCCAGCGCAGCAGGCGGCTGAGTTGGTCGGCGCACAGCACCAGCAGCAGGAACGTCAGCAACATGCTGGCGACTTCACCGCCGGCGAACATGCGGATCGACAGGTCGATCTGTTGCCCCAGGCCACCGGCGCCGACAAAACCCATCACCACCGACGCGCGGATCGCGCACTCCCAGCGATACACCGTGTAGGAGAGCAATTCGGCGGCAACATTTGGCAACGTGCCGTAAGCAAACGCCGCCAGCCGACCGCTGCCGGCCTGCAACAACGCATGCGCCGGGCGCTGGTCGGTGGATTCGAAAATTTCTGCGTAGACCTTGCCGAGCATGCCGCTGTAGGTAATGGCGATGGCCAGCACACCCGCCGCCGGGCCGAGGCCAACGGCACGCACAAACAACAGCGCCCAGACGATCTCCGGCACGCTGCGCAAAAAGATCAGCAACCCGCGTACCGGCCAGCGCAGCAAGCGCCCGGGCAGGCTCGGCACGCCGCCCCGCGAAGCGGCAGAAAGCGACAGTGCGCGACTGGCGATCAGACTTGCCGGTACCGCCAGCAGCAGGGCCAGGGCCACGCCCGCTGTGGCAATCGCCAGGGTTTGCAGGGTGGCTTTGAGCAGCAGTTGCAGAAACGCCTGATCGTGCGCCGGTGGCCAGAATGCCGAAACGAAACGGCCCATTTCGTTCTGGCTATCGGCCTGAAACAACACGCCCAGGTCCAGCTCACTGAGCTGAATGCCCGGCCACAGCAGGGCCAGCGCCAGCAGCGTCAGCAAAAGTCGCGGCCACGCCGCCGGGTCCCGTGAATCGGCCTTCAGCATCGCGGAATCTGCACAATCAAAGGCGCGACCGCTGGCGCAGGCGATTGCAGTTGTTCATTGGCGTACAGCGCATCGAGCTTGTCGCGACTGACTTGATCGGATGGGCAATCGAAAAGAATCTGCCCGTCGCGCAAGCCAATGATCCGTGGAAAGTGCGCCAGCGCCAGATCCACCGCGTGCAGGCTCGCCACTAGCGTGACGTTGTGCTCGCGAGCATGGCGCGACAGGATCGACAGCGTGTGGCCGGCAAGCACCGGGTCCATGGCCGAGACAGGTTCGTCGGCGAGCAATATTTCCGGCGCCTGATACAGCACCCGCGCAATGCCGACGCGCTGCAATTGCCCGCCGGACAATTGCTGGCAATGGGCGAACAGTTTGTCGCCCAGATCCAGCCGCGCCAACGCCGCGCGCGCCCCCGCCACGTCCAGCGGATGCAGCAGGTTCAACAGACTTTTACCCAGACTCCACTGGCCGAGCTTGCCGGCCAGCACTGCGGTGATGACGCGCTGGCGCGGCGGGATGGGTGGCGCCTGATGCACCAGACCGATGCGCGCACGCAGGCGCTGACGCTGACGGGCTGACACGTGCCAAGCGCGCTCGCCGAGCACTTCGATGTCGCCACTGCTGGGCTTCAGCGCAGTTGCGAGCAGATGGAGCAGGCTCGATTTGCCAGCGCCGGACGGGCCGATGATCGCGACTTGTTCGCCGGCAGCAATCTGCACGTCGATATGGCGAAGGGCATCGACGCCATTAGCATGGCGCAGGCTGCCCTGGGTGAGGCGTAGGGTCATTTCAGCAGTTCGGCGGCGCGGGCGGCTTCCTCGATGCCCTTGTAGTTCTCGGGCTTGGTCTCGATGAAACGACTGGCGGCCTGCAGATCAAGAATCTTCTTCTGCTCGGGATTGGCCGGGTCGAGGTCGAGGAAGGCTTTCTTGATTTTCGCCGCCAGCTTCGGATCAAGGGTGCCGCGCACGGTCCAGTTGTAATCGAAGTAGGTCGGGGTGGTGGCAAAGACCTTGACCTTGTTGGTGTCGACCTTGCCGGCGTCGACCAGTTTCTGCCAGACGCTGGCGTTCAACACACCGGCATCGACCTTGCCGGCCTGCACCCAGGCAACGGTGGCGTCATGCGCGCCGGAGTAGGCGACGCGGCTGAAATAGCCTTCAGGCTTGATGCCGTCGTTCTTCAGCATGAAGTAACGCGGCATCAGGCTACCGGAGGTGGACGACACCGAACCGAAGGCGAAGGTCTTGCCCTTCAGGTCGGCGAGGCTTTTCACGTTGGGGTCGGCGGTGATGAATTTGCTGGTGAACTGCGCGTCCTGCTCGCGCTGCACCAGCGGGATCACCGGCGTCGTGGCATCAGTCTTCAAACGTGCCTGCACAAAAGTGAAACCGCCGAGCCAGGCCATGTCGAGGCGATCGGTGGCCAGGGCTTCAACCACGGCCGGGTAGTCGGCGACGGGGACAAACTGCACCTTCATGCCCAACTGCTGCTCAAGATAGGCGCCCAGCGGTTCGAACTTGCGCAGCAGCTCGGTCGGGGCTTCGTCGGGAATCGCGCTGACGCGCAGGACATCAGCGGCTTGCGTCATCAGGGCAGAAAAGGACAGCGCCAGACCGGCGGTGAGGGCGAGGGTACGCTTGAACATAGAATTCTCCGTTTCATAAGCGTCAACATTTGAAGGGCTGCCGCTACAGAGCGGCGCGCCACGTCAGGGTAGACGAAACGGCGAGGTTATACGCATTCGCGGGAGAATTGGCCAGCCTCCGTGCCGGCGCGTTGCGTCAGTTTGTGCTGGACCGGTCAAGCGGCTTCGGGCAGTTTCGCAATCACCTTGATCTCGAAATCGAAACCCGCCAGCCAGGTCACGCCGACAGCGGTGACGGTCGGAAACGGCGCTTCACCCCAGAACTCCGGCACCACTGTCCAGATCGTTTCGAATGTCGAGTGCGGATCGACCATGAACACGGTGACATCCACCGCATCATCGAAGCTGCAACCGGCCGCAGCGAGGATGGCGTTGAGGTTGTTGAAGGCGGTGCGTACCTGATCACGCAAATCCGCTTCGGGTGAACCGTCCTCACGGCTGCCGACTTGTCCGGAGACAAACAGGAAACCGTTGGAGCGAATCGCCGGCGAATAACGGTGACGCTCATACAGGGCATGGCGGGCAGGTGGAAAAACAACATCGCGCTTGGACATGGGGCTGACTCCATCAGTGGTTGATGGGCTGACTTTAGGTATTTGCACCTGCCGGATAAACGCGCAAGCTTGGCGTTCACTGTTTGTGAATTTCAAACAATCGAGGGGTGTGGATGGACCGGTTCGATGCGATGCAAGCCTTTGCCCGGGTGGTCGAGGCGGGCAGCTTCACCAAGGCTGCCGAAACCTTGCACATGAGCAAGACCACGGTGACGCAACTGGTGCAGCAACTGGAGGCGCGGCTGCGGGTCAAGCTGCTCAACCGCACCACACGCAAGGTCAACGTAACCGCTGATGGCGCGGCGTATTACGAGCGGGTGATCAAGCTGTTGGCCGACATGGACGACGCCGAAACCAGCCTGCCGGGTGCCGCCGCACGGCCGCGCGGGCGTTTGCGCATCGACGTACCCAGCCCGTTCGCGCGGCACATTCTGGTACCGGCACTGCCGGAGTTTCACGCGCGCTACCCGGACATCCAGATCGACATGGGCGTTAGCGATCGCATCGTCGACATCATCGATGAGAACGTCGATTGCGTGGTACGCGGCGGCGAATTGCTTGATCAATCGCTGATGGCGCGCAAGCTCGCCGACCTGCCATTGGGTGTTTTCGCCGCGCCGGCTTATCTGGCTCGTGAAGGCACGCCTGTACACCCGCTGGAGCTGCAAGACTCCCATCACCGCGTCGTCGCTTTCCTCTGGGCGCGCACCGGCAAACCTCTTCCGTACACAGTGCACAACGGCAGCGAGCGCCTGCAGATCAAGGGTCGCCACGTGCTAGCGGTCGACGACGGCAATGCCTATCTCGCGGCAGGGCTGGCCGGCATGGGTGTGCTGTGGCTGCCAACGTATATGTCTGATGCTCATGTGGCGCAGGGTGAGTTGGTGCCGTTGTTCGGTGACTGGCAGCTTGAATCAATGCCGCTTTATCTGGCCTATCCACCGAATCGACATGTCAGCCTCAAGCTGAGGGTGTTTATTGACTGGATGGTGGAGTTAATGGCGGCGCCGGCGCCATCGTGACGCGTCGGTAACGGCCATGATTGACTCTTGCGTGGAACCGGCCAACTATCGCCGCATAACAATGACCGATGGACCCGACCTTGATTGAACGACGTCAATTCAGCGGTGGCATGAAGGGCAAGAACCTTCGCTATCTGAATGAACAAAACTGCGATAACACCGGCGTCACCCGCACCGGTTTCCTGTTGCTCGAACACTTTTCGCTTCCGGCCTTCACCCAGGCGCTGGACACCGTGGTCACCACCAATCTGTTGCGCCCGGGACTATTCTCGTCGCGTACTTTCGGCCTGTGTGATGGCGAGGTGGTCAGCGATCTCGGGCTTGTCATCCGCCCCGACACGCGTCTGGATTCTGCCGCGCTTCACGATCTCGATTTGCTGGTGGTGTGCGGCGGCTATCGCACCGAGCTGCGCGCCAGTGATGAGTTCATCAGCCTGCTCAAGGCAGCGGCGGAGCGGGGCGTGAGCCTGGCCGGATTGTGGAACGGTTCTTGGTTTCTTGGCCGCGCCGGGCTGCTCGATGGCTATCGCTGTTCAATTCACCCGGAACATCGCCCGGCCCTGACCGAAATCGCCAAGAGCACCCATGTCAGCAGCGAACCTTATGTGATCGATCGCGACCGGCTAACCGCATCCAGCCCGTCCGGGGCATTCCACATGGCGCTGGACTGGATCAAGGGGTTGCACGGCAAGGCATTGGTCGAGGGCATCGAAGACATTCTTGCCTTCGAAGAGTCGCGTTATCGGCGGATCAAGCCGGATGAAAACATCTGCGTCAGCGCGCCGCTGCGTGAAGTGATCAAACTGATGGACGCCAACCTCGAAGAGCCGCTGGAACTTGAGCAACTGGCGGTCTATGCCGGCCGCTCACGGCGCCAGCTCGAGCGCTTGTTCAAAGAACAACTGGGCACCACGCCACAGCGCTACTATCTCGAACTGCGCATCACCGAAGCGCGGCGCCTGTTGCAACACACCGAGCTGTCGCAGGTGGAAGTGCTGGTGGCGTGTGGTTTCGTCTCACCGAGCCATTTCAGTAAATGCTACAGCTCCTACTTCGGTTATCGGCCTTCGAAGGAAAAACGGCTGGTCAAATAGCACCAGCCCTTTAGTGACCTCGAGGGGGTTCTTCACAGGTGGTCGGCATCCACTACTGCCTGGGCGAACGCTTTCGGAGCCTCTTGAGGCAAGTTATGTCCGATCCCACCTTCAATCAGCCGGAACTGGTACTTACCGGTAAACCGCTTGGCGTAGTCTTCGGGTGCCGGATGCGGCGCGCCATTG
This sequence comes from Pseudomonas sp. NPDC079367, assembly GCF_044542195.1. Taxonomy (NCBI): domain Bacteria; kingdom Pseudomonadati; phylum Pseudomonadota; class Gammaproteobacteria; order Pseudomonadales; family Pseudomonadaceae; genus Pseudomonas; species Pseudomonas sp. NPDC079367. The sequence continues at coordinate 186,803 of NZ_JBITTW010000003.1, forward strand.
GCATCACCTTCCAGCGTAATCGTCGGCACGCTGATCGACGGCGCAGTCGAAAGCTTCTCTTCCAGTGCGGCATACTTCGCTTCGCCCTGCACCAGGCCCAGACGCCAGCGGTAGTTGAACACGGTTATCTCGACGTGATCGGGGTTCTGCAACGCTTCGGCGCTACGGTCGAAAGTGGCGTCATCGAACTTCCACTGCGGCGACGCGAGTTGCCAGATCAACTTGGCGAAGTCGTGGGTGTTCTTCTCATAGCCGACGCGACCACGCTCGGTAGCGAAGTAGAACTGGTACCACCACTGCAATTCGGCTTTCGGCGGCAGCGGGTTTTGCCCGGCGGCCTGATTGCCGATCAGATAGCCACTGACCGCCACCAGCGCTTTGACGCGCTCTGGCCACAGCGCTGCGACGATATCCGCCGAACGCGCGCCCCAGTCGTAGCCGCCCAGCACCGCTTGTTTGATGTTCAGCGCGTCCATGAAGTCGATCACGTCGCTGGCCAGCGCCGCCGGCTGGCCGTTGCGCAGGGTGTCTTTGAAGAGGAACTGCGTATCGCCATAACCGCGTGCATACGGCATCAACACGCGATAGCCGTTGGCCGCGAGCAATGGCGCGACTTTGTCATAGCTGTGAATGTCGTAGGGCCAGCCATGCAGCAGGATCACCACCGGGCCATCAGCCGGGCCGGTTTCGGCGTAGGCCACGTCGAGTACGCCAGCCTTGACGTGCTTCAGCGCGCCGAATGGGGAGGGCGCGGAATAGCTGGCGGCAGTCGGCTCAGTCGTTTGCGCCTGAGCGCTGCCAACCGCGCCGAGCAATGACAGCGCCATGACCGACAAGCCGAACGCGTGGCTGATTTTTGAAGTGTGCAGAAGCTGTTTCATGCTGACGTCTCCTTTGCAAACCTGTGGCCAAGGGCTGGATGAACCCTTGTAACTTTGGGTGCATTGAAGCGTGGCGAGGTATCTGCTCCGTGTCGCCGGAGGGGGTTTTTGCAAACGCGTGTATGGCAGCGGGGCGCGTACACAGTGTGATACACGCAGGCCAGACCCAACGTTTTCGCACGAAAATAATAAGTGGCTGTTTTAAAACAAAAAATATTTTATCTGGGGCTTCCCAAACGAAACGAATGTTGATAAATTGCGCCCCGTTCTCACAGCGAACCCAACGGGCCGCTGGAAAGAGCAGTAGGGGCGTCGCCAAGCGGTAAGGCAGCAGGTTTTGATCCTGCCATGCGTTGGTTCGAATCCAGCCGCCCCTGCCATCTTCGAAAAAAACGCCAACTTCGCAAGAAGTTGGCGTTTTTTTATGCCTGCGGTTTGGCCTGGCATAGAGAAGTCGATGTGCGCGACGCCGAAGCACCGCGCACATCAATCAGTCAGTGCGGTGCGCGCGGGATGGTTTTCATCAGGTCTTCAGGACTGATGTGCCCGACCACGCTGCCCGGCTGCGGCAGGTTGAGGATGTGGCCTTTCATCTTGCCGATGATGTGCATCTCGCACGGCTTGCAATCGAACTTCAGCGTCAGCACCTCATCGCCGTGAATCAATTGCATCGGCGCGACCTTGGTGCGCACGCCCGTGACGCCTTTGGCCTGTTTCGGGCACAGGTTGAAGGAGAAGCGCAGGCAATGCTTGGTGATCATCACCGGTACTTCACCCGGCTCCTCGTGCGCTTCATACGCCGCGTCGATCAGTTTGACGCCGTGACGGTGGTAGAAGTCGCGCGCCTTTTGGTTATAGACGTTGGCGAGGAAGGTCAGGTGCGAATCCGGGTACACCGGCGGCGGTGTGGTTTCGGCCTTGCGGCTGCCGCGCGGATGCGCCGCGACACGCGCCGCCGTCAGCGCTTCAATGACTTCACGACGCAGGGATTTTAGCTGCGAGTTCGGGATGAAGAACGCTTGCGGCGCATCCAGTTTGACGTCGGTGGCGTGGTACTGCGTCGTACCGAGCTGACCCAGCAGATCGCGCAGTTGCTCCAGCGCCTGTTCCGGCTTGTTGGCAACGCCGAACGGCCCGTTCAGGGTGACGCTGGCGCTGATGCCTTCTTCGCTGGTGGCGGTCACTTCCAGCTGCTCTTCGCGCAGACGGGCGAACCAGCTCAGGGCTACGCGACGTTCCGAAGACGTTTTCTGCAACGCCTGTTGCCAGTTGTGGTCGAGGTTGCGGTTCAGCGGGTGGTTCGGGCGCAGCTTGAACAGGCCTTCGGGCATTTCGTTCGGCTCGACGCGATAGCGGTAGCGCTTCTCGCCATCTTCCTCGAACTCGCCTTTGGCCTCGGCGATGTTGGCGCGGAAACCGACCACTTCGCGTTTGACCAGCACGTTCAGGCCATCGCCGTTGGACAGTGGCTCGTGAGTGATGACTTGCATGTCACGTTTGCCGACTTTTTCCACCGTGCCGACCGGCAGGCCGGTGAAGGTCGGCGAATCGAAGGCGCCGATGTCGATCTTGCGATCAGTGACGAAATAGTCGGTGCTGCCACGGTGGAAGGTTTTTTCCGGGTCGGGCAGGAAGAAATGCACGGTGCGGCCGCTTGAGGCGCGGGCCAGGTCCGGCCGATCTTCGAGTACGTCGTCGAGGCGCTGGCGGTAATAGGCAGTGATGTTCTTCACATAGCCCATGTCCTTGTAGCGACCTTCGATCTTGAACGAACGCACGCCGGCCTCGACCAACGCGCGAATGTTGGCGCTCTGATTGTTGTCTTTCATCGACAGCAGATGTTTTTCGTAGGCGATCACGCCGCCCTTTTCATCTTTAAGGGTATACGGCAAGCGGCACGCCTGGGAGCAGTCGCCACGGTTGGCGCTCCGGCCGGTTTGCGCGTGAGAGATGTTGCACTGGCCGGAGAACGCCACGCACAGCGCGCCATGGATGAAGAACTCGATCGCGGCATCGGTTTCATCGGCGATAGCGCGGATTTCCTGCAGGTTCAGCTCGCGGGCCAGCACCAACTGCGAGAAACCGGCCTGATCAAGGAACTTCGCCCGCTCAAGGGTGCGGATGTCGGTCTGGGTCGAGGCGTGCAGCTCGATCGGCGGGATGTCCAGCTCCATCACGCCCAGATCCTGGACGATCAACGCATCGACACCGGCGTCATACAACTGATGGATCAGCTTGCGCGCTGGCTCCAGTTCGTTGTCGTGCAGGATGGTGTTGATGGTGGTGAAGATGCGCGCGTGGTATCGGCGGGCGAATTCGACCAGTTCGGCGATTTCGCTGACTTCGTTGCAGGCGTTGTGGCGCGCGCCGAAGCTCGGGCCGCCGATATACACGGCGTCAGCGCCATGCAGGATGGCCTCGCGGGCAATGGCGACATCGCGGGCAGGGCTGAGCAATTCCAGGTGATGCTTGGGCAAGGACATAGTTTTTTTAGTCAGGCGGTCACGGTCAAGGCGCGCATTCTACCCGTGAAACGCGCGGCGGGCACGTGTGTGCTGCCCGATGGTGGCTGGCGATCGGGTCAGTTCGGCAGGCTGTTGTGTCGAATGTTCCGGCCCCTTCGCGGGCAAGCCCGCTCCCACAGGGTTTTCGCTGTGCTCATGAGTTTGCTCATAACCAAATACATGTGAGAGTGAGTTTGCCCGCGAAGACTTTGTCTGATTCAAAGGGTGCTCGGCAGACCCCCCGCGATATTGGTCAGCCCTTGGCCGCCATCGCGGTCACTTCCACGCGCATTCCTTCAACCGCCAGTGAGGCAACGCCCACTGCTGCGCGCACAGGCCACGGCTTGGCGAAGTAGCGTTTATAGACTTCGTTGAACGCTGCGCGATCACCCATATCGGTGAGGTAGATAGTCAGATGCAGAACCCGATCCATCGAACTGCCGGCACGCTCCAGTGCGACTTTAAGCGCCTGCAGTGTGCATTCGCTTTGCTCGGTGATGCCGCCAAGTTCCAGGCTGCCATCGGCGTGGGTCGGGATCTGGGTAGAAACCATGATCCCGCCGAAAGTGGCGACATCGGAAGAGATCGAGTCGGTGTCCGGATCGGGCGTGAAGGTGATGTCTTGGTTGGCCATGGGTATCTCTTGTTGGAGTGAATGATGATCGCGCCAGTTTACAGATTCCCTCCAGCCATGGCCCGTAAGGTTGCCAGAGGCACGTTTGTATAAGCGTGTATCCACCCTCAACGGATACACATGACAACACCAAACCGGGCGTTCGAGACACATCCGCCTTACATGCCGAGACCAAAGTAGCTCTCACACCCACACTGCGTTCAAGAGGGCATCACCATGTACCGTCCACTGTTTCTGGCTTCTGCCGTTGTCTTCGCTTCCCTGACCGGTTTCGCTCATGCGCAAGATGCGCCGGCCATGAGCTGGCAGAAAGGTCTGAGCCGTACCGATCTGGTTCGCCAGGATCTGGGCGCCGACAATCGCGAAGTGATTCAGGCGCGCATCGACTTCGACGCCGGCGTCAGCGCGCCTCGACATGCGCACCCCGGCGTTGAAGTCGCCTATGTGATCAGCGGCACGTTTGAGTATCAGCTCGAAGGGCAAGCGCCGGTAACACTCAAGGCCGGCGATTCGTTGTATATACCGGCGGGTGTCGCGCATGTGGCCAAAAACGTGGGCGACGAGAAAGCCGTGGAACTTGCCACTTACGTGGTGCCAAAGGGCGAGCCGCTGCTGATTCTCAAGCCGTGATGCGTCGGGCCGCTATTTCGAGCGCGGCTTGCTCATTGCACGCTTGATGCGCATCCAGTCCTGAAAGGCCGCCGTTCGTTTCGCGTCGGCCAGAGCCTTGGCTTCGGTAAAGCGAGCCCAGGCTTCAGGATTGTCCGTCTCGGCTTCAATGAATGTATAAGCCGCCTCTTCCAGAAGATCCGCCTCGCGGAACATGGCGGCATTGTCAGCCATCTCGTCATCCCACGATCGGCCGAAACCAAATCTCAATGTGCGCTCAGTCATTTTGCGTGATCCTCCTCCCAGACCAGAGGCACCGATTCTCGCCATTGCACCTCGGTCACGCCAAAGCGTTCCGCCATCGGTTTTGAAAAGCGTTTCAACGGAGGCCGGCCGGGGCGGGGAATGGGTGTGATGCCCGCATCACAACTTGCCCATTGCCAGGCTTCGGCATTGTTCATGTTTTTTGTGCGAATGACGAACGATCTGGCCTTTCCGTGAAGCAGGTAATCGATCACGTACAAATCCGCTCCGCTCATACAATTCCTCCGGCTGCTTATAAAGAGGGATATCTGGCGAAATGAATAATTCAGAGAAATTTCCTGTGACCGGGATGACCGGCTGCCCCTGCTTACATAGCGTTGTACGGCCGGTTGATACGTGCACAAGTTGAGCCCGAATGCGGTGGATATCCGTACTGTTCCGGGGCTTGGGGTGTCGATCTGAAAGGATTGAAACGCGCCCGCAACGACGCGTTATTGAGTAGAAGCATCACGAATAAATGCACGAGCAGACGAAGTCGGCATGAACCTCGGTGTTTTCCACGGCCGTGATCAGGCCTGAATGCAAAGCTTCTTCAGGATTGATGATGCGCGGGGCCGCTGTGAGATATTTCTCTGTTTCCAGCGCATTTTTACCCTGACTCGTACGCTCGGCGACGATTTGCGCGTAGAGGTGCAAGTCATAATCCAGGCTCATGGCGTACTCCGACATCCGCGAGTGATCAACTGAACCTTGCAGATGCCAATGGAAGGGATGAAACAGAAACTTGCTGTGAGTACAGGCGGTGCGGCGCTGGCCGGCGAGGAAGACAATATTGCCCATGGATTCAACGGTGCCCAGATTATGGGTATGCACCGGAATGGGCAGGGCAAGGAGAAAGTTGTACATCGTGAAGCCGTAACTGCATTCACCGCCCATCGTGGCGATATTGACGATGATTCGCGGCGCATCTTCCTTTACGGCGAGCGAGGCTTTATCGATCAATTGACCACAGGTCGACGCATTGATCGGGCCGGTGAAGTTAATGACATGAACAGGCATGGCGATTCCCTCGGCTGGTCAGGACTCCTAAGCAATAGCTGTGATCTTGCTGAAATGAAAGTGGGCAGGGGAGACAAGCTCCCCCGCACCCGGCGCATCAACTGTTGCGCCCGCCACCATGGCTGTTTTGACCACCCTTGCGTCCGGCTTCAGAGGCTTTTTCTCGATCATTGGCAAAGTTGCCGCCGCTGTTCTGGCCACCTTTGCTTCCGGCTTCTGCTGCGCGCTCAGGGTCGTTCTTGAAATTCCCTCCGCTGTTCTGACCGCCCTTGCTCCCGGCTTCAGCGGCGCGTTCCGGATCGTTTTTGAAGTTACCGCCGCTGTTCTGGCCGCCCTTGCTACCGATTTCCTGATAGAACTCTTTGTCGTGCGAAGCTGAAGTGGCTTCCCCACCTTTTTTGCCCGCTTCGTTTACCGACATGCCGCCTTGTTTATCTTGTGTCATTTCAAACTTCCTCAATTTTCTATATGGCGCCTTGTGAATAAAAGATGCACAAACTACGTGCCGTCGTCATTCGCAAAGTGCCCGCTAGTTGGCTGATTGGTTTGCTTTATTGGTCTTGCTTGTCTTTTAGCTACAAGTTTGACCGGTCTGCTAAGAACAGCGCTCATAAATTGGCATTGTATCCGGGGTGCGGGAGTTTTCAGAGTTAACTGTCAGTTCCCGGCGCTCATAGCATTCCTGCTGAACGCTCTCTCTGTGTCTTGGACTGACTTGCTGTCTTTCAACACAAGGTGACACCGACGGGCTGTCCGACCTTGTCACGTGCGAACTGCGCGCTGCTTCGGGATACACTTCCGCTCCCTTGTTTCGTTGCACTTCGCCTCGTGCAAAAGCCGTTACCGTTTTCATGATTACGCTCCATCAGCTGATTTCAAAGGGCAGCAGGGCTGCCCTTGTGCCGCTCACTCAGGACTTGCGACCACCGCCGTGGCTGTTTTGACCGCCTTTGCGACCAGCCTCGGATGCTTTTTCACGGTCATTGGCGAAGTTGCCGCCCGATGCCTGGCCGCCTTTTTTGCCAGCTTCAGACGCCTTCTCACGATCGTTCGCGAAGTTACCTGGATTTTTATTTCCTGTAGTCATGATAGCTCTCCGATATCAATTAACGTTTCGCTAGTTATGTCCATTGTTGCGCCGGACATCTACTCCGATTACGAGCCGGCGAAAAATGTTTTGAAAATTTTTGTTTAGCCCGATGAACGGTAAGTGCGTGATGAAACTTATACAGAGTGCAGTTTTGCATGCCGCTTCGTATAACTTTTCTATGCGTGGGGTATGGCAAGGGAAGAGTCAGTTTTTTGTTACCGTTTCGCTGCGTTTGATAAACCATTTGTCGGCGGGAAGTTGAACTGGAGTTCGCTCGTCTAGAGTCTGTGAAGTATCTCTACAACTGTGCCGAGGACAGAACCATGACCAATCATCACAAAGATCAACCGTTCGCTGAGGATCCGCAAAAAATCAAGGAAGCCGGCAAGAAGGGCGGAACTTCAGTCAATGTGAAAGTCGATCGGGCGGAGAAAGCGCGCGTCGGTGGGCAGCACAGCCATGGCGGTACGCGCACGGGCAAGGGGGACTGAGGCCGATGATCGCGGTCCTCTCTGCGCCAATGCAGAGAGGACTCCTTCACAGAGCTCATCTGAAGCGGGGCAGTGGCCGATCCTGCGGCTTGAGCGTTGAAAGTGTGTCGCGAATCAGCGGCGCGTCCTTTTCAATGTCGTGCAGCCGATCGCGAATGCGCAGCGCCGTCGGATGTCCGCCCTGATGATCGACCCAGTCGGCGATCTCTTTGCACGCGGCTGCAAGGCGCGCCTGGCGGGCGTCGAGCAGGGTGAGGAGGGTAGTGATGGACTCTTTCTCGGACATGGAACACCTCCGTTCAATGAAACCGCTGAACTGCAACAAAAAGCCCGCCTGTCGCGAGCGTTTTGCCGGTGGGGGCTGCTCCATCAGCTGGTTTCAGTATAGACCCGCTGCCGCCGGGCATCAGCCTGAGTGCTGGCGGGCCGGTAATTGAGAACTGGCTGCGTTGAGGCGCTGACATTCGCGGTGAGCATCCGCTTGCTCATCAAAGCCATCGCCAAAAAAGCCGCCAGTGCGTGTGTCGCAGATGCGAAACCACGCCGATGCTTCGGCGGGTTCCTGCTGGCTGTCTGCGGCGCGGCGCCCATGAATGACGATTTTGTTGCAGCGTTTCACGACGAATATGTCTTCCATGGCGCCACCGCAGTTGATTCGTGTCAGATCAACTATAGAAGCCCTGCGCGATCGTGCAAAAAATACCCAGCTCAGCTCGTCGGCGGAATACATGTGAGAGCTGACTTGATCGCGAAGGCAGTGTGTCAGACACAGACGATTCGCCTGCCCCGACGCTTTCGTGAGCAAGCCCACTCCCACAGGTTTCGCGGCGGACTCCAAATTCAAGGCACCCCGCAAACCTCATGTGGGAGCGGGCTTGCTCGCGAAGGCAGTGTGTCAGACACAGACGATTCGTCTGCCCCGACGCTTTCGTGAGCAAGCCCACTCCCACAGGTTTCGTGGCGGACTCCAATTTAAGGCACCCCGCAAACCTCATGTGGGAGCGGGCTTGCTCGCGAAGGCAGTGTGTCAGACACAGACGATTCGCCTGCCCCGACGCTTTCGTGAGCAAGCCCACTCCCACAGGTTTCGTGGCGGAACCCAAATTAGGCACCCCGCAAACCTCATGAGGGAGCGGGCTTGCGAAGGCGTCGGGGCAAGCTCAGATCAGTTGCCTGACGCACGATGAGCCTCTGATATCGGCGATCAAGAAGCCTCAGTCACCTCGCACATGCGCTCGAGAAACATCGCCAGTGCCACTTCCTCGGCGCGCAGGCCTTTGCGCACTCGCGGGCGGGGCAGTTCGGCGAGGGCGCCGAGCATGAAATGTTCAACTACGGCGGGGTGGATGTAGCACTTGCGGCACACCGCTGGTGTGTTGCCCAACTGTTTGGCGACGTTCTTCACGGCTTCGACCACGTGGCGCTTGGCTTCGGTTTCCGACTCATGCTGCAACTCGCGCAGCACCGACAGTGCCAGGGCACTGCCTGCCCAGGTGCGGTAATCCTTGGCGGTGAACGCCGCGCCCGTGAGTTTTTGCAGATAGGCGTTGACGTCGGAAGAAGTGACGGTATGCCGTTCGCCGTTTTCGTCGAGATACTGAAACAGGTTCTGCCCGGGGATTTCCAGACAGCGCTTGATGATTCGCGCCAGGCGTCGATCCTTGACGGTGATCTGGTGCTCGATGCCACTTTTGCCACGGAACTGGAACAGGATCGCACTGCCGTTGACCTCGACGTGACGGCTGCGCAACGTCGTCAGGCCATAGGAGCGATTGTCCCGCGCGTATTGGGTATTGCCGACGCGGATCAGGGTGGCATCGAGCAAGGTGATAACCGTAGCCATGACCTTGTCGCGGCTGAAACCCGGCGCATCAAGCAGCGCCTCAAGCTGGCGTCGCAGCTTAGGCAGGGCCAGGCCGAATTCGCGCAGGCGCGAATATTTGTCGGCATCGCGCACTTCGCGCCAGCGTGCGTGATAACGATATTGCTTGCGCCCGCGTGCATCGCGCCCTGTGGCCTGCAGATGTCCGCAGGGATCGGCGCAGATCCACACATCGGTATACGCCGGCGGCACCGCAAGAGCATTGATGCGTTTGATTTCGTCCGGGTCGGTAATGCGCTGCCCGGACGGTTCGAAATAGACGAACTTGCCGCGCAGTTTTTTCCGGGTGATACCAGGCTGAGTGTCATCGACGTAATGCAGATCGGCGGGCAGAGCATCTGTCAGCACGGTATCGGGCATGGCGGCTTCCTTCGGTCATACGGCAGTCTGTAACTGCATTGACCGCAGGCGCTGGCCGTCGTGCCGAATGATTTACGCGAGCACCGCTACCGCCTTGATCTGCGCCCATAGCCGCTGGCCCGGATGCACGTCCAATTGATCGCGAGAAAAGCGCGTGATTCGCGCCAACAGCGGCGTGCCACCGGCGTCCAGGCGGATCAGCACGTGCGCACTGTTGTCAGCCGCCTGTTCGCTGATGATCGTCACCGGCAGCCGATTGAGGATACTGCTGGCCGCATCGTTGTTCAGAGCCAAGCTGATGTCTCGCGCGTGTACCTTGCAGCGCAGGGCCTGACCCACGGCCATGGGCGCATGGGTGACGCGAATGTTCATTTCAGTGGCCGGCAATTGCAGGCTGAGCAATTGATAGGTGGCGTCGTAGGCGCTGACCTGGCCTGCGATGATCACCCCGGCGTCATCCCCCAGCGCCAAAGGCAGATCCAGACGCGCGAGGGTCTCGCCGATCGGGCCGCTGGCGAGCGCCTTGCCTTCGCTGAGCAACACCAGATGATCGGCCAGGCGCGCGACTTCGTCCTGGGCGTGGCTGACGTACAGCAGCGGAATATCCAGCTCGTCGTGCAGGCGTTGCAGGTACGGGAGGATTTCGCTTTTGCGGCGGCTGTCGAGCGCCGCCAGTGGTTCGTCCATCAGCAACAGTTTCGGACTGGTCAGCAGGGCGCGGGCGATGCCGACGCGCTGCCGCTCGCCACCGGACAGGTGCTGCGGATAACGCTCAAGCAGATGCCCGATGCCGAGCAATTCGGTGGCCTGGTTCATGTCGACCCGGCGTTGCGACCTGGCGATGCGTTTGAGGCCAAACTCCAGATTGGCCAGCACCGACAGATGCGGGAACAGGCTGGCTTCCTGAAACACGTAGCCAAGCGCACGTTTATGCGGCGGGACGAAGATGCCCTTGGCGCTGTCCTGCCAGACGTCGTCGTTGATCTGCACAAAACCATGCTCTGCGCGCTCCAGCCCGGCGATGCAGCGCAGGCAGGTGGTTTTGCCCGAGCCGGAATCGCCAAACAGCGCAGTGACACCGCGGCCCGGCACTTGCAGATCGACATCCAGTTCGAACCCCGGATAAGCGCGTTTCAGACGTACATCGATCATCGATCAGCTCCAGCCTGCGCGGGTCTTGCGGCTGGAATACAGCGCCAGCAACACCAGAAACGAGAACACCAGCATCGCCGCGGACAGCCAGTGCGCCTGGGCATATTCCAGTGCTTCGACGTGGTCGTAGATTTGCACCGAGACCACGCGCGTCTTGTCGGGAATGTTGCCGCCGATCATCAGCACCACGCCGAATTCACCCACGGTGTGAGCAAATCCGAGGATCGCTGCGGTGATGAAGCCTGGGCGCGCCAGCGGCAGGATCACGCTGAAAAACGTGTCCCAGGGATTGGCGCGCAACGTCGCGGCGACTTCCAGCGGTCGAGGGCCGATCGCTGAAAAGGCATTTTGCAGCGGTTGCACCACGAACGGCATGGAGTAGATCACCGAACCGATGACCAGCCCGGTAAAACTGAACGTCAACGTGCCCAGCCCCAGCCATTGAGTGAACTGACCGAGAAAACCGTGCGGCCCCAGCGCCAGCAGCAGATAAAAACCGATCACCGTCGGCGGCAGCACCAGCGGCAGGGCGACGATGGCGCCAATCGGGCCACGCAACCAGGACGAGGTGCGCGACAGCCATAACGCGATCGGGGTGCCGATCACCAACAGGATCACTGTGGTCAGTGACGCCAGTTTCAGGGTCAGCCAGATCGCGGCGAAATCGGCATTGGTCAGCGACATTTACAATTGGTACCCGAAGGACTTGATCACCGCAGCGGCTTTCGGGCTTTTGAGGTAATCGAGCAGGGCCTTGGCAGCGACGCTGTCCTTGCCTTTGTTCAAGATCACCGCGTCCTGTTTGATCGGATCATGCAGGCCAGCCGGAACTATCCATGCCGAACCGCTGCTGACCTTGCCGTCCTTGTAGATTTGCGACAGCGCTACAAAGCCCAGTTCGGCGTTGCCGGTGGAGACGAACTGGTAGGCCTGAGTGATGTTCTGGCCTTCGACGATTTTGCTTTTCGTGGCTTCGCTCAACTGGAGTTTTTCCAGCACCTGGGTGGCGGCGAGACCGTACGGTGCGGCTTTCGGGTTGGCGATGGACAAGTGCTGGTATTGGTTGGTTTTCAGCACGTCACCCTGTGCATCGACATAACCTTCTTTTGCCGACCACAGCGCCAGGGTGCCGATGGCGTAGGTGAAGCGCGACCCTTTGACGGTTTCGCCTTCCTGCTCAAGCTTTGCCGGGGTCGCGTCGTCAGCAGCGAGAAAAACTTGGAACGGTGCGCCATTCTTGATCTGGGTGTAGAACTGGCCGGTTGCGCCGTAAGCGGCGACCAGTTTGTGGCCGGTGTCTTTTTCGAAGTCGGCAGCGATGGCCTGGATTGGCGCGGTGAAGTTGGCGGCGACCGCCACTTGCACTTCGTCAGCCTGCGCGGCGCCGAAGCTGAAAAATGCTAGGAATGAGGCGAGGCAGACAGGGGCGAGGCGTGTGGCAGCAAGTGTCATGTAAAGGCTCCGTGATCGGCGGTAAATGCTTTGCTTTGGATAACGCCGATACACGGGCGCGATCGCTGTATACGGAAATATATAGCGATACGCCGCCAGGTGGCGAGGGAATAAATCCGCTCGCCACGTAAATTCAGTGGCGGTTGAGTTTCGCCAAGGCGCCTTCGGCGAGTTGCCGGGTCAGTTCAGCGCTACCGATATCCTTGCCGAGCGTCAGCGCCTGTCCGGCCCAGAGGTTGGCAAAGTCGGCGTCATCCTTGGCCCGCAGCGGCATCAGCGCACCGCCGGCCAACGGGAAGGCTGGCGCTTGCGCTGAAATCGGGCCGAGTTCGCGCATCGCCCGATTGACAATGCCCCGCGCCGGACGTCCGGTGAAAATGTTGGTGATGGCGGTCTGGCTTTCCTTGGCGGTGCGCAGGGCCTTGTGGTGTGAGGCGCTGACTTTGGCTTCCGGCGTGAACAGGTACGCCGTGCCGACTTGCACCGCCGAGGCGCCGAGCATGAAAGCTGCGGCAACGCCTCGCGCATCGCTGATCGCGCCCGCCGCGATCACCGGCACTTTCACCGCGTCGACCACCTGCGGCACCAGGGCGAAGGTGCCGACCTGGGTGCTCAGATCATCGCTGAGAAACATCCCGCGATGGCCACCGGCCTCATAACCCATGGCGATGATCGCATCGCAGCCGTGTTGCTCCAGCCAGATCGCTTCTTCGACTGTGGTGGCAGACGAAAGGATTTTCGCCCCGGTTGCCTTGACCCGATCAAGCAGGGCTATTTCCGGTAGCCCGAAATGGAAACTCACCACCTCGGGTCGGAACTCTTCGAGCACGGCACACGCTGCTTCGTCGAACGGAGCGCGGTTGGAAACCGGCGTCGGCGCGTCGAAATCGGCACCCAGTTCGCGGTAGTAGGGTTCGAGCAGGTTTTTCCAGTCACGGGCCCGCTGTTCATCAGGCGCCGGTGGCTGGTGGCAGAAGAAATTGACGTTGAACGGCTGGGTGGTGTGCTGGCGAATCGTTTTCAACTCTTCGCGCAGTTGCTCGCTGCTCAGCATCGCTGCCGGCATTGAACCGAGGCCGCCGGCATTGCACACGGCAATCACCATCGAAGAGTTGGTCGCACCGGCCATCGGGCCCTGAATGATCGGCAGTTCGATTCCGAGGAGATCAAGGATGCGGGTGTCAGGCCACTGGCTCATAAAGCAACTCTCCGAACGATAAAACGGGCAGGGACGGCCACCGGTTTTAGCAGCAAAACCAACTGCGCGGCCAGTCTGAAATTCTGAACATGACGTGCATTTTTTCAGCGTCGGTGCAATCCGCCGCCACCGCTAAACGATCGGTTCATCATTTGTGAAGAATGATTGAAGTTGTGCGTGCGCTGATTGCCGAGATTACGTGCGGCGGATTCGCGGTTGAGATTCTGCAGCTGCGCATTGTTGTTTGCGGGTCTGGTCCGGTTGGCACCGCTGCCGGCCACGGACTGCCAGCCGTTGTCGGTTTTCTTGTAGACGTTGCCGTCGCGCCCGGCATAAACATTGTCGCCGACCCGCGCGGCGCCGCCGTTGCGGCCATGGATACCGCCGTATTGCGTGGTGTTGCCGGTATTGGGGTTGTAAACGGCGCCGCGATTGGCACTGACGTGAGTGCCGCTGCGGACGTTGCCAGCGCTAACCCGTTCTCCGGCGATGGCGCCGCCGTTCGGGCCGACTGCCACGCCGCTGCGCCCGGCAGCGTAGTTGCCGGTGTAGGCGTTGTGCACCGCGCCACGTTGCCCGGCGGCGGCAATGCCGGTACGCGAGTTGTACGAGGCGCCAACCTGACCGGCCCAGCGATTGCCGGTCCAGGCGTTGTAACCGGCGCCATAACGGCTGACCGTCGCGCGATCACCCCACTGATGATAAAGATTGCCGGTGGTTCCGGCCCAGCCACCCGGGCCCCAGGCCACCGCGCCGCCGCGATAACCGTAAGCGGCGCCACCCCAGGCCAGCGGCGCCGGGTACAGACGCGGACCCCACGCGTAGCCCCAGCCGTAATTTCCCCACCACGGATAGGCGCCCCAGCCCCAGCCCATGGCGACGGTGTTGCCGCCCCAGCTCCAGCCGAATCCGAAGCCGAAGGTCCAGCCAGTCCACGGCGTGTAACGAATCGCGACGCCGAAACCATAGGTCACCGGCGGCCCGTACCAGACATTGCCGACCCACGGCGCATACGGATAACCGGTGCCGTACACCACAACGCCAGTCGCCGGGTCCAGCGTCGAGCCTTGATAGCCCGGCGTGTAGCCGACCACCACGGTATCGCCGCGGGATTCGTAAACCTTCACGTACGTGAGGTAGTGCATCGGCGAGCTGGGCGGAATCGAATAAATCACCGCTGGCACTGAAGTGGCCACACTCCACGGCCCGTTCAGCGAGGTGGCGCTGAACCAGATGCCGTTCTCCACGGCCCACCAACTGTCGTTGTCGACGCGAATGATCGGTGTGGCGCTGTTGATCACGTATTGCAACGGCGTATTGCTGATCGCTTTGAGCTGCGGCTCACCGTCAAATTGCGGCGCCGTCATCTTCACCGCGCTTTTCCTGATCGCCGACGTCTGCGGGATGGTCGCCGCAATGGCCGCCTCCTGCGCCTGTGGCGTGCCGGCTACCGAGGCTTTGACGTTCTCTTTGGCGCTGTCGTCGGGAATATTGGCAAAGTCGGCCGGCAGTTTGTCTGCCGGGACAAAGGTCCATGGCCCGCTCATGTCGCTGGCGCGAAACCAGCGCCCGGAGATCAGCACGTAACTGTTCTGGTCACCGATTTCCTTGAAGATGTGCCCGGTGGTGTTGCTCACGTACAACAGGCTGGTGCCCTGAATCGGTTGCCATTGCGCGGCGCCGTCGGTAACCAACAGTTCGGTTGGCGCGGTGGCGATGAAGATTTTCGGCTGCGGCGGCTTGGCCAGGCTGGGAATCTTGTCCTTCGGATCGCTTTGTCCGGTAAGCAGGTCCACCTGGCGACTCTTGATCGCCGCCTGTTTGGCTTTTTCCAGACTGGCCGGCGGCGCAGCAAGGCGCGTGTAATCGCCGGCCAATTGATCGGCGACCATCCAGCCGTCAAATACATGCAGGTAGTGTTTGCCTTCGGCGTCTTTGAGCAGCAGTGGGCGCGTGTTGATCACCCGTTGCAGCTCCGTTCCTTCCACCGGCCGATAAGCCGCCTCACCGTCGATGTACACGAGGATTGCCGGTCTGTCGGAACTGATTATGATCGGCGGGGTGTTTTCCAGCGGTGCGCTGTCGGCTTTCTGTTCAGCGTTGAGCACGCCGACCGCCGCTTCCAGTTGATCGAGGGAGATGGTTTTCTTGCGGCTCTCGGCATCTTTTTCCAGGATGGCGAGCCATGTGTTGGCCTGTTTGGCGTCGGCGGGGAAATCGGCCTCGATGATCTTGTACTGATCGAGCGCGACCCAGCGGGTGGTCTTGTCGACGAGAGTGTGCGCGCTGAACTGGACGATGCCGTAGGTGGATTTGCCATCGGCGGCGGTGGCTTCGACGGCCGCGCGGGCATTGAGCGTATAGCCATCCCAGCTGTCGAGCTGCGGCTGATACACCGTCAGCTTGCTCTTGCCGCTGCTGATCACCTGCGGCCATGTCGGCTCGCTTGGCGCCGCGTTCGGCTTTGCCGCTGGTGCGGCTGCCCAGGCATTGCCAAGCGTCAGCAGACATAACATCAGCAACGAGGGTAAAGCGCTCAGCAAAGGCATCGTCAGCTCCATCGACACACCGGTTGGCAAGGCGCAACCGGGAAAACACAACCGTCGAAAAAGCATAGCCGCCCGCCGTGGATTTACCCGGCTGATCGAGCAGTTAGCGCAAAGTCGAGTGTGGCAATGTGTTGCGATGTGCTATTTCAAGGCATGCTTTTTCCAAATCATCTTCGAGGGGCCGTCATGTTCAATGCCATTCTGATCGACAAAGACGACAACGGTTATCGTGCCTATCTGCAGCAAATCGATGAGCAGCAACTGCCCGAAGGCAACGTCAGCGTGAACGTCGCGTACAGCACCCTGAATTTCAAAGACGGCCTGGCGATCACCGGCAGCAGCCCGGTGGTGCGCAAGTTTCCCATGGTGCCGGGGATCGATCTGGCGGGGACTGTCGAGTCCAGTTCGCATGCGGATTTCAAGGCAGGCGATCGGGTGCTGCTCAACGGTTGGGGCGTCGGTGAAAGCCACTGGGGCGGGCTGGCGCAAAAAGCCCGGCTCAACGGTGACTGGCTGATTCCACTGCCGCAAGCTTTCACCCCCGCGCAAGCCATGGCCATCGGCACGGCAGGTTATACCGCGATGCTGTGCATCCTGGCGCTGGAGCGCCATGGCGTGACGCCGGATCACGGCGAAGTGCTGGTCACTGGCGCCAATGGCGGGGTCGGCAGCTTTGCCATCGCCTTGCTCAGCAAGTTGGGGTATCGCGTGGTGGCGTCCACGGGGCGGGTGTCCGAGCATGAATACCTGCAGCAATTGGGCGCTGCCGAAATCATCGATCGAGCCACTTTGTCCGAGCCGGGCAAGCCATTGGCGAAGGAACGTTGGGCGGCGGTGGTCGATTCGGTCGGCAGCCATACGTTGGCGAATGCTTGCGCCAGCACGCGCTCCGAAGGCGTGGTTGCGGCATGTGGGCTGGCGCAGGGCATGGATTTTCCGGCGTCGGTTGCGCCGTTCATTCTGCGCGGCGTCACTTTGGCCGGGATCAACAGCGTGACTCAACCGAAAGCACGCCGTGTCGAGGCATGGGATCGACTGGCCAGGGATCTGGATTTCTCCTTGCTCAACCTGATCAGCCAGGAAATCAGTTTGAGCGAAGCCCTTGAGGCCGCGCCCAAACTGCTCGCCGGTCAACTACGGGGCAGGGTGGTGGTCGACGTCAATCGCTGAGTTCGCGCTCTAACAGTTGACGTTTGCGCTCGACGCCCCAGCGGTAGCCGGAAAGATTGCCATCGCTGCGCACCACGCGGTGGCAAGGAATCGCTACCGCCAAGCGGTTGGCGCCGCAAGCCTGGGCGACGGCGCGCATCGAGGTCGGTGCGCCAATGCGCTGCGCGATCTGGGCGTAACTGGCGGTGCTGCCCGGCGGGATCTCGCGGAGTGCCTGCCAGACTCGCTCCTGAAACGCTGTGCCGCGTATATCCAGCGGCAAGTTCAGGCCGGTCGCAGGTGCTTCGACAAAGCCGACGACGTTGGCGATCAACCGTTCAAATTCGCGGTCGGCGCCGATCAGATTGGCGTTGCGAAACTGATCCTGCAGGTCGCACACCAATAGATGCGGATCGTCGCCGAGCAGAATCGCGCAAATCCCCCGTTCGCTTTGCGCGACCAGAATCGCCCCCAGCGAGCATTGGCCAACGGCAAAGCGGATGTCATTGTTCTGCCCGGCGGCGCGGTAGTCGGTGGGCTTCATGCCGAGCAATTGGTCAGCGGCTTCGTAAAAACGGCTGTTGGAATTGAAGCCGGCGTCATACAGCGCATCGGTCACCGAGCCGCCGTTCGCGAGTCGCGCACGCAGCTTGCGTGAACGATGCGCCGTGGCGTACGCCTTCGGTGTCAGGCCGGTCGCAGTTTTGAATACCCGGTGGAAATGAAAAGGGCTAAGGCCGGCGGTGGCCGCCAGGCTGTTGAGCGCCGGCAGCGTCTCACAGGCCTCGATCTGCCGACACGCTGCCGCAATGATCGCTGCATGCTGCGTATCATTCTGATCCTTACTGGCGCGTTTGCTCGGCCGATATCCGGCAGCTTCGGCCAGTTCGGCTGTATCGAAAAATACGACGTTCTGCGGTTTCGGCAACCGCGCAAGGCTGCTCGGTCGGCAATAAACACCGGTGGTTTTTACCGCGTAGACAAATGTCCCGTCGGCACTTGAGTCGCGAGCCACCACGGCGGCCCAGCGTGGATCGTCTTCAATACTGGTGTTCGAAAGCGTGTCCATGAGAGGGAATCCGTTGACCTGTTTGACTCAGGTTAACCAGCATCGGAGCTGACGACACTCCGCGCCTTGCGGTCAAACTTTTACTGATCGCCAGCGACGCGGAAGGTGATGTTGACGCGCCGCTCGCCCAAGAGCGGGTGATGGCCGGGTTTGATTGGCAGTACGCCGTGATAGCGCAGGCGATCCACCCCACCCCAAATCACCATGTCGCCGTGCAAGAGCGGGATGCGCTGGCTCTTGTCGCTGCGTTCGAAACCGCCGAACAGAAACATCGCCGGCAAACCCAGTGACAACGAAACGATGGGCGCGGCATAACCCTTTTCGTCCTTGTCCTGATGCAACGACATCTTGGCACCGGCGACGTATTGGTTGATCAGGCAAGAGTCGGGATGGAAATCCTTGTAGCCGGCTTGCTCTGCCGCCTCGCTCGCGAGTATGGCAAACACCGCCGGCATCGACGGCCAGGGCAAACCGCTGAGTGGGTCGACGCTGGAATAGCGGTAACCGCTGCGATCGGTGACCCAGCCCAACTGCCCGCAACTGCTGGTGCCGACCGACATGCTGAAACCGCCGGGCGTGACCATGTGGCGTAGCGGGGCGGCGACAAGAATCGCTTCAAGTTCGGTCAGCAGTTGCTCGACCTGCGGCAAGGCGAATCCGCGCAGCACCCACGATTGTTCGCCGATCTGCTCCGCGCGGGCTTGCTGTACGGGTTCGTTGTCGGCGAACAGGTCAAACGTGGTCGGTTGCATGGTGTTGTTACAGCGCTTTGCTGACCTTGATGTCACTGAGCTCTTCGTCAGCGTGCATTTTTTTCAGCGCCGCTTTCGCTTCCTCGTCAGTGCCCGTTTCCAGCTCGGCGAACTCGAAACGCTGTTCACCGTCCAGTTTGTACTTGATCACGTATTTGGTTTTTTGCGCCACGGTCATGTTTTCCTTTCAGAATTAACTGCGCGTCTCAGCTCAGTTTAGTGCTGGAACGACGGATGATCTTGATCGAATGGGTCAGCGTCGGCTTGCGCGTTACGCTGATTGCGCGGCGGTTGACGGTGTCGATGGTGATGTTCCAGAAGCCGGTGCTTGGCGCCGTGATGCGCGCTGGGAAGGTGTCGAACGCGCCGCCGTGATAGGTGTGACGGCCGCCGTTTTTGAAGCTGCGAAAGTTGGCATCGTTCATCAAACGGATGTTGCACATTTGCGAGCATTGAATGACGACGATGTCGTCTTCGTTGAGGTGCTCGCGCTGGTGAATGAATTTCATGGGCGCCTCCAGAAGGGCTTTTTCTACAAAATCAAAACGATAGCTTGTCGATGGGCGCAGTTTATCAGGCCGCACGGGTTATTATCTGGCCGTCGGGCGTTGCTTTGACAAATTTTGAACAGAACTTCGCCACGGCAGGCGGGTTAAATGCAAAAGGCCCCGGAGAAAAGCGGCGTTTGTGCTGTCGGACGGTCTTTAACGGAGGATTTGTATGAAGTGGGGTGTGGTGTGTGTGCCGTTGATTCTGGCGATGGCCGGTTGTGCAAATGTTTCAGAAATCAATGAAACGCTGCCAACCATGAGCGTGATCTCCGGCAAAAAGCCCCAGGAGTACGCGCAGTGCCTGACCGACAAGCTCGCTGATAGCCGCGGTGCGTTGCAGGTTCAGCCGCAAAAGGACGGTGTTCGAGTAATTGTTCCGGGCAAACTCTCTTCAGGCCCGGCAGCAGTATTTGATATCGAAGATCGCGCTGGCGGCAGCAGCATCAAGCTGCATGAGCGCATGTCCAATGTGCCGGTTCGCCCTCGCGATGTGCAGAAAGCCGCAAACGCCTGTATTTCCGGCTGATAGACTACCCAATCTCGGCACCCGATGCCGTCACAGTCCTGCTGTGGCGGCATTGTCATTTTTGGAGTTGCGATGAAGCGAGAGCACGTGCGCGAACGCCATGCAGAGGGCCTTATCTCTGCCACCCATGTGATCCAGAACCCGGCCAATCCTGGCGAATGGATCGTATTTTTCAAGAAGAGTGCAGGGCGCAGCTACTTCCTGGTGGATGACAATGATGAAGTCGAGTCTTTCAGTCGGCTCGACGATCTGATCGAGGTCGTCCGTGGCCTCGGAATCAAGTTCGCCGAAATTCACATGTAAGGCTTACTTGCAGACGACCACGACGTTGCGGGTTTTGTAATTGCCAACGTCGACGCCCAGGGTCTTGTCGTCTTCCTCAGGGGCCGGTGTGCCGTCAGTGCCGACGATGCGATAACCGGTTCCCGCGCAGGACGCATCGGCCTTTTCATAGCACATCGCCCAGGAGTTGGCTTCGCCGGAGCAGTCGATGCTCAACCCTTGTTCGCCGTTCTTCAGATAGGTCGGCTGCGAGGTGGCACAGCCGCTTAGTACCAATGCCGCGATAAGCGGCTGCAGTTTGTTCAGGTTCATGATTGCGTGGTCTTCAAGTGGGGGACTGGATGCTCTGACAGCGGCGCGATGAAAAGGTTATAGCGATTGGCCACTTGTTTGCCAACAAGGCACAAAAAAGCCCTGCGTGGTGGCAGGGCTTGGGGCGTGTGACGACTGGATCAGTCCTCTTTGCCGCGACGCTTGGCTGATGCAGGCGTATCGGTGAACACCGAGGCTACGTCCGTCGCCATCTGCTCGCTGTCGAAAGGCCCGGCAATGTGCTCGCCGTTAGTGGTGGTCAGCGTCCACTTGCCGTCTTTCTTGTCGATCACATACCCGTTGATGATTTTTACCGCAGCCATCTAGTCTGTCTCGTTCGCTGGTTCAAAGGCGCAATGATAGCGGCAAATGCTCGCATCGGGGGCGGATAAGCGTATGGTGATCCAGTTTCGACAGATCTTGAGCTACGCTGACTTTGCTGCTGAAAAACCCGGATGGAACTATCCGCGCGAATATTTCTCTATGTTGGCATCGGTTAGCCAGCGCGGGGCATTGTAAGGCGCGCGCCGCCTGATTAGACTGCCTCGAAACTCGTACACACAGCCTTTTCAAGGACTTATATGATCAAGAAATGCTTGTTTCCAGCAGCCGGTTACGGCACTCGCTTCCTCCCAGCGACCAAAGCCATGCCTAAAGAAATGCTGCCGGTGGTAAACAAGCCACTGATCCAGTACGGCGTTGAAGAAGCACTGGACGCGGGCCTGACTGAAATCTCCATTGTTACCGGCCGTGGCAAGCGTGCTCTGGAAGACCACTTCGACATCAGCTACGAGCTGGAAAACCAGATCAAGGGCACCGACAAGGAAAAATATCTGGTCGGTATCCGCAAGCTGTTGGACGAGTGCTCGTTCTCCTACACCCGTCAGACCGAGATGAAAGGCCTGGGCCACGCGATCCTGACCGGTCGCCCGCTGATCGGCGACGAACCGTTCGCTGTGGTGCTGGCGGACGACCTGTGCGTCAACATCGACGGCGACGGCGTGCTGACCCAGATGGTCAAGCTGTACAAGCAATTCCGCTGCTCGATCGTCGCCATCCAGGAAGTCGATCCGCAGGAAACCAACAAATACGGCGTAATCGCCGGCGAAATGATCCGCGACGACATCTACCGCGTACACAGCATGGTCGAAAAGCCAAAGCCTGAAGACGCGCCGTCGAACCTGGCGATCATCGGTCGTTACATCCTGACCCCGGACATCTTCGACCTGATCGAACAGACCGAGCCAGGCAAAGGCGGTGAAATCCAGATCACCGACGCCCTGATGAAGCAGGCCCAGAACGGTTGCGTGATGGCCTACAAGTTCAAGGGCAAGCGTTTCGACTGCGGTGGCGCTGAAGGCTACATCGACGCGACCAACTTCTGCTTCGAGAACTTCTACAAGACTGGCAAGGCTTACTGATAGCGTTCGCCTCGTCTGCAAAAGAAAGCCACCTTCGGGTGGCTTTTTCATTTTCTGCCCTTATGTGGATGGCAGTGCTTGCCCAATGGGTGACTGCAGGTATGCTGATCCCCTGCCGAGGAGAAAGAAATGGCCTACGATTTTGACCTTTATGTGATTGGTGCCGGTTCTGGCGGTGTGCGTGCTGCGCGGTTTGCCGCAGGCTTCGGGGCGAAAGTGGCGGTGGCCGAGAGCCGTTATCTGGGCGGGACCTGCGTCAATGTCGGATGTGTGCCGAAAAAGCTGTTGGTGTACGGCGCGCACTTTGCCGAAGACTTCGAGCAAGCTTCCGGTTTCGGCTGGAATCTGGACGAAGCCAACTTTGACTGGGCCACGCTGATCGGCAACAAGGATCGCGAAATCAATCGCCTCAATGGCATCTATCGCAACCTGCTGATCAACAGCGGTGTGACCCTGCACGAGGCGCACGCGAAAATCGTCGGGCCGCACGAGGTTGAGGTCAATGGCGAGCGCCACACGGCGAAGAACATTCTGATCGCCACCGGCGGCTGGCCGCAGATCCCTGAAATTCCAGGGCACGAACACGCGATCGGTTCGAACGAAGCGTTCTTCCTGAAAGAATTGCCCAAGCGTGTGCTGGTGGTTGGCGGCGGTTACATCGCGGTCGAGTTCGCTGGAATTTTCCATGGCCTTGGCGCCAACACCACGCTGTTGTATCGCGGCGATCTGTTCCTGCGTGGGTTTGACGGTTCGGTGCGCAAGCATTTGCAGGAAGAATTGACCAAGCGCGGTCTCGACCTGCAATTCAACGCCGACATCGCGCGCATCGACAGGCAGGACGACGGCAGCCTGAAGGCGACGCTCAAGGATGGTCGCGTACTCGAAGCTGATTGCGTGTTCTATGCCACCGGTCGGCGTCCGATGCTGGACAATCTGGGCCTGGAAAACACCGATGTGCAGCTGGACGACAGAGGCTTCATCAAGGTCGACGACGAGTATCAAACCACCGAACCGTCGATTCTCGCGCTTGGCGACGTCATCGGTCGCGTGCAGCTGACACCTGTCGCATTGGCTGAGGGGATGGCCGTCGCGCGACGTCTGTTCAAGCCGGAGCAATACCGTCCGGTGGATTACAAGATGATCCCGACCGCTGTGTTCAGCCTGCCGAACATCGGCACCGTTGGATTAAGCGAAGAAGAGGCACGTGAATGTGGCCACGAGGTGGTGATTTTCGAGAGTCGCTTCCGGCCAATGAAGCTGACCTTGACTGAGTGTCAGGAGAAAACCCTGATGAAGCTGGTGGTCGACGCCAAGACTGACAAGGTGCTTGGCTGCCACATGGTCGGCCCGGACGCTGGCGAGATTGTGCAAGGTCTGGCGATCGCCTTGAAGGCTGGTGCGACCAAGCGTGACTTCGACGACACGATCGGGGTGCACCCGACGGCCGCCGAAGAGTTCGTCACCATGCGCACGCCGGTCAGCGCTTAAGCGTCCTTCGCGTTGGCCGAGTCTGGCGCTGCCGCAGTGGCAGCGGCCAGGCGCTGGCTGTCCTCAAGGCTCGCCTGAGCCTTGAGCAATTCCTTTTCCAGTGACTGATTGAGCTGTGTCTGCTCCTCGACGCTCTGCTTGAGTGCCTGGCTTTCCAGTGTCGCCACGCGTAGACGTTCCTGGAGGAGGGTACGCTCGCTGTCCATTCTTGTGGCCTGTTCGAGTAACTGATCCTGACGCTGATTGCTCTGCTTGAGCTGATCCTGCAACAGGTTCAGCTCGCGTTGGGTGCCACGGTTCTCGGTGAGCAGTCGTTCGTTATCGCGGTGCAGTTGAGTGATTTCGTCCTGGCGCACCAACGCGCTTTGCTGTGCTTGACGCAGTTCGGCCTGAATCTGCTGGATTTGCCCTTCGTGGCGGGCCTGTTCCTGCTCCCGCTGTTCCTTGGTCGCGTTGCGGTAATGCTCCAGCGCATCGCGCGCGTGCAGGTGTTTTTCTTCAAGCGAGCGGATCTGTTCGTCCTTGTCCTGCAAGCGCAATTCGAAATCTGCCAAGGCCTGGTTCAGCCCGGCATTGCGCGTCTGTTCGGTTTGCAGCATCGAGCGCGTGCTGTTCAGCGCTTCGGATTCGCGCTGGAGCGCAGCGCTTTGGATGTCGTGGTCGTGCTCGAGTTTTTCCAGCGCCTGGCGCGTCTCTTTCAGCTCGGTTTCCAGGGCTTCACGCTGCTCCTCGAATTGTTCGCGGGCTTGCTCGATGGGCTCCTGAGCCTGCTCTTTCAGGCGCTGGGCGAGGCGAGAGACGAGGGCGCTCAGCTCATCATCGATCGGTTCTGCTGACGCCTCTGTTGGTTGGGCACCGTCATCGAGTTCTTTCAGATAGCGATGGATCGTGGTTTTCGAACCGGTGTTGCCCATTTCAATGCGTACTGCATCGATACTCGGGTGTTCGCCGCGAGCGAGAATCGCTGTGCGCGCGATTTGCACCAGTGCTTTGGTAATGCCGCCACGGGCCATGTTAACTCCTACGGTTACGTACTGTGGTACATGCCACTAAAGTACGCAGTGTACCATGCTTAAAATATAGGTAAATCCTTGAAATAAAACAGGCGGGATATACTGGTATTGCCCAATGTCAGGCGGCAAAATGCGCCTCTGCATGTCTGAACCCGTACGCCAGCGAGAAAACTGCACATGAGTGACATCGATCGATATCTGCAAGCCGCCACTCGCGACAACACCCGTCGCAGCTATCGCATGGCTATCGAACATTTCGAAGTGACGTGGGGCGGGTTCCTGCCCGCCACCGCCGACAGCGTTGCGCGGTATCTGGTGGAGCACGCTGGAGTGCTGTCGATCAATACGCTGAAGCTGCGCCTGTCGGCGCTGGCCCAATGGCATAACAGCCAGGGTTTTGCCGACCCGACCAAGGCGCCGGTAGTGCGCAAGGTATTCAAAGGGATTCGCGCGCTGCACCCAGCGCAGGAAAAACAGGCCGAACCTTTGCAACTGCAGGATTTGCAGCGAGTAATCGATTGGCTGGAGCTGGAGGCGCAGACGGCCCGGCGGGAACAGGACCGCCCGACCTTGCTCAAGGCTTATCGCGATCGTGCATTGATTCTGTTGGGCTTTTGGCGCGGCTTTCGCAGCGATGAGTTGTGCCGCTTGCAGATCGAACACGTGCAAGCCAGTGCTGGCAAGGGCATCACTGTGTATCTGCCGCGCAGCAAGGGCGATCGAGAAAATCTCGGCCAGACGTACCAGGCCCCGGCGCTGTTGAAGTTGTGCCCGGTGCAGGCCTATATCGACTGGATCACGGAAGCCGCGCTGGTACGCGGCGCAGTTTTCCGCAGCATTGACCGCTGGGGCAACCTGAGCGAGGACGGCTTGCACGCCAACAGCATCATCCCTCTTCTGCGCCAAGCCTTGCATCGCGCCGGGATCGCCGCCGCCAATTACACCAGTCATTCATTGCGGCGGGGTTTTGCGACCTGGGCGCATCAAAGCGGTTGGGATCTGAAATCGCTGATGAGTTACGTTGGCTGGAAGGACATGAAATCGGCTATGCGCTATGTTGAGATCAGCCCATTCCAGGGGATGGCTCGGATTATGGATAAACCGGATCAACCGTAGAGATCGTTTTCTTCTATTAATACAGTCAGCTAATAGCGAAAACAAATCAGCAGTATCAGGTTTGCCAATGAGCCTTCCGTCGAGTGAGTGGGTAGGATTCACCCATCAACTTCATAACCCCTGACGGAGAGTCATCGATGCCTATCATCAACAGCCAAGTAAAACCGTTCAACGCTACCGCGTTCAAAAACGGCGACTTCGTTCAAGTCTCGGATGCTGACTTGAAAGGCAAGTGGTCCGTTGTGTTCTTCTACCCAGCCGACTTCACCTTCGTGTGCCCAACCGAGCTGGAAGACCTGGCAGACAACTACGCTGAGTTCAAGAAACTGGGCGTGGAAATCTACAGCGTTTCGACCGACACCCACTTTGCTCACGCTGCCTGGCACAACACCTCGCCAGCCATCGGCAAAATCGAATACACCATGATCGGCGACCCGACCCACGTGATCTCGCGCAACTTCGACGTGCTGATCGAAGAAGCCGGTCTGGCTGACCGCGGCACCTTCGTGATCAACCCTGAAGGCCAGATCAAAATCGTTGAGCTGAACGATGGCGGCGTTGGCCGTGACGCTTCCGAGCTGCTGCGCAAGATCAAGGCTGCTCAGTACGTCGCTGCACACCCAGGCGAAGTTTGCCCAGCCAAGTGGAAAGAAGGCGAGGCCACTCTGGCTCCGTCGCTGGACCTGGTCGGCAAGATCTAAGTCTGTGACATGCAACGCAGGGCGGCACGCCGCACCTTCTTAAGTTAGCTGCACCGCCCAATAAAAATGCCCGGGCGAGATTCGCTCGGGCTTTTTTTTGCCTCAAATAAAGGAAATCGCCCGTATGTTGGACGCCAATCTTAAAGCCCAGTTGAAATCGTACCTGGAACGGGTCACCCAACCGATCGAGATCGTTGCATCGCTCGACGACGGTGCGAAATCCCGTGAAATGCTGGACCTGCTGAAAGACGTTGCGAGTCTTTCGAGCCAAATTACCCTGATCGACAGCGGTGACGATGCCCGCAAGCCATCGTTCTCGATCAACCGCCCCGGAGCCGACATCAGCCTGCGCTTCGCCGGTATCCCGATGGGCCATGAATTCACCTCACTGGTGCTGGCCTTGCTGCAAGTCGGCGGCCACCCGTCGAAAGCCAGCGTTGAAGTCATCGAGCAGATCCGCTCGCTCACAGGCGAGTTCAGCTTCGAGACCTACTTCTCGCTGTCCTGCCAGAACTGCCCGGACGTCGTTCAGGCGCTGAACCTGATGGCCGTGCTCAACCCGAACATCCGCCACGTCGCCATCGACGGCGCGCTGTTTCAGGATGAAGTCAACGACCGCAAGATCATGGCCGTGCCGAGCGTCTACCTCAACGGTCAAAACTTCGGCCAGGGCCGTATGGGTCTGGAAGAGATTCTCGCCAAACTCGACACCGGCGCCATCGTGCGTCAGGCCGAGAAGATCAGCGCAAAGGAAGCCTTTGACGTGCTGGTTGTCGGCGGTGGCCCGGCCGGTGCTTCGGCCGCTATCTATGCTGCACGTAAAGGCATCCGCACCGGTGTTGCCGCCGAGCGTTTTGGCGGTCAGGTGCTGGACACCATGGCCATCGAGAACTTCATTTCCGTACAGGAAACCGAAGGGCCGAAACTGGCGACGGCGCTGGAAGAACACGTCAAGCAATACGACGTCGACATTATGAACCTGCAACGTGCCGACAAGTTGATCCCAGGCAAGAACGGTGAGCTGCACGAAGTCCACTTCGCCAGTGGTGCGACTCTGAAAGCCAAGAGCGTGATCCTGGCGACTGGTGCGCGGTGGCGTGAAATGAACGTGCCTGGCGAGCAGGAATACCGTAACAAAGGCGTGGCGTACTGCCCGCACTGCGACGGCCCGCTGTTCAAAGGCAAGCGCGTGGCGGTGATCGGCGGCGGTAACTCCGGCGTTGAAGCGGCTATCGATCTGGCCGGTATCGTGTCGCACGTAACGCTGCTTGAATTCGATGTGCAACTGCGCGCCGACGCTGTGTTGCAACGCAAGCTGCACAGCCTGCCGAACGTCACCGTGATCACCAGTGCGCAAACCACTGAAGTCACCGGTAACGGCGAGAAGGTCAACGGTCTGCGTTACAAGGATCGTACGACTGATGAGTTGCGCACGGTCGAGCTGGAAGGCATTTTTGTGCAAATCGGCCTGCTGCCCAACACCGATTGGCTCAAAGGCACCATCGAGCTGTCGCCGCGTGGCGAGATCATTGTCGACAACCGTGGCGAGACGTCGATTCCAGGGATCTTTGCAGCGGGTGACGTGACGACTGTGCCGTACAAGCAGATCGTGATTGCCGTCGGCGAGGGCGCCAAGGCTTCGCTGAGTGCGTTCGATCACCTGATCCGGACTTCGGCACCGGCGTAATTGACTGGTCGGAAATGAAAAAACCCATGAGCGATCATGGGTTTTTTTATGCGTGAGACACGGCAAATTTGGGAGCGAGCTTGCTCGCGTGGGGCAACATCATCGTCATGACGCACCGCAGTCGCGAGCAGGCTCGCTCCCGCATAGATTCAGGCAGCTCCTTAGAGCGGAGCCGGCTGAATGATTTCGACCCAGTAGCCATCCGGATCCTTGATGAACGCCAGGCTTTTCATGCGGCCATCGGTCAGGCGCTTCTGGAAGTCGCAGCCCAGCTCTTCGAAACGTGCACACGCTGCGACGATATCCGGCACCGAAATACAGATGTGGCCGAAACCGCGCGGGTCGGTGTTGCCATTGTGATAGGCGAAGTCAGCATCGTTTTCGGTGCCGTGGTTATGGGTCAGTTCGAGAATGCCCGGGATCGATTTCATCCATTCGGTACGCGCGGCGGCGTCGGTCGGGATCTGCGCTTTGTCGACGAGTGCGAGGAAGTACAGGCTGAACTCGGCTTCCGGGAAGTCACGCTTTTCGACCAGCGAAAAACCCAATACGCGGGTGTAGAAGTCCAACGACTTGGTGATGTCCTTCACGCGCAGCATGGTGTGGTTGAACACGAAGTTGCGGGTTGCGCTGTCTGGCGTGGCAGTCACGCCGGGGAAAGTGTTCAGTTCGTTGAGGCTCATGGGCCCTCCAATAACAATGGGCGAGTGAATGGGCGCAATGATACGCATGCCGGGCGGCATCGCCAAATGCAAGGCGGGCTTGCTCTGTGCGAGGGTGGGGGGCAGACTTTGCCTCCTACCTTCGAGTGCGTCCGGCAATGATCCGACTGTTGAAATTCGTGTTTGTTTTTTTGGCTTTGTCGTTGGCCGTGGTTTTTTCTGCCTCGGCCGAACCGAGCATCACTTGGCCGCCAGGCTGGGAGGTCGAAGTATTGCCGGACAGCGCGCCGCCAGTTTCGCGACAGAGGGCAGTGAAGCTCGACGCCGATGGTAACCGGGTCATGGTGATGGAGTTGACCATGACTCAAGTGGAGGCGGGGCATCAGGTCAATCTGCACGGCGTGCTGCTGGAAATGCGCAAATCCATCCAGAAAGATTTTTTCCGCAGTGGCTATCAGAGTGTCTGCAACCGGATTCATCCGGCAGCCTTCGGTCCCTTGACCGGTTTGGAGGCGACCTGCACGGTCACCGAAAACGGTCGGCACGTGTTATCACAAACCTTGGTAGCCGCCGTGGAAACGGACAAGGCTTATGTACTTTCGTATGCCGGTCAGGTCGAGGCTTATAAGGCGAGCGCAGACGATATAGAGTCGGCACGCAATAGCCTGAAATTATAAACGTCCGTACCAACTAGCGACGGTCTAATACCGGAAAGGATTAAGCACAAAGTTTGATTCAGCTCATCGCAGCAACATCACGCAGCAAAATGTTTAGCCTGATGATTCATTATCGTTACACACATTTACAACTTGTTCGATGAAAATCATTTCATCTGTTAGATATTGTCAATAAAAAGCCCTGCATGGAGCAGGGCTTCTTGTGGGCGTCAAATCAACTGCGCAACCAGGAATCCACCGTGGCTGCACCGTACTGTTCTTTCCAGGATTTGAGGCCGCGGTGGTTGCCACCCTTGGTTTCAATCAGTTCGCCAGTGTGCGGGTTCTGATAAACCTTGACCACCCGGGCGCGTCGAGTCTTAGGCGCTGCGGGCGACTGCAAGCCCGACTTTGCCGGGTTCGGATCAAGTATGGCGATGATGTCTTTGAGGCCTTTGCCATAGCTTTTCATCAGCCCCTGGAGCTTTTCTTCGAATTCGATTTCTTTCTTGAGCCCGGCATCGTTCTTCAGCGATTCCAGCTGTTTGAGCTGTTCCTGAAGGGCCTTTTCAGCTGCGCGGAATTCGGCGAGTCTGGACAATATCTTTACTCCAATAATGTATTTGGCTGATACCAACCGCAAACAAAGCTATAAGCCAAGAGCCTTGAAGCGACTCGGTGATAACTGGCTCACCTGCCAGTCTGGCTGAGGTTGAAAAAATTGTAGTAGTTAATGCGACAAGAGTAAATCCTGATGTTGTCGTCATGTAACAACAATGACTTTTTGTATCAATTTGGTGCGCCGGTCGGCCGAGTCATGATAGTGGGTTAACGATCATTTAATGCTCTGATGAAATCAGCGGCCGGCATTGGTTTGCCGAATAAATACCCTTGCAGGAAACTCACCTTATGCGCAGTCAAATAGTCGACCTGGGCCTGAGTTTCGACACCTTCGGCAACAATCCCAAGATCCAGCTTGGCCGAGAGCTCGATGATGGAATCGAGAATATGCCGTGATAGCGCATCGATGCCGATCATGGCGATAAAACTCTGGTCGATCTTGAGAAAATCGACCTTGAAAGTTCGCAAATAGCCGAGGCTTGAATGGCCGGTACCGAAATCATCTATCGCGATTTTTACTCCAAGAGCACGCAATTGCTCGAACAGCTCAAGAGTGATGTCGTTTGGCTCGACCAGCTCGCGCTCCGTCAATTCCAGCACCAGCTCTACGCTGCCCGGTTCAAACGCAGCGAGGAAATCTCGACAGTCCTTAACCAGCTCCAGGTCGTGGCAATGGCTGGCAGCGATGTTGATACCTACATGGAACGGTTTGTTGAAGGTTGCAGATTGTGGGCCCAGCAGCACCGCTGTCTGTTGCATCAGGGAGCGGGTCATCGGCACGATCAAGCCCGAGTGCTCGGCAAATGGAATGAACAGGTCCGGGCGTACCAGGCCCTCTTTGGGATGATTCCAGCGCATCAGCACTTCGGCACCCGACCATCGCTTGCTGTCGCCGTAAACCACGGGCTGAAAGTAAGGAATGAACTCCCCAGCCTCAAGTGCACGAAGCATTTCATGACTAGGCGAAGTCGAGCGTTGCTGAATGAAATGTCCGATCGCGCCGGAGACCACGCCGAAAAAGAGCAGCAGGCTGAACAGTGGCGGATACTCTGCCGCCATGTAACGCCAGATTTCGCCTTTGGGGAAACCCGCCGATACTTTGAAACCGTAACGCTGGGATTCCAGCACGCTCTGCGCAACCGGCAGGACGGGCAGGGATCCCTTATGCACGTTACCGTCTGCGGACAGCCAGTTCTCGCCCACCTGCAACATCAGTAATGTCTGGCGGCCGATCAGGCGCAGAATGTTGCTCAGGTGATAACCATCCAGTGTGGTCAGCGCGCCGCCACGACCGTTGCTGAGGCGATAAATCAACAATGCCGTATCAGGCGTTACCGGATTGCCGTTCATCAGCCACAGTCTGCCGTCGTGGTAATTCCCGGCATTGACGACTTCCTTGAACTGGCCGAACAGCGAGCTGCAATAGAGATTGTTGTCCCAGACCAGATTGGTCGAGCGCACGAAGGGGCGGCGGGTTACTTGTTCGCGCAAGGCCAGTTTTACCTCTTCGCAATTTTTCCCGGCAAGTGGCAACAGAATCCGCGCGGCTTCTGCGGTGTTATCGAGCATTAAGTCGAACTGTCGCAACGCTTGCTCGGCAGTTTCCCCGGCACTTTGCTGCAACGTGCGTTCTGCCTGCATATAGAGGATGACACTCCCGAGCACGACTGGCAGCAGGCCGCTGAGCAAAGTCACAACGATGCGGGTGCTGCGTTTGCGGCGGGGTCTGCGGGTCAACGGCATGGGCGCATCCTGTGAATGTTGGTATTGGTCGGCGCTGCTGCGCGCGCCCAGGTCAAGTGAGCCAAGGGGAGAATAGATGGCAGGTAGCGCTTGTGCTGGCCATGACTCAAGAGTTTCGCCGGGATCATCCTGACCAGACTTTATTGGTGCAACAAACCTCTTGCGCCTTGGGAGAAAAAGCGGATTTTATAGAGAGGGCAGACAGGTCCGGTTACGCTGTGTAGAATCGGTTTACGCATACAATAATAATCGTCTTCTGGCAGCAGAAGCCTCGCCCGCAAGAGCCTTGGGTCGACAATGAAGATATTCGGGTTTCAACTGATCTACGGAGACTTCCTCGCCCGCAGCGTGCGTGGCATCTCCTGTGCGCCTCCCTCTTCATCAATTTCCTGACAGGTAATTCTGGTTAATTGATAAGAAATGATGAGGCGTCACCATGGCAGATTTATACGAAAACCCAATGGGCCTGATGGGCTTTGAATTCATCGAGTTCGCATCTCCGACTCCAGGTACGCTGGAGCCGATCTTCGAGATCATGGGCTTCACCAAAGTCGCGACCCACCGTTCCAAGAACGTGCACCTGTATCGTCAGGGCGCGATCAACCTGATCCTCAACAACGAACCCAACAGCGTCGCTTCGTACTTTGCCGCCGAGCACGGTCCGTCCGTTTGCGGCATGGCATTTCGCGTGAAGGATTCGCAGAAAGCCTATAGCCGCGCGCTCGAACTCGGCGCTCAGCCGATCCATATCGAAACCGGCCCGATGGAACTGAACCTGCCGGCAATCAAAGGCATCGGCGGCGCGCCGCTGTACCTGATCGACCGTTTCGGCGAGGGCAGTTCGATCTACGATATCGACTTCGTGTTTATCGAAGGCGTTGATCGCAACCCGGTCGGCGCCGGTCTGAAGATCATCGACCACCTCACTCACAACGTTTATCGCGGTCGCATGGCCTACTGGGCGAACTTCTACGAGAAGCTGTTCAACTTCCGTGAGATTCGTTACTTCGACATCAAGGGCGAATATACCGGCCTGACCTCGAAAGCCATGACCGCACCGGATGGCATGATCCGCATCCCGCTCAATGAAGAGTCGTCCAAGGGCGCCGGTCAGATCGAAGAGTTCCTGATGCAATTCAACGGGGAGGGCATCCAGCATGTTGCGTTCCTCACCGATGACTTGATCAAGACCTGGGATCAGTTGAAGAAAATCGGCATGCGCTTCATGACGGCGCCACCAGACACTTACTACGAAATGCTCGAAGGTCGCCTGCCAAATCACGGCGAGCCGGTCGATCAACTGCAATCGCGCGGCATCCTGCTCGATGGCGCGTCGGAGCAGGGTGACAAGCGCCTGCTGCTGCAGATCTTCTCGGAAACCCTGATGGGCCCAGTGTTCTTCGAGTTCATTCAGCGCAAGGGCGACGATGGTTTCGGCGAAGGCAACTTCAAGGCTCTGTTCGAATCGATCGAACGTGACCAGGTGCGTCGTGGTGTGCTGACCACCGAGTAATCTGCACTGAAATAAAAATCCCGTCCTGCAGCGATGCAGGGCGGGATTTTTTTGCTTCACAGAAAAACTGTGGGAGCGGGTTTTGTAAAGCTCAGGCTCGGCGTTGCCGCATCAGGTGTTTAAAGCCTTCGAAAACCAGCACCACCACCGCCAGCCAGATCGGTATGTAGGTCAGCCATTCACCCGACTTGATGCTTTCTCCGAGCAATAATGCCACGGCAAGCAACAACACCGGTTCCACATAACTCAACAAACCAAACAGACTGAACGGCAGTAAACGGCTGGCAATGATGTACACCACCAGCGCGGACGCACTGATCACGCCAAGCAGCGGAATCAACCACATCAACCCTGGGTATTGATCAAACACGCCCAGTCCCTGTTCGCCATTCTGCACAAACCAGTAGGCCACTGGCAGCATCAGGGTCATGTCGACCCATAGCCCTCCCAGGTTGTCGGTTTTCAGGTATTTGCGCAGCACGAAGTACAGCGGATAGCCGACCACGACGACCAGCGTCGCCCAGGAAAATCCGCCAACCTGATACAACTCATTCAACACGCCAAGGCTTGCGAAGAATACGGCGATTTTTTGCAGCCGAGACAAGCTCTCGCCGTAGGCAATCCGCCCGGTCAGCACCATCGCCAGTGGCAACAGGAAATAGCCCAGCGACACATCCAGGCTGTAGCCATTGAGCGGCGCCCACATGAACAGCCACAGCTGCACACCGAGCAGGGCGGAAGAAACCAACAGTCCAGCGATCAGTTCTGGCCTGGCCGCCATCAATCGGATCAGCTCCAGCACCCGTCGCCATTCCCCGGAGACCAGCATGAACACGGTCATGCACGGCACGGTCAGGAGCATGCGCCAGCCGAAGATCTCCACGCCGCTCAGAGGCGTCAGCAGCGATGTGTAGTAATACATGACGGCAAACAGCATCGAGGCTGAAACCGATAGAGCGATACCTTTAGACAAACTGTCCTCGCGGTTTGATGGTTAAACGGGGCGGGCAGGATACGTTGTTTTTGTGCTGAATATTGAGCGGGTGCTCATTATTTCCTACACGCTTGTGCTGGGTTGGCTATCCCTGGCAAGCCAGCTCCCACAGGATGTACGTTGAACCATAGCTTGCGTTTCAACACAGAGCATTGTGGGAGCTGGCTTGCCAGCGATGCTTTCAGGATTGCAGCGGTTTGCGGCCCGACACAAAATGGCTCACATCATTGAACCCCGGTGTCGAGGCATGCCCCGGTGTCACCAGAGAATCAATGAATGCCTCGTCTTCGGCCGTGATGGTCAACGCCTGCGCCAGCGTATAGGCGTCCCATTGCTGTTCGGTGCGCGGCCCGACAATCGCCGAGGTCACCGCGCTGTTGTTCAGCACCCAGGCAATCGCGAACTCGACCATGCCGACGCCGCGCTGCTCGGTGTATTGCTGAATCTGCTGGGCAATGCGCAACGACTCCACCCGCCATTCGGTTTCCAGAATGCGTTTGTCCTGACGCCCGGCGCGGCTGTTGGCGTCCGGCGTGACATTCGGGGCGTACTTGCCACTGAGTACGCCTCGGGCCAAGGGGCTGTAAGGCACCACCCCAAGGCCATAGGTCTGCGCGGCGGTGATCTGCTCGCTCTCGGCCTGACGATTGACGATGTTGTACAGCGGCTGGCTGATCACCGGGCGATCGACACCGAGCTTGTCGGCGATGCGAATCACCTCGGCGATCCGCCAGCCGCGATAGTTCGACAGACCCCAGTAGCGAATCTTGCCCTGGCGGATGAGATCGCCAATCGCCGATACGCTGACTTCCAGCGGGGTGTGGTGGTCTTCGCGGTGCAGGTAATAGATGTCGACGTAATCAGTGCCGAGCCGCGCGAGGCTGGCCTCGAGTCCGTTGAAGATGTGTTTGCGGCTCAAACCGCTGCGGTTCGGCACGCCGTCAACCGGGCCGAAGCCGACTTTGGTCGCGAGCACCCATTCGTGGCGATGACGGGAGATCGCTTCACCGACGATTTCTTCGGAGCGGCCATTGGTGTAGACGTCGGCGGTGTCGATGAAATTGATGCCCTGATCCCAAGCCTTGTCGATGATGCGCAGCGAGTCTTCGGCGCTGGTCTGCTCGCCGAACATCATCGTGCCGAGGGTGAGCGTGGAGACCTGCAAGCCTGAATGGCCCAGTGTGCGGTAGCTCATGCCGAAATCCTTTTGTCGGTGGGGGGAAGTCAATCAGATACCAGAAGCATCGAAGGTCGCAAAGTGAATTGTTGCGCCGGATAAACGCAAAAAGATCGCAGCCTTCGGCAGCTCCTACAGGGAACGCATTCCAAAGTAGGAGCTGACGAAGGCTGCGATCTTTGATCTGCGCCTCTAATTAAGCCCGCAACGTCCGCGTCATCCGCAACGCCAGCAAACTTCCGCCGACAATCACCGCTGCCAGCACATACAGTGCCGCATCCGTCGAACCGGTGCTGTCTTTGACCCAACCCACCAGGTACGGGCTGAGGAACCCGGCCATCTGCCCCATCGAGTTGATCAACGCCAGGCCGCCAGCCGCCGCACCCGCGCTCAACATGGCGGTCGGCACCGGCCAGAACATCGGCAGGCCGGTCAGTGCGCCCATGGTTGCGATGGTCAAACCGAGGATTGCAATGGCCGGGTTGGCGGCGAAGTTGACTGCGATCACCAGACCAATCGCGCCCATCAGCATCGGCACCACCAAATGCCAGCGGCGCTCCTTGCGCAAATCTGCGGAGCGGCCGACCACCAGCATGAATACCGCCGCGAGCAGGTACGGAATCGCACTCAGCCAGCCGATCACCAGGTTATCGCTGAAGCCGAGGTTCTTGATGATCGACGGCAGCCAGAAGTTGATCGCGTACACGCCGCTCTGGATGCAGAAGTAGATTAGACCAAAGGCCCAGATCGCTGGGTTCTTGAACACCGCAAGCAGTGAGTCGGTCGCGGTTCTCGGTTTGTTGGCGAGGTCTTCGGCGTGGTCGGCTTCGAGCACCGCGCGTTCGTGGGCGGTCAGCCATTTGGCATTGGCAAAGCTGTCGCTCAAAAGGAAATACGCCAGCGCACCTAGGATCACCGTCGGAATGCCTTGCAGCAGAAACATCCACTGCCAGCCTGCCAGGCCACCCTGGCCGGCGGCGAAGTGGTTGAGGATCCAGCCGGAAAACGGGCTGCCGAGCAAACCGGAGACCGGAATCGCCGACATGAACAGGGCCATGATTCGCCCTCGGCGGAAGGTCGGGAACCACTGCGAGAGATACAGCACTACGCCCGGGAAGAAACCGGCTTCAGCCGCACCGGTGAAAAAGCGCAGGGTGTAGAACTCGGTCGGGGTAGTGACGAACAACAGGCAGGTCGACAGCGTGCCCCAGGTGATCATCATCAAGGCAATCCAGCGCCGAGGACCGAAGCGGGTCAGCGCCAGGTTGCTGGGCACGCCGCACAGCACGTAGCCGATGAAGAAAATCCCGGCGCCGAGACCGTACACGGTTTCGCTGAATTTCAATGCGTCGAGCATCTGCAACTTGGCGAAGCCAACGTTGACCCGGTCGAGGTAGTTGAACAGGTAGCAGATGAAAATGAAGGGAATCAAACGCAGCGTGATGCGTTTGTAGACGGCGTTTTTACCGTCGTCGATGGTCTGGGTAGCTGCGGCGCTCTGCGACATAGCGGCTCTCTCTTTATTATGATTTTTTGCGATGCAAAGGGTAACGTTGATCGCCCTGAGAGTCTCGGCCACCTTTGGCCGGATTGTCTTTGTGCCTGAGCACAGGGTTTGCCGCCAGACCCTGTGCGACTGAACAACCGTTCGTGCCTGAAATGAAGGATTGCCGCCGCTATGTTCGAACTCGATCACGACCTTGCCCAGGATATCGTCGACCGGGCCATGGCCATTTTGCCGTACAACGTCAACGTCATGGACAGTCAGGGTCTGATCCTCGGCAGCGGCGAACCGGAACGCATCAACACCCGGCATGAAGGTGCGCAACTGGTGCTGGCCAACGGGCGCGTGGTGGAAATCGATGCGCAGACGGCGGTGCATCTCAAAGGCGTGCAACCGGGCATCAACCTGCCGCTGCTGCTCGACCAGCGCTTGATCGGCGTGCTCGGCATCACCGGCGAGCCGGAGCAATTGCGCACCTACGCCGAACTGGTGCGCATGACCGCCGAAATGCTCGTCGGCCAGCGCAATCAGCAGGCCGAGCAACAGTGGCGGCGCCAGCGTTGCGATGATCTGCTGGCGTTGCTGTTGAGCGAGGCGGGGGATTCGCCGCGTCTGGTCGACGAGGCGCAGCAGCTTGGGCTCAAGCCGCAATTGACGCGGGTGCCCTATCTGTTCGAGCTGGGTCTGGAGCACGCCCCAGGACAAACCGTGGAAGCACTGAGCGCTTGGCTGACGTCGCGCTATCCCGACAGCTGGTGCGTGAGTTCGGCGAAATCGTCGCTGCTGTGGTGCCGCCCGGCGAGCCAGAACGTCGAGCACGATCGCCTGCTGGAAAAACTCGATGGCCTCGGCTGGAAGATCCTGCGCATCGCCGTCGGCGGGCAGGCGGATGGCCTGGCCGGGTTGCGCCGCTGTTATCGACGGGTCGGCGATTTGCTGGCGTATGGTCGTGACGTCTTGCCGAATTCGAGACTGCTGACGCTCAATCGTTATCGCTTGCCGGTGATGCTGTGGCGTCATCGCAACGATGATGCGTTGGATGAACTGCTTAAACCGCTGCACAAGGTCATCGCCAAGGACAGTAACGGCCAGCTACTGGCGACTCTGCGCAGCTGGTGCGAGCACGACGGGCAGAGTCAGGCCTGCACCGAGGCGTTGGGCATTCATCGCAACAGCCTGCGCTATCGCATGGAGCGGATTGCCGAATTGAGTGGGGTTGATCCGTTGAAACTGGACGGGATGCTGGCGTTGTATCTGGGGGTGCAGCTGTTGCCGCAGATTGATCCGAATTGATCGGTGTATTCCATAATCTTTTCGCGAGCATCCGCCGCCAGCCTTTTGTGGAAATGAACAATAAACGCCGACGGCACTTGTGCAGCCGACCGGCGTCAACGCGCGGGCCGACTGGCAGCATGAACGCCATTGCAACCGGAGAATTCCCATGAAGATCGTCATCGCCCCCGATTCGTTCAAGGACAGCCTGAGTGCTCAGGGCGTTGCCGACGCCATTGCCCTCGGGCTGGCTCAGGTATGGCCGCAGGCGACGCTGGTCAAATGCCCGATGGCCGATGGCGGCGAAGGGACGGTCGAGTCGATTCTCGCAGCGTGTGAAGGCGATTTACGCCGCGCCCGTGTGCGCGGCCCTTTGGGCGCGCCGGTCGAAGCTGCATGGGGCTGGCTGCCGCACAGCCACACCGCGATCATCGAAATGGCCGAAGCCAGCGGCCTGCAATTGGTCCCACCGGTGCAGCGCGATGCCTGCATCAGCAGCACGTTTGGTACCGGTGAATTGATTCGTGCAGCGCTGGATGCCGGTGCGCAACGGGTGATCCTGGCGATTGGCGGCAGCGCGACCAATGACGGCGGTGCCGGGGCGATGCAGGCGTTGGGCGTGAAGTTGCTTGATGGGCAAAGTCAGCCGTTGGCGCCGGGTGGGCTGGCATTGGCGCAACTGGCGCGGCTTGATCTGAGTGAACTTGACCCACGTCTGGCCGAGGTACGTTTCGACATCGCCGCTGATGTGAACAATCCGCTGTGCGGCCTGCATGGCGCCTCGGCCATTTTCGGCCCGCAGAAGGGCGCGTCGCCTGCGCAGGTTGAACAACTCGATCAGGCGCTGGGGCACTTCGCCGAACTCTGCGCGCAGGCACTGGGCAAGGACGTGCGCGACGAGCCGGGCAGCGGCGCGGCCGGTGGACTTGGATTCGCGGCAAAGGCGTTTCTCGGCGCGCAGTTTCAGGCGGGCGTCGAGGTGGTGGCGGAACTGGTCGGCCTTGCTGACGCGGTCAAAGGTGCGAATCTGGTGATAACCGGTGAAGGTCGCTTCGATGCGCAGACCCTGCGCGGCAAGACGCCGTTCGGTGTCGCGCGGCTTGCCAGACAGCACGCCGTACCGGTGATCGTCATTGCCGGAACCTTGGGCGACGGCTATCAGCAACTCTATCAACACGGCATTGATGCCGCGTTCGCCGTGACCAGCGGGCCGATGACCCTGGAACAAGCCTGCGCCGACGCACCCCGACTGCTGCAAGAACGCGCTACCGACATCGCTCGGGTCTGGCAACTGGGCACCAACCGCTGATCGGCTTGCCTATGTAGGAGCTGTCGAGAGCAACGAGGCTGCGATCTTTTGATCCTGCTTTTAACAGTCAAAAGATCGCAGCCTCGTTGCACTCGATAGTTCCTACCAAAGGCAGCGGGGCTGGGCAGATTCTTGTAACGTACCGAAAAATATTTATCGCAGACCCGAAACCTTCCTCAAGCCTGGCCGATACAACGATCAGGCGCACACAAATCCACAACTCAGTGACGCCGGACTGTCGCCCGCTATGGGCCAGTGCTCACGGCATGGATGCTCGTAGTTTCTTTCTTTCGAGAGTCCGACCATGTCCCTGCGTAACCTGAATATCGCGCCCCGTGCTTTCCTCGGTTTTGCCTTCATCGCCTTGCTGGTGATTGTCCTCGGCGTGTTTGCCGTCAGCCGCATGACGGTCATTCGTCAGGCGTCGATCGACATGGACACCAACCAGTTGCCCAGCGTGACCCACCTCAGCGTGGTCACGGAAAACGTCCTGCGCATGCGTATCCTCTCGTTCCGCGTGCTGGTCAACCGCGAACCGGCCAGCCTGCAAGAGGCAGAAACCCGCATCGCGGTGCTGGTCGACAAAGTGCGCAAAGCTCAGGCCAGCTACGCTGCGTTGCCGGCAGGCCCTGAAGAGCGCGCGGTCTTCCAGACGTTTTCGACCACGCTCGATAACTACCTGCAAGCGCAGAACCAGATGCTTGAACTGTCGCGCCAGGGCGATCTGGAAGCGCTGCGTGCGTTGATCAACACGCGCATCAAGGAAGGTACCGATCAGATGGGCGAGCAGCTCAACAAATTGATCGGCCTGAATACGGCCGGGGCCAGAGCGGCGGCCACTAAAGCCGGTGAAAACTATGACAGCGCTATCACCGGGATCATCATCGTCGCGGTGATCGCCGCGTTGGCCACCGTGTTGCTGGCCTGGTTGCTGACCCGCAGCATCGTCACGCCGCTCAACCGCGCCGTGCTCGCCGCGCAAACCATCGCCGGCGGCGACCTGAGCAAAGCCATCGAAATCGACGGCAAAGACGAACCGGCACGCCTGCTCGAAGCCTTGGTCGCGATGCAGACCAACCTGCGCAAAACCATCGAACAGATCGCCGGCTCCGCCACCCAACTGGGCGCCGCAGCCGAGGAGCTCAGCGCCGTTACCGAAGAGGCGTCCCGTGGCTTGCAGCAGCAAAACAATGAAATCGAACAGGCCGCCACTGCCGTCAATGAGATGACCGCTGCGGTCGAGGAAGTGGCGCGCAATGCCGTGTCGACTTCAGAGGCCTCTAATCAATCGACCCATGCCGCTCGCGAAGGTCGCGATCAGGTGGTGAAAACCGTCGACGCAATCCAGACCATGACTCACGACGTGCAGAACACCGCGCAGATGATCGAAGGCCTCGCCGCGCAGGGTCGCGACATCGGCAAAGTGCTGGACGTCATTCGTGCCATTGCCGAGCAGACCAACCTGCTGGCGCTCAACGCCGCGATTGAAGCCGCGCGTGCTGGCGAGGCCGGGCGTGGTTTTGCCGTGGTCGCGGATGAAGTACGCGCGTTGGCCCATCGCACGGCGCAATCGACTCAGGAAATCGAAAAAATGGTCGCCGGCATCCAGAACGGCACCGGTGAAGCGGTTTCGTCGATGCAGCAAAGCAATCAGCGCACTCAGTCCACGCTGGAAATGGCCCGCGCGGCCGGTGTGGCGCTGGAGCAGATCACTCAATCGATTCACCAGATCAACGAGCGCAACCTGGTCATTGCCAGCGCTTCGGAAGAGCAGGCGCAAGTCTCACGAGAAGTCGATCGCAACCTGGTCAACATCCGCGACCTCGCCACGCAATCGGCCGCCGGCGCCAACCAGACCAGCGCCGCGACCCACGAACTGTCGCGACTGGCAGTGGATTTGAACGCCATGGTGGCGCGTTTCGTGATTTGAGATACGGTGAAGGCTGGAAACCGCGCTAACAGGAGACGTACATGCGCTATTCAGCCTTGACCCAACGAATCGCCGGGGAGGGTGCCGCTGCCTGGCAGATTCACGACCGAGCGCTGGAACTGCGCGCCGAGGGCGTTGATGTTTTGTTGTTGAGCGTCGGCGATCCAGATTTCGATACGCCGTTGCCGATCGTGCATGGCGCTATCGACAGTCTGCTGGCCGGCGATACCCATTACGCCGACGTGCGCGGTCGGCTCGTGTTGCGCAGGCTGATTGCCGAGCGTCATCGCCAGCGCAGTGGTCAGCAGGTTGATCCTGATCAGGTGATTGTCCTGCCCGGCGCGCAATGTGCGGTGTATTCGGTGGCGCAGTGTCTGCTCGATCCTGGCGACGAAGTGATCGTCGCCGAGCCGATGTACGTCACCTACGAAGGTGTGTTTGGCGCCTGCGGTGCCAAGGTTATTGCGGTGCCAGTGCGCCCGGAAAACGGTTTTCGCGTCGACCCGGCCGATGTCGCTGCACGCATCACTCCGCGAACTCGCGCCATGCTGCTCAACAGCCCGAATAATCCCAGCGGTGCCAGTTTGCCCTTGCTGATCTGGCAGGAACTGGCGGCGCTGTGCATTCGTCATGATTTGTGGCTGATCAGCGATGAGGTGTACAGCGAGCTTTTATACGAAGGTGAACACATCAGCCCGGCGAGCCTGCCGGGCATGGCCGAGCGCACCGCGACCATCAACAGCCTGTCCAAATCCCATGCCATGAGCGGTTGGCGTATCGGCTGGATGATCGGTCCGAAACCTTTGGCTGAGCATCTGGTGAACCTGTCACTGAGCATGCTGTTCGGTTTGCCGGATTTTGTACAGAAGGCCGCGCAAGTGGCGCTGCAAAGCGATTGGCCGGAAGTCACGCAGATGCGAGAAGAATACCGATTGCGTCGGGATCTGGTGTGCGAGCGATTGCACGGCTGCCCCGGCTTGCAGCCGATTCGCCCCGACGGCGGCATGTTTGTGATGGTCGATGTACGCCAGACCGGGCTCGGCGCCCAGGCGTTTTCCGAGCGGTTACTGGAAGGGTATGGCGTGTCAGTCTTGGCTGGCGAAGCGTTCGGACCGAGCGCGGCGGGGCATATTCGCATCGGGCTGGTGGTGGATCGGGTCAAACTGGCGGATGCCTGCGCGAGGATTGCGTTGTGTGCGGTGCAGCTGCTTCAAGCGCGCAGGGCCTGAGACGCTGTAGCGTCTTCGCTGGCCCCTTCGCGAGCAAGCCCGCTCCCACATTTGAAATGGCGTTCCCCCTGGAGGCAGGTTTGCTTCCATTTTTGAAATGCATTCCGTGTGGGAGCGGGCTTGCTCGCGAAGGCGGATTGGCAGGCGCCAGGGATCTCAGCTTTGCCATGCAGAGGCATTCACCAGATTCGCCGGCCGCTGCCCGTTCAACGCCGCCAGCAGATTCTCCACCGCACAGCGCGCCATCGCTTCCCGGGTTTCATGAGTCGCCGAGCCCATATGCGGCGTGGCCACCACATTGCTCAGTTGCAATAACGGCGAGTCATGATTCAACGGCTCGCGCTCAAACACGTCCAGCCCGGCCGCACGGATGCGCTTGTTGCGCAACGCCTCGATCATCGCCGCCTCATCAACGACCTTGCCGCGCGAGATATTGATGAAGATGCTCTCTGGCCGCATCAGCGCAAACTGTTCGGCGCCGATCAAACGTTCCGTCTGGGCTGTCAGCGGCAAGGTCAGGCAAATGAAGTCGGCCTGCTGGAGCAGATCTTCGAGACTGCGGTATTGCGCGTCGAAACGCTGCTCGACCGCCGGTTTGCGCGACTGACTGTGGTAGATCACCGGCATGCCAAAACCGAAATGCCCGCGCTGGGCCAAGGCTTCGCCGATGCGGCCCATGCCGATGATGCCCAGCGTCTTGCCGTGCACATCGGTACCGAAATGCGACGGCCCGATATTGCGGCTCCACTGCCCGCCACGCACCATGTTCGCCAATTCGACCACCCGCCGGGCAGCAGCGAGGATCAGGGCGAAACCGGTGTCGGCGGTGGTTTCGGTGAGCACGTCCGGCGTGTTGGTCAGCA
The DNA here is from genome assembly GCF_044542195.1 of Pseudomonas sp. NPDC079367. NCBI lineage: Bacteria > Pseudomonadati > Pseudomonadota > Gammaproteobacteria > Pseudomonadales > Pseudomonadaceae > Pseudomonas > Pseudomonas sp. NPDC079367. The sequence goes on from NZ_JBITTW010000003.1 coordinate 230,468, forward strand.
GGATCTTGCGCTGGCTCAGGTAATCGATGTCGTAGTTGTCGACGCCCACCGAGACGCTGGCGATCGCTGCCAACTGCGGCGCCAGATCCAGCAGCGCCGCATCGAGTTTCAGACTGGCGCCGAGCAACCCGTGGGCGCGGGGCAGGGCATCGCGCAACTGCATGAGGCCATCGGCATCAAGGCTTTCGATCAACGTCACGTCGAATTGTTCTTGCAACCGCGCCATCAGCGCGGGCGAAAGTTTCTTGTACAGCACGACCTGTTTTTTCATGGCAAAAGTCCTTTCAGGAATGCGCCGGCACACGTGGCGTGGCGACGGCTTTGGCGACGACGCGATCACTGGCGCCGGGCTTGAGAAAGATTGTCAGCACCACCGACAGCAGCAATGCGCCGCTCATCAATAGGTATGAGGCGCCGGGCGAACCGGTGGAGCTGTTCAGATAACCGACCAGATATGAGCCGCCGAAAGAACCGAGCGCGCCCATGCTGTTGATAAGCGCCATGGCGCCGCCAGCGACGTTGGCCGGCAGAATCTCCGGAACAATGGCGAAAAACGGACCGTACGGCGCGTACATGCAGGCGCCGGCAATCACCAGCAGCGTGTACGACCACCAGAAATGTTCGGCGCCCAAGGCATACGAGCCATAGAACGCGATCGAAGCGATCAGCAGTGGCGGCCAGACGAAGCGTTTGCGTTTCTGCAACTTGTCCGAGCCCCACGACACCGCGAGCATGCCCAGCACGGCCGCCAGATACGGCAGCGCCGACAGCCAGCCAGCCTCGATCATGTCCATCTGCGCGCCTGCCTTGAGGATCGACGGCAGCCACAGCACAAAACCGTAGACGCCGATGCTCCAGCAGAAAAACTGCAGCGCGAGAATGATCACCTTCGGCGAACGGAATGCCTCGGCGTAGTTCTTCACCGCTTTGATACCGACCTGCTCAGCGGCGAGCGCGCTTTCCAGATCGTGCTTTTCCTGTTCGTTGAGCCACGTGGCCTGAGCCGGACGATCATCGGCAAGACGCCACCAGATAAACGCCCACAGCACCGCCGGCAGACCTTCGATGATGAACATCCAGCGCCAGCTGAAATGCTGCACCAGATAACCGGAGACTACCGACATCCACAGCATCGTCACCGGGTTGCCGAGGATCAGAAATGTGTTGGCCCGCGAGCGTTCGGCACGGGTGAACCAGTGGCAGAGATAGACCAGCATCGCCGGCATCACCGCTGCCTCGACCACGCCGAGCATGAAGCGTATGACGATCAGCCAGTAGGCGTTGGACACCACGCCAGTCAGCGTCGCCAGGCCGCCCCAGAGAATCAGGCTGACGAATATCAGCTTCTTCACGCTATGCTTTTGCGCGTAGATCGCGCCGGGTACCTGAAAGAAAAAGTAGCCGAGAAAGAACAGCGCACCGAGCAGCGAGGACAGGCCCGGCGTGATCATCAAGTCTTCGGCCATGCCCGATGCAGCAGCGAAACCGTAGTTGGCGCGGTCGAGATAGGCCAGGCTGTAAGTGATGAACACGATCGGCATGATGTACCACCAGCGGCGGGTGGCGAGGGTTGCGGTTTTCATCGGAGTGACTCCTGAGCTTGTTGTTTTTGTCGCAGCAGGTTCGATTATTTGCGGTGACTAGGCTGGCCTCTTCGCGAGCAAGCTCGCTCCCACAGTGTCCGATGTGTACACAAAACCTGTGGGAGCGGGCTTGCTCGCGAAAGCGACCTCGAATTCAGCGGCTAACTCCAGGCGAGTGGGCAACCCTTCCATATCGCCACGACTCTGCACCGCGCGACTGCCAATCCAGTTCGCCCGCTGCACGGCCTCGGCAAAGCTCTGATGCTCGAGCAGGGCGCTGATCATCCCCACCGCAAAACCATCGCCTGCGCCTACCGTATCGACCACATTTGTCACCGGCACGCCAGCCACGAAACCCTGATCCAGCTGCGTGCGGTAATAAGCCCCTTCAGGCCCGAGCTTGATCGCTACCGCTTCGGCGCCTTGGTCCAGGTAAAACGCCGCGATGTCCGCCGGGTCGTCGAAACCGGTGAGCAAACGACCTTCGCTCAACCCCGGCAGCACCCAGTGGGCGAGAGCGGCGAGGCGGTTGACTTCGCGGATCATCTCGCCCTCGCTGGCCCACAGGCTTGGGCGTAGATTCGGGTCGAACGACACGCTACGCCCGGCGTTGCGCATCCGAGTCATCAGTTCCAAGGACATTTCCCGCGCCGAAGCGGACAGCGCCGGTGGAATGCCGGTGGCGTGCAGATGGCGGGCGCTGAGCAGGCTGTCGGTGATGGAGTGCGGCGACAGATGACTGGCCGCTGAGCCGCGCCGAAAATACTCGACCTGCGGGTCGCTACCATCGTCGTTGCGCGATTTGAACTGGAACCCGGTGGGACGGTTTTCATCGACTTCGACGTGGCTGCAATCCAGACCTTCTTTGATCAACGTCTCGACCACATAGCGCCCGAGCGAATCATTCCCGACCCGGCTCAGCCACGCGACGTTGAAACCCAGACGCGACAAGCCGATCGCGACATTGCTGTCGGCTCCGGCAATGCGTTTGTGAAAGTGCTCGACCTGCGCCAGATCGCCGGTCTGCTCGGCGACCAGCATCGCCATGGTTTCCCCAAAGGAAAGAATATCGATCTCAGACATGAGCAGGCTCCAGGCGCGATTGACCGAGGCGGGCGAGGGCGGCGACGTGTTCACGGGTCAGTTGCACCAGGTCATCGCCTTGTAGCGGGTATTCGGCGGCGCGCATAACGCCTTGGTCCATGTGCCGCAGCAGTTGTTCCCACAGATGCAGGTCGCTGATGGCCGGTGGCACGGCGACCAGTTTGCCGTCGGCGCGGCGGGCCACGGCTTTGCAATGCACATAACCGACGTGCCGGCCGAGCGCGCGTGCGGCGCTGGCGGCTGACTGGTCCTGCCAGTGCCAGTTGCCAATGTCGAAGGTCATTTTGATCGGCAGGTCGTGCTGCTCGACGGCGGCGAAGAAACGCTGAAACGGCTCAATGCGTCCGCCGTGCAAAGTCTGGTCGTTCTCCACCAGCAGATGCACCGGGCTCTGCTGGAGTCGCTCGGCCAGCGCTTGCAAGTCAGAGTTGTCAGTGAAGTAGCCGAGCGAGACTTTCAGCCATTTCGACCCGAACGTCTGGGCTTGTTGAAGTGCGGTCATCAATTCGGGATTCGGTTGCGCTTGCCCTGCCAGCCACAGTTCTGTGGGCGAGGAATAGATACTTTGCAAGCCTTGCGCCCGAGTGGCCTGAGCCAGTTGCGCCGGGTCTTCGCGGGTCAGCAACTCTTCGCGCCACTCGATGCGATTGGCGCCGGCGGCCGCGAGAATGTCGACAAAAGCATCCTGTCCACGCTGGCGCACGACCTCGGCACCGTAGCTGGACAGACTGATGGAAACGGCTGGTTTATTCATTGTTATCGACCTCTGAAACCGGTTTCATTTTTGTTCAAAAAAATATCAGGTGTTTCTGTGTTGTCCCTGCGCATTCGCGAGCAGTTCAGACATCAACTCCTCGGGTCGAGCCCCGCTCGATCAGCAACGGTGCGAAATCCACCACCCGTGCCGCCGCATCATCCCCACGCAAACGCTTGAGCAGACACTCAAACGCTCGCGCGCCAATTTCCTGTGTAGGCTGCGCCAGCGCAGTAATCCCGCTACTCACCAACGGGTACCAGTCGAGATCATCCAGGGCGATGAGCCCGACATCCTCGAACAACCGGCAACCCATTTGGTGCAACGCCGTCGTCGCGGCTAACGCTGCCACACCATTGGCGCAAAACAGCGCTTTCGGCCCGGCATTGGTGTTGTTCATGAACGTCTGAAGTTGGCTCGCCAGATCATCATCAGTTTCAACAACTGCCCCGGTTAACCCTGAGCGCTGAGCGATCTGCGCCTGAAAACTGCTGACCCGCTCGACCCGCGAACTGGTGCCGTCAAATGGTTCGGTGACCAGCAGAAGATCCCGATAGCCACGCTGTTCAAGGTGTGCGAGTGCCATCTCAACCGCTTGCGGGTTGTTCAACCCGACCATGTCGCTGTCGATGCCTTTGACCTTGCGATCCACCAGCACCAGCGGCATCTCGCGGCGCAGCTCGTGCAATTCGTCACGATGGTGGCCCAGCGTGTTCACGATCAGCCCCTCGATGTTGTACGAGCGCAGGAGCGCCAGATGCTGGCGCTCCTGCTCGTCATCGCGATCGGTGTTGCACACCACCAGACTGTAGCCGTGCGCACGGCAGGCGGTTTCCACCCCGTGCATCACGGCAATCGAATAAGGGTTACGGATATCGGCGACCAGCATGCCGATCAGGCGCGTACGCCCGCGCTTCAAGCCACGGGCCATTTGGTTGGGGCTGTAGCCGAGTTCGTTTATGGCCTGCTCGATGCGCAAGGCGATTGCATCGGAGAGCAGCGCGCGGTCATCGCCGATAAAGCGCGAGACACTGGCCTTTGACACGCCAGCGCGTTCGGCAACATCAAGCATGGTCACGCGGCTGCGCTGGGCGGCGGAAAAGTCGTTCACAGGCTGAAACCTTGTTATTGGATTTATAGGTTTAGGAGCAATGGCTGCTCTGAAACCGGTTTCAGGAAACACCAGAAACAAATCTGTCGTCAAGTAAATGATCACCCGGGCGGCATCTGATACCGACGGACGGGTGATTCGCTAACCAAACAAACCGGCGGCGATATTGATGGAAAAACCCAGAATCGCAGTGTTGAACACAAAGCCGATCAGCGACTGCGCCAGGACGATTTTGCGCATGCCCCGCGTTGCGACGCCTACATCCGAAGTTTGCACAGCGACGCCGATGGTGAAGGAGAAGTACAGGAAATCCCAGTAATTGGGCGTAGTCAGCCCTTCGGCGAAACGCAGTGCCGGCTCCTTGCCGTCCCAGGTGTAAAACAATCTGGCGTAGTGCACGCAGAAAATCACACCAATCAGCAGCCATGAACCGATCACCGTTAGTGCGGTGAACGCGTAATGCAGCAGTTTCTGGCTGCTATCCAGGTCCTTGCTGCCGGCCAGTTCGAGGGTAATGGTGGCCAGGCTCGCCAGCGCGGCAATGCACACCACGAACAGCACCAGGCCGGCGTTCTCGTCTTCGACTTCAGCGATGCGTTTGACGTCTGGTGCCTTGGCGCGCACGGTCAGCCAGAGCATCAGGATCAGATAAGTCCAGACACCCGCGTTCCAGCCGCTGAGGATTTTGCTGACGATGGAATCGGCAGGGACCAGCAGACCGGTGGCAAGACCGAGCAGGGCGGCAGCGGAAAGGCGAGGGTGGGTGCGGGCGAGGAAGCGCATGGTGACTCACGTTGGTGAACTGTCAGCGCACCATAGCGCAGGCGATCCGGCTTTTGTAGGAGCTGCCGAAGGCTGCGATCTTTTGATCTTTTAAAAGCAAAGTCAAAAGATCGCGGCCTTCGGCCGCTCCTACAATTGGATCAGTGCTATTTGGTAAATCGTTGTACGAGCTTCATGACCACGACGAAGAACACCGGCACAAAGATAATCGCCAGCGTCGCCGTAATCATCCCGCCGATCACACCCGTGCCGATCGCCTGCTGGCTCGCCGAGCTGGCGCCGGTGGCAATGGCCAACGGCACCACGCCGAGAATGAACGCCAGCGAGGTCATCACGATCGGCCGCAACCGCAAGCGCGCTGCCTGCAAGGTCGCGTCGATCAGGTCGTGCCCCTCGTCATACAGGCTCTTGGCGAACTCGATGATCAGAATCGCGTTCTTCGCCGACAGGCCAATGATGGTGATCAGGCCAACCTTGAAAAACACATCGTTGGGCATTCCGCGCAGCGTCACCGCCAACACCGCGCCGAGTACGCCCAAGGGCACCACCAGCAGCACCGAGGTCGGAATCGACCAGCTCTCGTACAACGCCGCCAGACACAGGAACACCACCAGCAACGACAGGCCCAGCAGAATTGGCGCCTGATTGCCGGACAGGCGCTCCTGCAGCGACAGACCGGTCCACTCCTGGCCCAGGCCTTTAGGCCCCAGCGCTACCAGACGCTCGACTTCGGCCATGGCCTCACCGGTGCTGTGCCCCGGCGACGGTTCGCCGGAGATCGCAATGGCCGGGTAGCCGTTGTATCGGGTCAACTGCGCAGGCCCTTGTATCCAGTTGGCCTGAACGAAAGCCGACAGCGGCACCATGTTCCCGGCGTTATTGCGCACGTGCATTTTCAGCAAATCATCTACCTGACTGCGCTGATCGCCTTCGGCTTGCACGACCACGCGCTGCATGCGGCCCTGATTGGGAAAATCGTTGATGTAGCTGGAACCCACCGCCGTGGACAGGACATTGCCGATGTCGGCAAACGACACACCCAGGGCATTCGCCTGCTTGCGGTCGACGATCAACTGCACTTGCGGCGCTTCGGCCAGGGCGCTTTCACGGACGTTCATCAATACCGGACTTTTCTCCGCAGCGGCGAGCAGTTCCGTGCGCGCTTGCATCAACGTCGCATGCCCCAGACCGCCGCGATCCTGCAGGCGAAACTCGAAACCGCTGGAAGTGCCGAGGCCATCCACCGGCGGCGGTTGCACCGAAAAGGCCATGGCGTCCTTGATCTGGCTCAGGGCAGCATTGGCGCGGTCGGCAATCGAGCTGGCGGCATCGTCACTGCCACGTTCAGACCAATCCTTGAGTGTCGAAAACGCCAGCGCTGCGTTTTGCCCGCTACCGGAAAAGCTGAATCCGAGAATGACCACGCTGTCACTGATTCCCGGCTCACCGGCGTTGTGCGCTTCGAGCTGTTCAGCCACTTGCACGGTACGGTTCTTGGTCGCGCCGGGCGGCAGCTGGATATCGGTGATGGTGTAGCCCTGATCTTCGGTCGGCAGAAACGAAGAAGGCAGGCGCGCGAAACAGATTCCGAGTCCAATCAGCAGGACGACGTAAATCAGCAAGTAGCGACCGGTGCGCTTGAGCGCGTACCCGACCCAACCCTGGTAGCGATCGGTCAACCGCTCGAAACGGCGATTGAACCAGCCAAAGAAACCGGACTTTTCGTGGTGCTCGCCCTTGGCAATGGGTTTGAGCAATGTCGCACACAGCGCTGGCGTCAAGGTCAGGGCGAGGAATGCCGAGAACAGAATCGAGGTGGCCATCGACAGTGAGAACTGCTGATAAATGACCCCGACCGAACCCTGCATGAAGGCCATCGGAATAAACACCGCAACCAGCACCAGGGTGATGCCGATGATCGCCCCGGTTATCTGCGTCATCGCCTTGCGCGTGGCGTCCTTGGGCGACAAGCCCTCGCTGGCCATGATGCGCTCGACGTTCTCCACCACAACGATGGCGTCATCCACCAGAATGCCGATGGCCAATACCATGCCAAACATGGTCAATACGTTGATCGAGAAGCCCAGCGCCAGCATGGTCGCAAAAGTGCCCATCAACGCCACCGGCACCACCAGTGTCGGGATCAGGGTGTAGCGCACGTTCTGCAGGAACAGGAACATCACCGCAAACACCAGCAGCATCGCTTCGCCGAGGGTATAGATCACTTTGGTGATCGAGACTTTGACGAACGGCGAAGTGTCGTAAGGGATCTTGTATTCCACGCCGGCCGGGAAGTAGCGCGCCAGTTCATCCATCTTCGCCCGCACCAGCGTGGCAGTGTTCAGTGCGTTCGCGCCCGGTGACAGTTGCACGCCGACGGCGGTAGATGGCTTGCCGTTCAGACGGGTGCCGAACTGGTAATCCTGACTACCGATCTCGACCCTCGCAACATCACCGATGCGCACCGTGGAGCCGTCGCGATTGGCCTTGAGCACGATGTCGGTGAATTCCTGCGGTGTCGACAATTGGCCTTTGACCAGAATCGTCGCGGTGATTTCCTGCTTCGAAGGTGACGGCAGGTCGCCGATGCTGCCGGCCGAGACCTGCGCGTTCTGCGCGACGATGGCTTCATTGACATCAGCCGGCGTCAGGTTGAAGGCGATGAGCTTCTGCGGATCGATCCAGATGCGCATGGCTCGCTCGGCGCCGTACAGCTGCGCTTTGCCGACCCCGTCCAAACGTTTGATCTCGTTCATCACGTTGCGCGCCAGATAATCGCTGAGCGCCACGTCATCAAGTTTGCCGTCGCTGGAGGTCAGGGTGATCAGCAACAGGAAACCGGAAGAGACTTTCTCCACCTGCAAACCCTGTTGATTGACCGCTTGCGGCAGGCGCGACTCGACCACCTTGAGGCGGTTCTGTACATCGACCTGCGCCAGCTCGGGATTGGTACCCGGTTGGAACGTTGCTTTGATCGTCGCGCTACCGAGGCTGCTTTGCGATTCGAAATAGAGCAGGTGGTCAGCGCCGTTGAGCTCTTCCTCGATCAGGCTGACCACGCTTTCATCGACGGTCTGCGCCGAGGCGCCGGGGTAGACAGCATAGATTTCGATTTGCGGCGGTGCGACGTCGGGGTATTGCGCGACCGGCAACTGCGGAATGGCCAGCGCACCGGCCAACAGGATGAACAGGGCGACTACCCAGGCGAACACCGGGCGGTCGATAAAGAACTGCGGCATAAAAGAGCGTCCTGCTTACTGACCAGCGTTCTGGGCAAGTGGAAGAGGGGTTTCGTCGATCTGTACTTTTTCCCCGGGACGGGCGTGTTGCAGGCCTTCGATGACGATACGATCGCCGGGCTTCAGGCCGCCGGTGACGATCCAGCGATTGTTCTGCACTGCACCCAGTTGCACCGGTTGCTGCGCCACGCGCATTTGCTCATCGACGGTCAGCACTTGAGCAATGCCGGCGCTGTCACGCTGCACTGCGCGTTGCGGCACGGTGATGCCGTTCTGGATGGTTGCCTGCTCAAGGCGAACGCGGATGAAACTGCCCGGCAGCAGGTCAAGATCCGGATTGGGAAATTCGCTGCGAAGGATGATCTGACCCGTGCCCGGATCGACGGTGATGTCGCTGAACAGCAGCTTGCCGGGCAAGGGATACAGACTGCCGTCATCCTCAATCAGCGTGGCCTTGGCCTGATCCTGGCCGACTTGCTGCAACTGCCCGGAACGGAACGCACGTCGCAGTTCATTGAGTTCTCGGGTCGATTGGGTCAGGTCGGCATGGATCGGGTCGAGTTGCTGTATCAGCGCCAGCGGCGTGGTTTCGTTCTGTCCGACCAGCGCACCTTCGGTGACCAGCGCGCGACCGATACGCCCTGAGATCGGCGCGGTGACGGTGGCATAACCGAGGTTCAGCTTCGCCCGTTCCAGCGCTGCCTTGCTGGCGGCGACGTCGGCGGCAGTCTGGCGGGCAGCGGCGCGGGCGTTGTCGTAGTCCTGACCGCTGATGGCCTGGTCCTCGATCAACTGCGCATAGCGTTGCTCTTGCAGTTTTGCCTGGAAGGCGTTGGCCTCGGCTTTGCGCAGCGCAGCTTCTGCGCTGTCCAGATCGGCCTTGAACGGCGCCGGGTCGATGCGGAACAGCACGTCACCCTTTTTCACGTCGCTGCCTTCGCGGTAGGTGCGCTGCAACACCACACCGGCGACTCGCGCACGCACTTCGGCCATCCGTGGCGCGGCGATGCGCCCGCTCAACTCGCTGCTGATCGATAGCGGCTGGGTTTTGACGGTCTCCACGCGAACCGTGGCCGGTGATGCTTGCTCTTCGGCATTCGAGGACGAATCACACGCGCTCAGCGTCAGCGCCAATGCGATCAGGCCGAGCCCGGCCAGCAATTTTCCAGACATGTACAACCCCCAATATTGAAGGCCGCATCCTACGGCCAGTCGGGGAGGTTAGCGGTGAAGCTTTGTAGCTGCTGTGTGAAATTGTGTAAGGGTTTTGCTCAGGAGCGGGCGGGGGCGTATATCCTGCGGTCCTTGAATTCTTTTGTGACGGTTAAACCACTTTCGCGCTGCCAGATGTGTTTGCGAACAATGCAAAACCCATGTGGGAGCGAGCTTGCTCGCGAAAGCGGTCTGACATTCACCACAGCAATATGTGGAACACCCCATGCCCAACATCCTCCTGGTCGAAGACGACACCGCCCTCGCCGAACTGATCTCCAGCTATCTGGAGCGCAACGGCTATTCCGTCAGCGTCATTGGCCGTGGCGACCATGTGCGCGAGCGGGCGCGCATAAGTCCGCCGGATCTGGTTATTCTCGACCTCATGTTGCCGGGCCTCGATGGTTTGCAAGTGTGCCGCTTGTTGCGCGCTGATTCGGCGACGCTGCCGATCCTCATGCTGACGGCTCGCGACGACAGTCATGATCAGGTGCTGGGCCTGGAAATGGGCGCTGACGACTACGTCACCAAACCCTGCGAGCCCCGGGTGCTGCTGGCGCGGGTGCGCACGTTGTTGCGGCGTAGCAGCCTCGGCGAACCGCTGGCGGTCAATGACCGCATTGTCATGGGCAATCTGTGCATTGATCTGTCCGAGCGCACCGTGACCTGGCGCGATCAAGCGGTTGAGCTGTCCAGCGGCGAATACAATTTGCTCGTAGTGCTGGCCCGGCATGCCGGCGAAGTGTTGAGTCGCGATCAGATTCTGCAGCGCCTGCGCGGTATCGAATTCAACGGCACCGACCGCTCGGTGGATGTGGCGATTTCCAAACTGCGGCGCAAGTTCGATGATCACGCCGGCGAGGCGCGCAAGATCAAGACCGTGTGGGGCAAGGGCTATCTTTTCAGCCGCTCCGAGTGGGAATGCTGAGCTGATGTTTCGCATCCTGTTTCGCCTGTATCTGGTGACGATCGTCTCCTATAGCGCGGCGATCTATCTGGTGCCGGATCTGGTGGTGATGGTCTTTCGCGATCGATTCGTCACCTACAACCTGGAGTTTTCCCGAGGTCTGCAGTCGCTGATCACCAAGCAGTTCCATGCCGCGCCGCAAGAGCAGTGGCCGGCGATTGCTGCGGCGATGGACAAGGAATTCCAACCGTTGCACATCGTCCTGACGCCAATTGATGACCCGGCGTTTACGCCCATCGAGCAGGAACGTCTGCACCGTGGTGAAAACGTCGTGCGCATCGGCGACTGGGGCTGGCGGACGCTGGCGGTGACTCCGTTGAATGCGGACATGGCCGTGCGCATGGTCGTGCCGCCCGATCCGGTTGACGTCGATCTGTTGTACTGGAGCATCAATGTGCTGATCGGCGCCATGTTGCTCGGCTGCCTGTTGCTCTGGCTGCGGCCGCACTGGCGCGATCTTGAGCGCTTGAAAGGCACCGCCGAACGCTTCGGCAAAGGCCATTTGAGCGAGCGGACCAAAATCGCGCCGAGTTCGAACATTGGCAGCCTGGCCAACGTGTTCGACACCATGGCGGGCGATATCGAAAACCTGCTCAACCAGCAACGCGATCTGCTCAACGCTGTTTCCCACGAGCTGCGTACACCGCTGACGCGTCTGGATTTTGGCCTGGCCCTGGCGTTGTCCGAAGACCTGCCCGCCGCCAGCCGCGAGCGTTTGCAGGGCCTGGTCGCGCATATCCGTGAGCTGGATGAATTGGTGCTGGAATTGCTTTCCTACAGCCGCTTGCAGAACCCGGCACAATCGCCCGAGCGCATCGAGGTGTCGCTGGACGAGTTTATCGACAGCATTCTTGGCAGTGTCGACGAGGAGCTGGAATCGCCAGACATTATTATTGACGTTCTGCTGCACGGTCAGCTCGAACGATTTGCACTGGATCCGCGCCTGACTGCCCGGGCCATTCAGAACCTGTTGCGCAACGCCATGCGCTATTGCGAAAAACGCATTCAGATTGGCGTGCAGGTCATCGCCGGTGGTTGTGAAATCTGGGTCGACGATGACGGCATCGGCATTCCCGACGACGAGCGCGAGCGGATCTTTGAACCCTTCTATCGACTTGATCGCAGCCGTGATCGCGCGACAGGTGGTTTCGGCCTTGGCCTGGCGATCAGCCGTCGCGCGCTCGAAGCGCAGGACGGTACGTTGACCGTTGAGAGCTCGCCCTTGGGTGGAGCGCGATTCAGGCTGTGGTTGCCGGCCACGGCCTGAATCTCCTAACGGATATCAGATGATTGAATCAGGCTGACGCCGGCCTCTTGCATCCGCGTAATGGCGGCCGCAAGCGAACCGTCCAGATCAATTGCCCGACAAGCATCCACCACCACACAGGCATTGAAGCCCGCCGCCCGCGCGTCCAGCGCCGAAAACATCACACAGAAATCCAGGGCCAGGCCAACCATATAAACGGTGTCCACGCCACGCTCTTTCAAATAGCCGGCAAGCCCGGTGGTGGTACTTCGGTCCGCTTCGAGAAAGGCCGAGTAGCTGTCGATGTCGGGGTTGCAGCCCTTGCGGATGATCAATTGCGCGTGCGGTAAATCCAGTTCTGGATGCAACTCGGCGCCGGCGCTGGCTTGTACACAATGCTCGGGCCACAGCGTCTGTGGGCCGTAGGGCAATTGGATGACCTCGTAGGGCTGCCGTCCGGGATGACCGGATGCAAACGAGATGTGCCCACTTGGGTGCCAGTCCTGAGCAATCACGACTTGCTTGAACTGGCGCGCGAGCCGGTTGATCAGCGGCACAATCCGCTCACCTTCAGGCACCGGTAATCGGCCGCCGGGAATGAAATCGTTCTGAACGTCGATAACCAGTAATGCAGCGCGGGACGAAATTGGCACAGGGAGATCTTCCTGAGAATAAAAACCTTGGCCAGTCTAGCAGGGCTCCTGTCAGCCGCTGGTCTGCAATACGCACTGCTGGGTTTTACTGTCCCAGACCTGGCCTTTCGGACACTCAGGCTTTTTCACGGCGTCACTTTCATCGACGGCGAAAACAGCAGGGCTGGACAGGGCGGCGACCAGCAGCGGGACGGCGAACAACATTTGACGGATATTCATGGTCAATCTCCACTTTCATCCGCTTGGAGCGGAAGTTGTTGTGCTCTTTTGCAGTGACTGGTCAGTCATTCGGAAGATTCAAATTTGTGGGGCCAGGCGGACGCCTTCGTGCCTGATTCGCGCCGGTCTCGGATCCCGCGAACCACCAGATATAACAGCGGCCCTATCGAAACGAACACTGCCGTCAGCAGCAAATACGGCACCACCGACCAGACCGATCGGCCGCGACCCTTGGCGTCCTTGACCATCCACACCCCGGCGAGCGTCGCCAGCAGATACAGATCGATCACCACCTGCGCGGTGTCTGGCCGCGACATAAGGCTGATGCCGAAGTCGATCAGTGATTGTTCAGCCTGGAGCATTACCGAAACGGTGTAGCCGCTGAACGCGAGCAAAGCGCTGAGAGGCAGGGCGATGGGCATCATGCTTTCCTTCCTTGGTGTGATGAGCAGAATCGCCAGCCTACCGGCGCGACGCACAATTGACCATTGACTTGTCCTCCGCCGGCAGGCTAATTTCCAGCCCATGACTTTCATCGTATCGCGCTGCCAGCCAAGCATTATTACCGCCATTCCTCATTTGGCGGGCTAGCTCACGACTGCAGCACCCAACCCGCCCTAGAGGCGGGTTTTTACTTTCTGTCTCCGGGGTACTGAAAAATGTCAGGAGACGACCATGCCGCACAGCCCCGACCAGCAAGCACTGCTTGAGCACTACGTGAAAAAGATCCTGGCTGCGCCGGTTTACGACATTGCGCTGCGTACACCATTGCAGTCGGCGCCGGCGTTGTCGGAAGTACTGGGCAACCGGGTTCTGCTCAAGCGCGAAGATCTGCAACCGACGTTCTCTTTCAAAATTCGTGGTGCCTACAACAAGCTCGTGCAACTGAGCGATGAGCAGAAAGCTCGGGGAGTAATCACTGCATCGGCAGGTAATCATGCGCAAGGTGTAGCGCTGGCGGCGCGGGAGTTGAACATTGCCGCGACGATCGTCATGCCGTCCACTACTCCTGAGCTCAAAGTACTGGGCGTGCGCAGTCACGATGCTAAAGCATTGCTGCACGGCGAGAGCTTCCCGTTTGCCTTGGCTCATGCGCTGCAATTGGCCGAGCAGACGGGGTGCACGTTCGTTTCACCGTTCGATGACCCAGACGTGATCGCCGGCCAAGGAACCGTGGCCATGGAGATCCTGCGGCAGCATCAAGGCGCGCTGGACGCCATTTTCATCCCGGTTGGCGGCGGCGGCTTGATCGCCGGCATCGCGGCTTACGTCAAATATTTGCGCCCGGAAGTGCGGATCATCGGCGTTGAGTCTGAGCATTCGGCCTGCCTGCAGGCGGCTTTGCGCGCGGATGAGCGTGTGGTTTTGCCCAGCGTTGGTACTTTCGCCGATGGTGTGGCAGTGGCGCAGATCGGCGCGTATGGCTTCGAAGTTTGCCACTTCTGCGTAGATGAAGTGATCACGGTCAGCAACGATGAACTCTGCGCCGCGATCAAGAACATCTACGACGATACCCGTTCGATCACCGAGCCATCCGGTGCCCTGGCAGTAGCGGGGATCAAGCAGTACGTCGCGCGCAGTGGCGTTCGCGGTCAGATTCTCATCGCCATCGATTCAGGGGCGAACATCAACTTCGACAGCCTGCGCCATGTTGCCGAGCGCGCCGCTGCTTGCGGCGTGCCGGCGTGATGTTGATCAGGGCAGCAACGGGCGCAGAAACGTGCGCTCGTAACTGACAATGAATTTCTTCTCGACCAGATCGGCTACCAATGCGGTGCTTTCCGAGTCGGTCATTGCGATATGCCGATAGCTTTCGTAATCGGCCAGCGACGGGAAGCTGAACAGGCAGTAAGCGATGTTGCTCGCGCCCTCGGATGGCAGAAAGTAGCCGTGATGGGTGCCGCCCAAACGCTCAACAATGTCGAGCCAGGCTATGGCATAAGCTTCGAACGCGGCTAACTGATAAGGATCGATCACATATCTGACGTGGCAAGTAATCAAGGGCTGGGCTCCGGTTATTCCTGCAGGGCGGTGCCGACTTTGTCCGACGCCGACCAGATGCGATAGCGCACTTCGACGTCCGAAGGCGCGTACACCACGACTGGCAATTTGCTGTTGTAACGCAACATGAAGCCGTCACCGACGACCGGAACGAAAGCTCGTTTTTTCTGACTGCCGGGTGGGCAGGCCATCATCGTGCTCATCGGGCCGATGACCTTTTCCAGGCGATAGAACGGATAGCCCCAGCCTTGCAGGTTCTTTTCGTCGAGAACACCGCCCAGACGTTGACGGTTGCAATCCACTTCCAGAGTTTTGCCAGCGAGAATTTCAACCTGGAAATTCTCTTCCTGCTCTTGCTTGGGCAGATGGATGACCTGTCGGGTAAACCCGGCTTCGGCTTTGGGATACGGCGCCACGTCTTCGAGCTTGGCGGCGTGGGCGAGGGTGGCAAGGTTGGCGATCAACAGGCCAGTGATCGCGCAAATGCGTAAGGAATTCATGGAAGCCTCCGTGCGGGTTGAATTGCAATGGGAGACATTCTTGCCGTCATAGACTTCGAAAGCAAATTCGCTCAGAGATTGCAGATTGCAGGGGACGGATGGTCGGTTCATGCATTTTGCAAATAGCAGGATACTGGCCACTTTTCCAAGTGCTTGATTTTGAAGGAAGCAAAACGAACCGATCAAAGGCACGTTTTATGCGTGCTCTCGGTGAGGCGCACCGGATTTGGGCGCCTACACTCCAATGGGCATTTCGCAGTACCACCACTTGCCGCACCAAGGAAACAGCGGGGGCACACCCGCGAAGGCGCAGCAAAGGGTCAGCGTGAATACTTGATTGGCAATCGCACAGAAAGGAGAGGGTTCGCCATGTTTTTATCTGCCTTGGAACTACGCAACATCATTGAAAGCAGCTTCCTGCCGAAACGCTGCCAGTGCACGCTGTCACCCGACTTGTCGATGTCCGTCAAAGTTTTTAGCGACCATCGAACCGACCAAGCCGATCTCTACGTCAGCGGAATCGACGCCAGCCGATTGAACAGCTGCCGTGAAATCAACAATCTGGTCGCAGGCCTGCGTTCAGATCTCGCTCAGCAAACCAGTACACATCAAACCAGCGCTCGTTCTCGAGCCGTTTAACCGACCGGTTCACCCAGTTCGACCGTCACGCGCCGGGCCTGTACAAAACCAAGGCCCAGCGCGAACTCGACCAGCACCGCGAGCAAAATCCCGGGGCCGACATGGCCATTGAGCCATTCGCCAAAACCCAACGCCGCCAAACCGAAACAGCCAACGATGAAACCATTGCTCAGTGCACTGCGTGCTGCTGAGGGCGGAGCATTGCGCAGCAAATAAAACATCACCCCCAACGCCGCAAACAGCACCGCGCTGCGCCGAGCGACTACGCCGGTGCCATCCGAATAACCGATACTCCAGATCGCCAGCAACACCTCCGGAAAAAATCCCCAGACCAGCGCCAGCAGAAAACACAGGATTGAAGTGAAGCTCGACAACGTGCGGAACGACAACTGCATGGCCAATCCTTGCGGCAGTAGTGAAGGCCCTGAGCATACCCGCCGAAACCACCCCACGCCTACGGCCAACCGGAAATTCAGAATCGTCTGTCAGTTCTGCTGACTGCATGCGTCAGACAATTTCCTGTAGCTGATTTGTGCGGGCTTGCCGGTGTCGTCGATGTATTTCATGTCGGCAGTGATGACTTTGCATTTCAGGGTCGGCGGTTCGGTTAGCGAAAGTACCTTCGCCACGTGGAGTGGCATGCCGTATTGGTAGGGTGTTTGATTAGATGTGGCGGAGGTGTCGTTGGCTTGGGCCAGTGCGGCGTATGAGCAGCAGGCGAGGGTGGCGGTGAGCAGGAAGGGACGAATGTTCATGAGAGGACTCCAGCGTAACGGATAGGCGCCCGGGCAAGAAGCCGGGCGAGCCTGCCGCACTGGGCTTCAGCGGGGCAGAGCTGAGGGTGTGCGGTGGTATGGAGTCTCTGACTGTGGCGTTAAGGCTGAGTTAACCGCGGTGAATATGAGCTGCGCTATTCACGGTTGCTTTTAGTCGTATTTTCGCGGAATGAGTTTTTATCAAGCGTAGTTGCAGACCACGTGAGCTCTATTTTATTACCGGGAAGAAAGTAAACATGCAGCGTGTCGTCCCCAGCCTTGCGCTTTGGCATAGGCATTAGTTCTTCATGTCTTTCTATTTTCATTCCTTGATCCTCCTGAGCTTTCGACATGCTCAGGATCCAAACTACCTTCGCAGTGTCGCCGGACATCTTCGAGCAACAGGTCACGCCACCATTTCCTCCCCAGTTGTCATTTACCCAATAGCTACCTACTGGCCTGTTCATATAATTGTGGGAGGTGAGAGCAGTGCCGGATATTCGGGTTTTGCTGTAAATATATAGTCCCACGAAAAATACCGCGAGAATCAGAATTACGATTGCTGAAGATCGGCGTTTCCATCGTCGTTCATTCGAGCTATTCATAGTCAGCGACATCAATGTTCCCTGTGTCATTTTACAAAGCGATGTTATATAGAAATTGAGAATTCAGTCAGACAGCTGCTCATTTGACCAAGCGCTTATCAACAGCCCGGATCATAACCGAGAGATGCGGCAATGGTTACTCTTCGCCAGACCAGTACCAGATAGTTTCGCCCCATTTGGAATCACTGAATCTTGGCATAATCTCGCCTTGCTGGAAATGTTGTCTTGAGTCAGTTTTTGCAGGAGTAAACCAGTAACCAGCTTTACTGCAGGCTTGGCCGCCGTCGATTCGCGACACTTGAGAATTATTGGTTGGCTGATAGGTGCGTGCGTATTCGACTAGATCCTTTGGATAAACCATGTGGTTTATTTTGCTGTCGTCAATACCGTATAGAAACGCAACGGCGCCAGCCTCGAAAGCCCAGTATCCAACATAGTTTCCTTCCTCTCCCTGAAGGTGGGTGTCATGCCAAGGGGCCTGTTTGAAAGCTGGATACCATTGGCTACAGAATTTCTTGAGAAGGTCCGAAGCTTCTTCTCCTGTATCTGCATAAATCGCTTGAATTAGAAGAGAATAAACCTCGTGATACCACTGATCTACATCTGTTCGGTCAGGCAGGATTTTGCAGAGCAAGTCTTCATATAGTGTGTCGTCACCGGCATATCCCGCATTGTCGAGCAGTCTTACGAATCGCTTAAGGAGGTCTGTGCGATGAAGCAAAATACATAGACTGATAACTTGCACGCATTCTTCATATTCATGCACCCAATCATCAATGGCTAACGGTGATATTTCGGGTAGGTTTTCAGATTTCGCTAGCGTGGCCTGCCTAAGCTCATACTTTTCAACTAAATTTTCAAGGAGGGGAATCAAAGACTGAATCTCTTCTCCCGCCGTATAAGTCGCGGTCAACTTGCGAAGTGTCAAACGCTGAATAAATCTCGCGCGGATTGTTTGTTCGCCTTCTGGAGTGTCGGATTTGAATATAGTGGTTTTCAGAAGCTCAGTTGCTTCGTCGTGCTCTCGTAAAAAGTTTTTATAATGAGCTTCGCTAAAGAATTTTTGTCTTTTAGTCATTTTTTTACACCTCTAGCTTAAGCGAATTTATTACGCCATACTTCTTTGTTAATGATTTTTTACGTTTATTGACAAAACTCTTCACTTCAACTTCCGAATAGTGGAACGCTTTATGGTTTTCATGAGTCGATTCGTTTGTATTGTTAAGGCGAGCGCTAGCGTGTTCCTTAGGGCTGGAGCTGATGTGGTAGAGAGGGGTGTAAAACAAATGGCGACTATACGAGCCAGCTACTTGCAGTTGTAGCGAATATCCCGATACCGCTTTCTCCAGATTTTCCTCAATCCATTCGTCACTCATCTGCACGAGTATTCTTTTCATTTTTTTAGTTGTAGGTTTCTCACTTTTTTGGGCGTGAGTTTGTTTCTTGCCTTTGTTGATTTTTCTCTTGGTTGCAGCGATGGCTGTGGGTTCGGCGTTTTCGGCAGGTTCTATGAGTTCACTCGGTTCCGTGAGCCCAGAAACACCTAACTTCGATGCGACCCCTGGCTTTCTCGTATTATTCAGTTTCCGCATGAACTTCGGTGCATCTTCATCACGGCTTGCCTTTGCCTCCACAATGGCGAACTTTTCGCCGCCATTGTTTGCGGGATTAGCCCGCCAAACCGCGTCTATCCCGGTGCCGTTAGCACCGTCCGTGAGCTTGTACAACATATGTTTGGCCTTGGGACTGCCGCCCGCCGAAAGTTTCCCCAACTTGCTTGCGCTTGGCACTCCCTCAAGCCACTTACCGTCAGCGCCCTTGTCGTGTCCATCCCAGTCCTTGCCCCAGCCAAACTCCACGGCACAGATGTAGTCGGCGATGTGCTCGCCGCTGACACCCAAGCCCTCGTTCAAAATGCTGGAAGGAGCCTGAAGACCAACTTTGGAGGCTTCGACCTGATTGGAGTGAGTGCCACTGGCACCGTCTGTGCCTTTGGCTGCAACGGCGGCATCTTTGTTCGCAGGTTTTTCCGCTTTTTTCGGATGGCTTGAACCGGAGGAGGCAGCAGAGCTGTTGCGCTGCATGCCTTTCCATTTGACCAAGCGCTTTTCAACAATTGCGACCATGGCCGGCATGTTGTCGCGGGAGGCGGCAAGGACGGTGACGACTGAGGTCTTTGCCCAGTTGGGCAGGCTTTGAAAAGTCGAAGAGCCTTTTACGCCGGTGATGATTCCGTCGAGTTCGGCGCGCAGCTTGCCGGCGTCGAATATCTGCTTGAGCAGTTCTTCCGGGCTGGTTTTGATGCCGCACTCTTGCAGAACGAAGCGCAGCAGGTCGAACAACACCGGGGCGTAGCGTTGTGGGTCTTTGTTGACGATTCGCAGGCTCTTTTTCAGGCCGTCGCCGGGACCGGGGATCCAGCCGATGACGGCCATCAGCAGGTCGAATTGCGCATCTTCCTTGCCATCGGTCGACTCTGCGTTGTAGAGGACGATGGAGGATTCGATGGTGTCGTAGGCGTCAATGGCCTGTCCCAGAAACGGCACTGCGCCCAGCGCGATACCTTTCGCCAGTTCAACTGCAGCCTCTTGATAGGCGGCGCTACGGTCTTGGCCACCGTCGTTTGCGCTTTCAGCTACTGCCTCGCTCATGTCAGCCTCCCTGCGGCTTTCTCCACCAGTGCCTGTAAATCGACCTGATTCGGGTCGAGCCCGAGTTTGCGCAGGTCTTCGTTAACCTTTTCATCCGAGTTCTGCACGACCGCCACGCTTTCACGGGTGAATGGCCGCGGGTCCTCACCGTAATAAACCTTGGCCGGGCCTTTCGGGACGTCCTCAAGGCGGGCAAAACCGTCATTGTCCAGCACACCTTCGCGAGTTGAACCATCTGCAAACTCAACGCGGTAAGAGGCACCAGGGACAGGCTCAAGGTTGTCGTAATGCAAATTTAGTTCAAGCCACGTCGGATTGGCTTTGGCCGTATCCATCAGTCTGCCGGCGGCGTCCACCGCCGCGAGCCCTGGAATCAAAGGCGTCAGAATCCCAATCCCTGCCCCCACCCCCGGCGCACCACCGGTATTTACCTTCACCTCTGCGCCGCTAATCGTGACACCACCCGCATCCACCTTCACAAAACTCCCGCCTGCCTTGGCCGTTAGTTCCATGCCACCCTCAACCACCACCTTGTCACCAGCGTGATAGTGAATCTCCGTCCCAGCCTCCACAAACTGGCCAGTCCCCACCTTCACATGCTGCGTCACACCCACCGTCAGGTGATCATCCGCGCGCATTTCGCTGATGCGGTCCAGATGGGTGATGCGGTGTTCTTCGACCTTGAACTCGCTCAAGACGTTAGCTTCAACAGTGTCATGCCGTTCGTTGCCGACGCGGATTTTCTGGTCGTGTTCGATGTTTTCATCCCAGTCGCGCTGGGCGTGGATGTAGATCTGTTCGGCGCCTTTTTTGTCTTCGATGCGGAATTCGTTGTAGCCCTTGCCGCCCGGGGAGCTGAG